>WTGL01000259.1:0-2085 GCA_011523565.1 Acidobacteriota bacterium
GGACATGGAGACTCCTTCCAGCGCGGCGCGGCTCTTCAGAAGGCGGTGGGTCTCGTCGGGGACGTTCCGGATCTGGAGCATCTTGGACATGTTTGTGACAGTAGTTTCATGTGAAGAACATGTCAAGGCCCGGAGGTGACCGGCGGCGGAAGGGATGGGCCCGGTGATAGGAATGGAGGCGGTGGAGTTGGCGTTGGAGCATGTGCTGGCGGAGTGGACGGGACGAGCTGACCGACGATGAAACTGGGCGACGGTGCAACGATCCGCTCGGTCTACTTGGGGCGCGTAGGCTACGAGGCCGGCGTCGAGTTGCAGCACCAGGTCCGGCAGTCCATCCTGGACGCCGCCTCCGATGGCGCCGACACTCTGCTTCTGCTCGAGCATCCGCCAACCTACACGGTCGGCCGGAACTGCGACCGGGGCGATGTCCTGGCGGACCCGGACTGGCTACGGCAGCGGGGTATCGCGGTGGCCGAATGTGATCGCGGCGGCCGTGCGACCTACCACGGTCCGGGTCAGCTCGTGGGCTACCCGGTCCTCGACCTGAGACCCGACCGTCGCAATGTCCGCGCTTACGTTCGCGATCTACAGGAAGTTCTGGTCAGAACGCTGGCCGCGTTCGGCGTTAGTGCCGTGGGCGGCGACGAACGTGAGCGGATCGGAGTCTGGGTCGGTCGCCGTAAGATCGCCTCGATCGGTATTCACCTCCGTCGCTGGGTGACGACCCACGGCTTCGCGCTCAACGTCTCGACCGAGCTCGACGATTTCGCCGGCATCCTCTCCTGCGGTTTCGATGCGAGTGTGATGACCTCGATCGACGAACTCACCGGCCGACGCCATGGTCTGCCCGAAGTTGCCGCGTGTTGCGCCGGGATCTTCGCAGAGGTCTTCGAGCGGCAGCTAGTCTCTGTTGAACCTGCCGAGGTTGGCTTCGGGCAGGAGTCGTAACGCGCATGGACGAACTGGTTTCCATCGGCGCTCCGCCGCCCGGCGGCGGCGTCGCCCGGTTGCCGCGGCCGGACTGGCTACGTATCCGGCTCAGCACGCCGGAGCCCTATCACCGCGTCCGGCGGTTGATGGAAGGTCTGAACCTGAACACGGTGTGCGAGGAAGCGCGTTGCCCGAACATCTACGAGTGCTGGGGCGAGCACGGCACGGCCACGTTCATGATCCTGGGCGACACGTGTACCCGCCGCTGCGGGTTCTGCGCCGTCCACACCGGCAGGCCGGCTAAGGGTGTCGACGCGGACGAGCCGGCCCGGGTGGCGGAAGCCGCGACCGCCATGGGCCTCCGGCATGTGGTCGTCACTTCTGTGGACCGGGACGACCTGCCGGACGGCGGCGCCGGGCACTTCGCCGACACGATCCGTGCGATCCGCGAGCAGCTTCCCGAGGCGGCGGTCGAGGTGTTGACCCCGGATTTCCGGGGCGTGGAGGATGCGCTCGACATCGTGCTCGCCGAGCGCCCCGAGGTCTTCTCGCACAACATGGAGACGGTTCCGCGGCTGTACCGGCAGGCGCGGCCGGGCAGCAGCTACGAGCGAAGCCTGGCGCTGCTGCGCGAGGCGGCGAGCCGCCGTGACAACGGACGCTATGACGGCCGGGTGAAGACCGGCTTGATGGTGGGCCTGGGCGAGACGACGGCCGAGCTCGAAGCGACGATCCGGGACAGCCGGTCGGCGGGAACCGAGATCCTCACGATCGGCCAGTATCTGCAGCCGACCCGCGACCACCTGCCGGTCGACCGCTACGTGCACCCGGACGAGTTCGCCCGCCTGCGCGGCTTCGCTCTCGGCCTGGGCTTCAGCCACTGCGAGTCGGGCCCCCTGGTACGCAGCAGCTATCACGCTCACGAGCACGTCGGCGCTCCGGCTGCCAGCCCTTGATGGAGACGCCATGACGGTCTTCTCGAGGGTCGTCGGCTGGTCGCTGCCGCTGATGCCGCCGCCGCTGGTGCGCTGGGCGGCCGCGCCCTACGTGGCCGGCGACGAGCCCGCCGACGCCCTCGACTGCGCCGGCGCGCTCAACCGCCGCGGGCTTGCCGGGACGCTGGCGCTGCTCGGCGAGGAGATCGACAGCCCGGAA
>WTGL01000259.1:2095-5568 GCA_011523565.1 Acidobacteriota bacterium
CCGCGACCACCTCTTCGAACTGGTGACGCGGGCGGAGGCCCGCGGGAACTTCGTCCGCATCGACATGGAGGACCACACCTGCACGACCGCCACGCTCGACCTGTACCGGGAGGCGCTCGCCGGCTCGCGCACGCGCGCGGCTGCGGGAGGGCCGACCGGCTCCGGTGCGGGCGGCGACGCGGTGGGGGTAGTGCTCCAGGCCTACCTGCACCGAACCCTCGCCGATATCGCCGCGTTGCCCGAGCGCGCCAACGTACGCCTGTGCAAGGGCATCTACGTCGAACCGCCAAGCGTGGCGATCCAGGACTACGGCAAGGTGCGCAGGAACTTCCTGGCCTGCCTCGAGGCCCTGCTCGACCGCGGCGCCTATGTCGGGATCGCGACCCACGACGACTACCTGCTGCGGGAATCGGCGGCGATGATCGAGCGCCGCGATCTGGCGGGCGACCGCTACGAGTTCCAGATGCTGCTGGGTGTGACCGAGGAGCGTCGCGACCGGCTGGCGAGGGCCGGGCACCGCGTGCGCATCTACGTGCCCTACGGCCGCCAGTGGTATGCCTATTCGACGCGTCGGTTGCGGGAGAACCCGCAAATTGCCGGCCATGTGGCGCGGGCGTTCTTCGTCCGCTTGCTGCGGGGATAGCCGCGAAGCCGGGGACTGGGGCAGAATCAGCGCCTTCCGCGAGCGTGCGAGTTCGCAGGTCGTCCGAGGGAGATCAGAAGGTGACCAGCAAGGCAAGGCAGGAAGCGGCCCTCAGCGGCGATCGCCGTGTGTCGGTGATCGGTGCGGGCGAGATGGGCCGGACATTGATCGGAGGGTGGATCGAGACGGGAGTCGTCGATCCGGCGTCCATCTTCGCGACCGCGGCCCACGAGCCGCGCATCGCGCGGGTCGCGGAGAGCTTCGGCGTCGAGGGCGCGGTGGACAACCGTCGCGCGGCCGAGTGCGGCGACATCGTTCTCCTGGCGGTCAAACCGCAGACGGCGGACCACGTACTCTCCGAGATCGGCGATGTGCTCGGGCCGAACCAGGTGCTGGTCTCGATCCTGGCCTCGGTGAGTACCTCGTACATCGAGAACCGTTTGCCCGAGGGGATTCCGGTCGTGCGCGCGATGCCCAACACGCCCAGCCGCGTCGCCGCCGGCATGACCGCGCTGAGTGCCGGCCGCTTCGCTTCGCCCGAACACGTGGAGCTGGCGAAGCAACTCTTCCAACCGCTCGGGCGCACCGTGGTTGCCGACGAGAAGCACATGGATGCGATCACCGGGCTGTCCGCCTCTGGCCCGGCGTTCCTGTACATCGTGATCGAGGCGCTGGCCGAGGGCGGCGTGAAGGCGGGGCTGCCCCGCAAGATGGCGATCGAACTCGCGGCCCAGAGCTGCCTCGGCGCCGGCAAGATGGTGATCGACACGGAGCGTCACCCCGCGCTGCTCAAGGACGAAGTGACGACGCCGGCGGGTTGCACCGTCGACGGCATCCTCCGGCTGGAGGAGGGAGGCCTCCGGGTGACCCTGATCAAGGCGATCGTCGAGGCGGCCGCGCGCGCGGCCGAACTCGTGCCCGACGAATAGGGGACCGCTCTTCGTGCTGCGCTCGCTGTACGTACAGAACCTGGCCGTGATCGAGCGGGCAGAGCTTCAGTTCGGGCCGGGTCTGAACGTGGTCACGGGGGAGACGGGCGCGGGCAAGTCCCTGATCACGGGTTCGCTGTCCCTGCTTGCCGGCGCGCGCGCCAGTTCGGACACGATCCGCACGGGCGCCGACACGCTGGTGATCAGCGGCGTCTTCGAGCCTTCAGGCAGCGATTGGCGGCGGCTGGTCGAAGAAGCCGGCGTGCCGGCGGAGGGCGACGAACTCCTGGTGCGCCGCGAGGTTACCCGGGCGGGCCGGAACCGCGTGTTCGTGAACGACCACCCGGTGACGCTGCGGCTTCTCTCCGCCGTGACCCGGCGTCTGATCCGTATCTTCGGGCAGCGCGATGAACTCGGCATCCTGTCGCCGGAACTCCAGAGGGCCTGGCTTGACCGGTCGGGCGGCGATCCGGTTGCGGCGCTCGTCTCGTCCTGCGGCAGCGCCTACGAGGCCTACCGCGAGGCGGCCGACCGGCTCGAGCGCCTGAGCGGCGACGATCGGCTTCGCCTGGAGCGGATCGATCTGTTGAAGTTCCAGACCTCGGAGATCGACGCCGCGCATCTGTTGGCCGGCGAGGACGAGGATCTGCGGGCCGAACGGCAAGTGCTGCGCCACGCTGAGGCGATCGCGAGCGCCCTGCACCAGGCGCTCGCCCTGCTCAGCGAGGACGAACGGGCCGTCGACAACCGGCTCGCTCATGCGCAAAGGGCGCTTCAGGACATCGCACGCTGGCAGGCCGAAGCCGGGGACTGGGCCGACACCCTGGCGGAAGCGGCCACGCTGGTGAACGACGTGACGGCCGAACTGCGCAGCCGGGCGGCCGGTTCCGATTCCGATCCCAGGCGTCTGGACCGCGTCGAGGAGCGCCTGAGCGTGATCGAGCGGCTGACCCGGAAGTACGGCGGGAGCAGTAGCGACGTGCTGGAGCACGGCCGCCGCCTTGCCGAGGAACTGCTCGAGCTGGAGACCGCGGACGTTCGCCGGGACGAAGTAGAGCGGCAGGCCACCGCGTGTCTCGCGGAGTATCGCGCGCGCGCCGAATCCCTGTCCGGCACGCGCCGCGAGCTCGGCGCCGCCCTCAGGAGGCACGTCCTTCGCCACCTCCGGGATCTGGCGCTCGAGCGCGCGGAGTTCGAGGTCGAGATGGGCTGCGTGCCGCTCCCCGACAGCCCGCTGGAGGTGGGCGGCGAGCGCGTGGCCTTCGGGCGCCGGGGCTTCGACCAGGTCCTCTATCGCTTCAGCGCCAACCCGGGTGAAGCGCTTCGTCCGCTATCCAGGGTCGCCTCGGGCGGCGAGTTGGCGCGCCTGTTCCTGGCGCTTCAGACTGCCGTTCGCGGAGCCGGCCCGGCCGCGGGATCGACTCTCGTCTTCGACGAGGTGGACGCGGGCCTGGGCGGCGCCGAGGCGGCGATCGTAGGCAGCAAGCTGAAGGGTCTCGCCCGCGGCGGGCAGATCCTGGCCGTGACCCACCTGCCGCAGGTGGCGAGCCGAGGCGATCGGCACCTCGAGGTGAGGAAGGAAGTGCGAGCCGGTCGGACGCGGGTCGATGTCCATCGCCTCGACGACGAGCGCCGCGTGGAGGAAGTGGCCCGGATGCTCGCCGGCGAAGAGATCACCGAAACGGCCCGGTCGGCGGCCGAGGAGCTGCTGGCTGGCGCGACAACGGCGACGGGACCTTTACGGTCATAACGGACTTCGGGGGTGCTTCAGGGCTGTCGCGGCTCGATCTCTACGCAATGTGTCACGGCCGGCAGGAAGTCCGTTTCCCGGAACGCGGACTCGGGATGTTCTCAGTCGATGCCGAACGCGAAGATCTTGCCGCCTCCGCCGCCTAGCGCGG
>WTGL01000259.1:5578-15415 GCA_011523565.1 Acidobacteriota bacterium
GAACGCGATCAGCAGGAACTCGGAGGGATTCACGGCTCCCGTCGTCTGGTACGAGAGCCCCGCTTGCGCCTCCTCGAAGCAGAAGTAGAAGGTCAGCACCCGATCGCTCGTGCGGACTGGCGAACTGGCGCCCCGGATCATCGCCTTTGCCTTGGTGGACTTGATGCCGTAGGTGAGACTCGACAGCACGCCGCTGCCAGTCTTGGTCGCTGTCGGCTGGGTGAGCTCCAGATCAACCATCGCTCCTTCGTCGGAGAGGAAGATCCCAGGTTTCTCACACGGTGTTCCCTCGAAGTTCGAGGCGACGTTGGCGACAGCAGAGGCCCGCGTTCCCGCCACGACATCAACGCTTGGCGGAACTTCGGCAACGGCCGCAGCTGGAGCGGCCTGAACACCAGCGCCGGTCATCGCCTCGAGAACCTCGGCTGCGACTTCAGCCTCGCTCAACGCCACCAGCGCGTCCACCGATGTGTCGAAGTCCGTGCTGGAACTTCTGATCTTGGCGACGATCACCGACGGCGGTAGTCCGCTCTGGGTGAGCCGGAGGATGTCCTCGTTGGTCAGCACCTCGGCCGCTTCCTGGCCGAGGCCGGGCCCGGCAAGGAGAAGCAGGGACAGCAAGAGGACTCTCAGCGGTCGTCTTTCCATCGCGTCTCCTGAAGTCATGTGGGAGGAAGAGCCTTCCATAAGACTATCAGCCAGCCGCGTACCGATCCATGCTCTGAAGCCCTGCGTCGTGCTTCACGAGGGGGAGTTCGTGGCACCGGCTCACTGGCTAGGCTTGCGTCCCATGCTTGAGATCTGGCCCTGGGACGGCGAGCTGGAGGTGGTGAAGCGAGCGGCGGCCGAAGGCCGGGTACTCGCTATTCCCACGGAGTCGTCCTACGGTCTGGCGGTGGATCCGCGTTCCGCGGTGGGTGTCGACGCGATCTACCGGATCAAGGAGAGGGAGCGGGGCAAGCCGCTGCCGGTCGTGGCCGCGGATCTGGCGCAGAGCCTCGATCTCGGCATCGAAGCGAACGAGGCGATGCGGATGGCGGCGGTTCACTGGCCGGCGTCCTTGACCGTTGTGGCACCGCTTCGGTCCGATGTGTCGGTGCCGGCGGCCGCGGGCGGCCGGACGCTGGCGGTGCGGGTGCCGGCGCACGAGCGGCTGCGGGGGCTGCTCCGGGCGGTGGGGCATCCGCTGACGGCGACGAGCGCGAACCGGAGCGGAGAGCCGGCGATCTGCGAGAGTGCGGCGCTCGAACCGGTTCTCGGTGGCACGGACGCCCTCATCGTCGGCGGGGAAACGACGCCCGGGGGGCCGCCATCCACCGTGGTATCTTGGAGTTCCGCCGGCTTGCGGGTGTTGCGCCGCGGGCGCTTCGATCTCTGACACCGGTTGCCGGCTCTGGTTGCCGACTTCCGAAGCGAACCCTGACTGTGACCCGTTCCGTCGCTCTCGTTCTCGGTCTTCTGGCCGTCGGCGTCCTGCTGCCGGCCGCCCCCGTTGGGGCGCAGGAGACGGTTCCGGCGGCGCGTGCCGAGTCCGCTCCGCCGGTCGATCTGAACGGTGGTGAGATCGGGGTCGACGAAGTCTCGCGCGGGCAGACCGGCTATGGCCTGTCCGTGTTCGCCGGTAGCGAGCCGGACCGTTTCGGGGTCGAGGTCGTCGGCGTGATCCGCGAGATGGATCCGGGGACGAGCTACATCGTGGCCCGCTTGAGCGGCAATGGGTTGGAGGAATCTGGCGTCATTGCCGGGATGAGCGGCAGTCCCGTCTACATCGACGACCGCCTCGCGGGTGCGGTTGCGTACTCCTGGTCCTTCACCAGCGAGGCGCTGGCCCTGGTCACGCCGATCGCCGCGATGCGGGAGTTGAGTGCACTCGAAGCCGGGGAAGCGGCCGGTGAGTCGGTGGGACTCGCGGCGCCCGGTGCGCCGGGGACGTTCGATCAGGCGGTGCGGCAGATGCTCGAGCCGCCCGACGACGTTGCCGCGGCGCTACGGGAGACGGTCGCGGACCAGCTCGGCGCGCTCGTCGCGCCGGCGGACTGGGGAGGTCGCGGGGGCGCCCAGATCGCCACGCTGGGCTTCGGCGAACCCGTGCGGCGGATGCTCGCCGCCGCCCCGGCGGGACGGGCCGACACCGTAGAGATGCCGGATCTTCACGCTGGCAGCGCGGTCGCGGGCGTTCTGATCGATGGCGACCTGAAGGTGACCGTGGGCGGTACGGTGACCCGGGTCGAGGACGGCGAAGTTCTGGCCATGGGGCACCCGTACCTCGGTGTGGGGCCGCTGCGTGTGCCGATGGCGACCGTCGAGGTGGTCGGAGTCGTGCCGCGGGTGAACAGCTCGATGCGGCTCAGCAACATCGGCTCGGTGGTCGGCGCTTTCGACCAGGATCGGTTCGCCGGCCTGAGAGGGCGCCTCGGCGCCGAGGCGCGCACGATTCCGATGACGATCCAGGTCGAGGCCCCGGACGGTAACGCCCGCCGCTTCGATCTCCGGTTGGCGGACCTGCCCAGGATGCTGCCTTCGCTGGTCGGCATTCCGACGATGCAGGCTCTGGATTCCGCATCGTACGGTGCCGGTGAAAGCGGTCTGGACATGACCGGCAAGCTGCGCCTGCGCGGGCATGAGGATGTGCCGCTCCACCAGACGTTCGACGGCTCGGGCCCCGGCACGAGCGCTGCCTTCTATCTCGTGGCTCTGATCGGGGCGCTGGTCAACTCGGACTACGAAGACATCGAGATCGAGGGTATCGATCTGACGCTGAGCCAGACGCACGGTGTGCGCACGGTCGAGATCGAGCGCGCCCAGGCGTCTTCGAGGAGGGTTCACGCGGGCGACACCGTGGACGTCGTGTTCGATCTTCGCCGGCATCGGGGCGACCGTTACCAGGAAACCCTCCAGGTGAAGATCCCGGAGGACCGTCGGCCGGGCCGCTACTACCTGTTCGTCGGCGACGGTGTGAGCATCGACGCGGCGCGGTTGCAGCTTCAACCCGGCAAGGCTTCGTCGCTGACGGAAGAACTCACCATGCTGCGTTCGTTCCAGCCGAAGAGCCGGCTTGCGGCGCTCGGCGTGGTACCGGCCCGCGGACTGATCGTCGAGGGGCGGCCGATGCCACAGCTTCCGGCCACCGTGCGCTCGATCTGGCAGGCATCCCCTCTACAGGGAGAACCGCGGGCGCTGAACCTGGCGATCGTGAGTGAAGAAGGGCGCGATCTGGACATCCCGCTCGACGGCCTGTTCCGGCTCGACCTCGAGATCCTGCCCGGTACCGCGCGTTGAGGGATCGCGCGCGGGCGGTAGCGGCAATCGCGGCAGCGACCCTGGCGCTGCTCACGAGCGGCGCCGCTGCCGTCGCTTCGGAAGTCCAGATCTGGCGCGCCGACAGTCAGGCCGCGTTCCTGGCGGGCGAGCTCGTCGACGTGAGCGTCGACCGGCTTGGGGTGCTGCGTCTGGCCCAGCGGGCGGAGCAGCTTGCCACCGTGGCGGAGCCCTTCCTGTTCTCCTTCGTCGGAGCGGAGGGCCGGTTTGCGGTGGGTACCGGCAACTCGGGCAAGGTCCTCGCGGTCGAGATCGACGGGGATGCCGGCACGGTCACCGAGCTGTTCGCCACGGAGGAACCCGAAGTGTTCGCGGTCTGGGTTGACGGCGACGGCGTCGTCTACGCCGGCTCGTCGCCGGACGGCAAGGTCTACCGAAAGCGGCCGGAGGGCGAGGTCGAGGAGCTGTTTGACCCGGAGGCGAAGTACATCTGGGCGCTCCTGGGCACGGGCGACAGCGGCCTGCTGGTGGCCACCGGTCCGGAGGGCAAGCTCCACCGCGTGGACCTCGGAAGCGGCGAATCGAAGCTGCTCTACGACAGCACGGACGTCCACATCCGCTCGCTGGCACTGCGCCCGGACGGCACGGTCCTCGCCGGCACGGCGGGGGAGGGGCTGCTGCTCGAGATCGGCGCGGATGGCCGGGCCCGCACGCTCTACGATGCCGCCGGCCCCGAGGTGCTGGCGATCGTGCCGGCCGAGGACGGCGCCTTCTACGCCGCCGCGCTGGCGTCCGAGGCGAGCTTTGTCGACCTCAGCAGCGCGCGCGGTTCGTCGAGCGGCAGTTCGTCGGGAAACCGATCGACGGGAACGGCCGCCGCGGCGGGCAGCGGTTCCTCGAGTTCGAGCACTCAGCAGAGCGAAGTCACGGTCCAGACCGGCGCCATCTCGGCGGGGAGCCGTTCCGCCTCCTTCAAGGGTCCGCGCTCCGAGGTGCTCCGGATCGACGCGACCGGGGCCGTCGACTCGATCTGGAAGTTCGAGATGGAGACGGTGTACGCCCTGAGCCACCAGCAGGGCCGGCTCTGGGTCGCCACCGGCCAGGAGGGGAAGCTCTTCAGCTTCCAGAACGAACAGATGGTGCTCGAGAAGGACGTCGACCAGAGCCAGATCGTCGGCCTGGCTGCCGGTCCGGAGGGACCCGTATTCGCGAGCGTCAACGCGGCGGCCGTGTACGGCTTCGTCGGCGGCGGCAGCGGCGGTCTGGCGCGGCAGGGGACGGTGACGGCCAAGCCGCTCGACGCGTCATCCGTTGCGAGCTTCGGTTCGATCCGCTGGCGCGGCCGGGCGGGCGACGGAGTCCAGGTCGCGCTCTCCGCGCGCAGCGGGATGAGTTCGGACCCGGACGAGACCTGGTCGGACTGGACCGAGGTGACCGTTGCGCGGGAGGCGGCGCTCTCGGACCTGCCGCCTGGCCGCTACCTCCAGTGGCGCGCCGAACTTCGCGGCGCCGGCGACCGCACGCCCGAGATCGTGGCGGTCGAGGTCACCTACCGGCAGCACAACCGCAAGCCGGAGATCAAGAAGCTCGACGTGCTGCCGGCGGGCACGATCCTGGTGCCGACGAACTTCAATCCCTCGAACCAGGCCTATGAGCCGGCGCACCCGAACCGGGATCGCATCTTCACCACGGTCGGAGATCCGGCGCAGACCCAGCAGGGCGCGACGAAGAGCCTGTGGAAGCTCGGGTACCGCACCCTGCGCTGGGAAGCCGAGGACCCGAACAAGGATCGACTGCGCTACCGGCTTTCGTTTGCCCGCGAGGCGGCGCTGGCGGCAACCGACAACGGAGCGGGCGACGCGGACGGGCTGTGGCTCGAAGTGGCGGATGACCTGAAGGCGACCTTCTTCAGCTTCGATGCCACGGTGCTGCCGGACGGCCTCTACCGCTTCCGGGTGGAAGCCAGCGACCGGCTCGACAACACGGTCGGGGAGGCGCTCGAGGCGGAGCGGGTGTCGGCCGCGGTGGTGGTCGATCACAGCCCGGCGCGGCTCGTGGAGGCTTCGCGTGACGGCGATCGGGTGACCGCGGTGGTCGAGGACGCCTGGAGCCCGCTGCGTGAGGCGCTGGTCAGCGTCGACGCAGGCGAATGGCGCGCCGCCAGGGTCGAGGACGGCCTGCTCGACAGCCAGCGCGAGACCCTTTCGATCGACGCCGCCGGGGGCGCCCGGCTGTTGCTGTTGCGCCTGACCGATGCCGCCCACAACGTGACGACGATCGATCTCTCGAATCAGCTAGGGAGCGGAGAATGAGCCAGCGGATCGGCGTCTTCCCGGGTTCCTTCGACCCCGTGCACAACGGCCATCTCGATCTGATCGAGCGGGCGCGGCGACTGTTCGACGTGCTCTACATCGCGGTGCTCTTCAACGAGCAGAAGCAGGCCCTGTTCTCGGTCAAGGAACGCATCGGCTTCCTGCAGGTGCTCCTCGCCGGATCGGACGACTGCCGGGTCGAGAGCTTCAGCGGCCTGCTCGTCGACTATGCGCGGGAAAGAAACGCGACCGCGGTTGTCCGCGGCCTCCGCTCCGGCGCGGACTTCGACTACGAACTGCCGATGACCCTGATGAACCGCCGCCTGGCCCCCGGCATCGACACGATCTTCCTCCTGCCGGCCCCGGAGTGGGTCTTCCTCTCCAGCCGGCTGACGAAGGAAGTGGGCAGCCTGGGAGGCGACCTGACGGGCGTCGTGCCGCCCCTGGTCATGGAGGCGTTGCGGCGGAAGCTGGGCTGAGAAGGGCGCCTGGTACCACGTCCTACTTCGGACGGATCTCCGTGCTCGCCGACAGGGTTGTGCCCGTCAAGGGGTCGCGTACCGTGATCAGGACGGTGTGTTCCCGGCGGCGCAACTGCAGATCGGTCTCGTAGTAGAAGATCTGGCCCGGCTGTGGTTGTTCCGGGCCGACGACCGGGACCCTCTCGAGTGACACCTCCGCCCGGTTGCCGCTTTTGTCCATCACCGCGATCCTCACTTCCAGCACGCTCTGCGATTGGTCGCCAGCGGGAAGGAACTCGACTTCGTCGAGTGGGATGGTCACTTCCATGGGCACCGACATCCTGCCGCGCCCGGCGCGAACCGGCGCCCCGAGGCGTACGTCGAGCGGCAAGGCGTCGGGCAGATCGCCGAACAGCAGGGTGCCTTCAGCGGTCATGGCGATCTCGCGGTCGCGCGACATGTCGACGTAGCCTTCGCGCGTCCGCACTTCGAGGTCCGCCCGGCCGACCGTGCGCACGACGATCTCGTGGAAGGCGTCGTCGTTGCGTCGTTGCGGCTCGAAGCCGAGCCAGTAGTACGAGCGGGTGTCCGCGATGACTCGGGACAGCGCCGTGTCCCGCTGTGCCATGAGCATCGGCAGGCCACCGGTCGAGGCGGCCAACTGCTGCAGGGTGCCCCGCAGGTTGCCGGGTCGTTCCCCGGAGCCCGCGGTCGCGGCCGGGACATCGACGGGATAGAGCGCGAACCCGACCAGGTTCGCTGTCGAGGACAGGGGGCCGTACAGGTCGTCCGCGCTCATCACCCTGTGATCGATCGCTTCGCTGGCCTCCTGTGGCGGTCGGCCGAGCGTGTAGACCTCCACCGACCTCGGCCAGCCGCCGGCGAGCAGGAGCATCACCTTGCGGCCGGGTTGGTGGGAGAATCTGCGCATGGTGGCCGTCGCCGCCAGCACCGAGCGCTGCAACTGATCGCTTAGCTTCTCCTGGTAGTAGAGCTCCGCCCTGGACGCCAGACGTGTCACGTCCGCTCTGGAACGTGTGCTCTGCTCCAGTTGCGAAAGCGACTGCCTGTCACTGTCGACCATCCGCAGTTCGCTACGGCGCTTCAGGCCGTGGGCCGGCCGTCCGCGCGCTCGGTCGAGCGCGTCCTTCAACCGGTCCGGCGACTGCGTCCAGCCGGTCAGGGTCTCGACGCTGTTGCCGTTGAACGCGACGGCGGCCACCCGGTCGGCCTGACCGAGCTCGCCAAGGCCCTCTTCCAGGCGGTTGAGCACCCGGTTCCGGTCGCGCTCGATGGAGAAGAAGTCGTCGATGTAGATCAGGAAGTTGGTGGCGACGGGCGCGCGTGGATCCAGACTCGGCACGGCGGCCACGTCTCCTTCGCCCGTATCCAGAGCGAAGCCGTCTCTGATCTCCGTGAAGTAGTCGATCGGGGTCGGCTCGCCGTCGACCAAGAGTTCGAAGTCCGAAGCCTCCAGGCCGTGAACGCGGTTGCCCTGCGTGTCCGTGACGACGACCTCGACGTTCACGACCCGGACATCGACGACTTCGGAGAACACCTCCGGCTGAGACGGCTGCTGGGCTGGCGCGGAGGCGGCAAACGGCATGGTGGCCGCGAGAATCCAGGCGATCCCGAAGACTCGGTGGCGCCATTGCAAGGCCGGTGGCCGTTCGCTGCTCGTCACCAAGGGGGGAGCCTACTTCGGACTGATCTCCCCGGTCGCCGTCAGGCTCGTTCCCGTCAGAGGGTCATACACCGCGACCACGTATGTGTGCTCGCGCCGGCGGAGTTGCAGGTCGGTCTGGTAGTAGAAGACCTGGCCGGGTTGCGGCTCGCTCGATCCGGCGATCGGAACCTGATCGACCGACACGTCGGCTCGGTTGCCCTCCAGATCCATGGCCGTCACCCGCACTTCCAGTTCGTTCTGCCACACGCCGGCCACGGGAAGGAGCTGGATTTCGTCGAGAGGAATCGCCACTTCAAGGGGCACTGACATCCTGCGGCGCCCGGCACGAACGGGCTCACCGATCCGTACGTCGAGGGGCCTGGCGCTGGGCGGACCACCGAACATCAGCGCGGCTTCGACCGCCATCCCGACCTCACGGTCGCGCGACCGGTCCACGTAGCCCTCCCGCGTGCGGACCGTAAGGTCCTTTCGGCCCACTGACCGCACCACGATCTCGTGGAATGCCTCGTCGTCGCGCCGGCGCGGTTCGAAGCCTAGCCAGTAGTAGGAGCGTGTGTCCGCGACTGCTGCTGCCAGTGCTGCGTCCCGCTCGGCGTTGATCATCGGCACGCCCCCCGTCGAGCGCGCCAGCAGGTGCAGTGTGCTGTGGAGGCTGTCTTCCCTTTCCAGCGAACGCGGTGTGGCGCGAGTATCGCCGTCCCGGGGGTCGGGGCCCAACCCTCTCGAAGCGTCGCCCCCGAAGTCCCTCGCGGCACCCGGCAGGTCCACCGGATAGAGTGAGAATCCGATCAGATTCGCGGTCGACACCAGGGGGCCGTACAGCCTGTCCTCGCTCATCACCCGGCGATCCGTCGGTGGACGGTCGGGGGACAGCGTTTCCTGCGCGTAGATCGCCACGGATCTGGGCCATCCGCCAGCGAGCAGCAGCATGACCTTGCGACCGGGCTGGTCGGCAAATTGGGGCATGGTTGCTACGGCCGCCAGCACGGAGCGCTGCATCTGGTCGCTCAGGGTTTCTTCGTAGGAGACTTCCGCGTTGGATGCGAGCGAACTCACGTCGCGCGGGATCGTCAGGCTCCTCTCGAATTGGTCTACCGATTCCCGGTCGCTGTCGACGATCCCCAGTTCGCTTCTCCTTGCGAGGCCCTCGGCTGGCCGCCCGCGCGCCCGGTCGAGCGCTTCCTTCAACTGGCTCGGCGAGTTCGTCCAGGCCGTCAGAGTTTCCACGCGGGTGCCGTCGAATGCGACGGCCGCTACCCGGTCTGCCGGCCCCAGTTCGTCAAGGTCATCCTCCAGGCGGTCAAGCACCCTGTTCCGGTCGCGTTCGATGGAGAAGAGGTCGTCGATGAAGATCAGGAAGTTTGTGCCGACCGGCGCGTTGGGGCCAAGGCCGGGCACGCCGGCTACGTCGCCGTCCGTCGAGTCCAGGGCGAGACCCTCTTCGACCTCCGTGAAGTAGTCGATCGGAGTCGGCTCGCCGTCGACGAGGAGTTCGAAGTCCGAGACCTTCAGACCGTGTACGCGGTTGCCCTGCCCGTCGGTGACGACGACCTCGATGTTCACGACCCGGACGTCGATGACCTCCGAGAAGACCGCCGGCAGGTCTTCCTGCTGGCCCAGCGCGGGGCTTGCCAGCA
The DNA here is from genome assembly GCA_011523565.1 of Acidobacteriota bacterium. Lineage (GTDB taxonomy): Bacteria > Acidobacteriota > Thermoanaerobaculia > Multivoradales > Multivoraceae > Multivorans. The sequence goes on from WTGL01000259.1 coordinate 14,934, forward strand.
GTGCCAGTACGGTGAGTGGCCTGAGTACGTTCAGTTCGCGCCGCGGTGGACGTTGCCGCCAGCGTCCACGGTCCAGGTGTCCGTGCCGTGGATCAACTGGTCGAGCGTCTGCGGCCGCGTCGTCCTGGTCTGTTCGATCTGGTCGATCACGCCGGCGTCGTAGGTCGGCGCATCGACGGCGCGCAGCACGCCGAGCGGTACCGGGTAGTCGCCCAGGCCGTCGCCCGTCGAGAGGCTGGCCATCTGGAATGCGAGGGACGGGTTGTCGTGCTTTTCGTCCCAGACCAGGCAGTCGTCCGCGGTCGTGCCGTTGCCGAGCTGGACGACCTCGAAGTCGGTGCCGGTGAAGCGCAGGCCCTTGTCCTTGTCGTCGCCGAAGACGAGAGGTTTGCCGTGCTCCAGGTAGAGGCCGTTCTGCTGCCTGCCCGTCTTGTCGGTCAGGGCGGCGAACGCCTTGTCGTTGTAGATGTTGCAGTTCTGCA
>WTGL01000291.1 GCA_011523565.1 Acidobacteriota bacterium
AGCAGGCCGCGTACCGGGAGATCCCCGCCATGCGCGCAAGGACGGCGAACTCGGAGGACTTCGCGGAGGGGATCGCTTCGTTCGTCGAGCGTCGCAAGGCGACGTTCCAGGGGCGCTGACCGGGGCCGTCGCCCGCGGCACAGGCCGGGGCGGGCCGGTCGGCGTCGACGCGCGAGGTCTCGCTGACTGGCTCGATCAGATGACGTGTGGCATGCAGAAGTTGCGCGACCAGGGGATCGAACCGGCGCCGGCGGCCCGATCGCCGTCTGCGGCGGCACCGGCGGCCACCGCGGCACGCTCAACCCCTTCGCACTCCTCAACAAAGTCCGCGAGGTCACCGACAAGCCCATCGTCCTCGCCGGCTCCCTCAGCACCGGCCGCGACATCGTCGGCGCCCTCGCCATGGCCGATCTCGCCTACATGGGCACCCGCTTCATACCCGTCCGCGAGTCGCCGGCCAGCGAGGACCACCGCAGCGCCCTGTTCGGGGCGACCGCGAAGGACGTCCTCCTCACGACCGCCCTCGACGGCTTCCCGGCCAACTTCCTGGCGCCCAGCATCGAGGCCGCCGGCCTGGATCTCGACGAGGTCAAGGCGACTCCACCCGGGCAAATCGTCGACCCCGGCAGGGCGCGGACGCGCTACAGGAAGATCTTCTCCGCCGGCCAGGGTGTGGGGATGGTCAATGAAGTGCGGACGACGGCGGAGTTGTGCGACGAGTTGATCACGCAGTATGAGGAGGCCCGGGTGGCAGTGCGGGAGCGGTTGCGTGGGCCGGCGGTCATGAAAGCTGCGGCGAGTCGCGGTCGGCCGGAGAAGGAGTCGGACGGCGAGGCGCCGGGGGGAGGGCGGCCGGTCTTCGGGGTGGACAAGGGACGGTTCTCGGTGCGCGAGGACTTCGACGCTCCACTGGATCAGGATGTCATACGGGCGTAGGATCTCAGTGTCGCTCTACGGTAGGTTCCTTGGGAGCGGACGCACAGTCAGGTTGTGTAGATTCCCCAACAAGCACTACCGCTACACTGCTGACATGTCGTCCGCCCACCGGGGCCGCATGACCGCCGCCGGCATCCACGCCATGCCACAGCCTCGATCCCCGAGCATGACGACACGAAGCCACCATCCTGCCCGAGGCAAGAAGACAGGAAGGCCTTTGTGAACTACTTTGGCTCCTATCGTGCTCTGCTAGGCAGTGCAGTCGCAGCACTCGCCGCCGCTATCGAGATCTACAACAAGCCCAACTTCAGGTACCGCGAAGAGTGCTCCGTTATCCTCCTGGTGAACGCGTGGGAGCTCGCTCTAAAGGCCTGCCTCTCAAGGAAGCGAATCCGGATCTTCTACAAGAAGAAACGAAACCAACCCTACCGGACCCTCAGTCTAAACGACGCACTCAACAAGGCACGCGAGCACTTCCCCTCCAGTATCGACTACGAGGCCACGAGGGAGAACCTCAAACAGCTCACGGAGTACCGAGACACCTTTGTCCACTTCTACAACAAGAAAGGTCTCGGTCTCCTCCTCTATGCACTCGGGCGGACCTGCATCACCAATCTCAGCGACTTCATCTGTGACGTCTTCGAACGCGACCTGTCGGAGGAGATCGCGTTGTCACTCCAGCCTCTTGGTCTAGCGCCTCCCATAGACCCAGTTCAGTTTCTGTCAGTTACACCTGAGGACGAAGAGACTCCTGACCACGTTCGGGAGTACACTAGACGCCTCAGAGAGCTCGTGGTTGACCTAAACGCTCGGGGCCACGACACCGACAGGCTACTAACGGTTTTCCGCGTGGGGCTGGAGTCTACGAAGAAGGTCTCAGCAGCCGACCTCGTGTTCGGCATCAAGGCTTCCGGTGGCGAGGAACCGCCAGTCGTCGTCGAGCGAAGGGTCGACCCCGACAAGAGCCATCCGTATCGGGAATCGGACATCATCGCTAGCTCGACCGATCCAGATAGGAAGGGCATGGAACTGGTAGTTGGAGGCCGCTCTCTGACCCAGTACCCGTTTCGAGCCATCGGCTGTCAATGGCAACCGAAAATGTCCCACTTGTGGCAACTGAAAATGTCCCACTTC
>WTGL01000004.1 GCA_011523565.1 Acidobacteriota bacterium
AGCCTCTACACCTTCACCAAGTCGATCGCCGCCGGGGCCTACCTGGTGCCGCTGCTGTTGGCGGTCCTCGGGATGATCCCCTGGACGTCGCCGGTGTGGACGCTCGTCGGGCCCTTGGTGGCGCTTGCTTTTCTGATGCTGACCGGAGCGCTCCTGGTATGGGATCTGGAGCATCCGAAGCGGTTCTGGATGGTGCTCGCCAGACCCCAGTGGGGCAGTTGGCTGGTGCGGGGAGGCTTCGCCATCACGGCGTACGGTGCGCTCCTGGCCGCTCACCTCGGCTCGGTTGCGGCAGGGCGGCCCGGGTTGGCGCAGGCGCTAGCCTGGGCCGGAGGCCCGCTCGCGGTCGCCGTCGCCGTTTACACCGCGTACCTTCTGGCCCAGGCACGCGCGCGCGACCTCTGGCAGAGCCCGCTCCTGCCTCCCCACTTTCTCGTCCAGGCGCTGCTGGCGGGGTCGGGCGCCCTGATTCTGGCTGACCTTGCCGTCGGCGGAGTTCTTGGGCTCGGCGTCGGGGTCGTGTGGGTCTTCCTGGCCTCGCTGGCCGTCCATGTCGCGCTGGTTCTTGGCGAGGCGACGATGACGCATCAGACGGCCCATGCGGCCCTGGCTGTCCGAGCCATGCTTCGTGGCCGGTATGCGGGCCCCTACTGGAGCGGCTTCGTCCTCGCCGCGGCTGCGTTGGTGTTCGTGGGCATGGGCGCGCCCCTCGGCGTGGCCGCGGGACTCCTGGGACTCCTGCTCTACGAGCACGCCTACCTGCAAGCGGGCCAGTCAGTGCCGCTTTCCTGAAAGGACTCGTGGTCGAACGGGACAACCTGGAACGCCTGGAAGGCGTGGTCTCGGCGGCAAGGGCCGACGCCGAAGCCCGCGGAGAGTCCTTCTATCCGGGCGCCAGCCGGGTCCACCTCGCGTCCTTTCCGCCGAAGGAGCGCTGGAACGACTGGGTCGAACTCGATTCGAGGGCAACCCCGAACACCCGGGCTCACGCGGCCGCAACTGCGCCAAGGGCCCGGCCACGCTCAACCAGATCACGGATCCCGACCGGATTCTCCATCCGCTCAAGCGCGCCGGCCGCCGTGGAGAAGGGAAGTGGGAGCGGGTGTCGTGGGACGAGGCGCTCGACGACATTGCCGCCCGCATCCGCAAGGCGCTGGAGGAAGACCGGCACAACCAGGTCATGTACCACGTCGGCCGCCCGGGTGAGGACGGATTCACCGAGCGCATGCTCGCGGCCTGGGGCGTCGACGGACACAACTCGCACACGAACGTCTGTTCGAGCGGCGCCCGAGCTGGCTTCCACTGGTGGATGGGAATGGACCGGCCGAGCCCGGACCACGCCAACGCCCGCGTCATCGTCCTGGTCAGCAGCCACCTCGAAACCGGGCACTACTTCAACCCTCACGCGCAGCGCATCATGGAGGGCAAGAAGAACGGCGCCAAGCTGATCGTGCTGGACACGCGCCTGTCGAACACCGCGACCCACGCCGACCACTGGCTGTCCCCTTACCCCGGCTCCGAAGCCGCCATCTTCCTGGCGATCGCCAACTGGATGATCCGGGAGGGCCGGTACGATCGCGACTTCGTGCGCCGGTGGTGGAACTGGCCGGACTTCCTGGCGGCCCGCGCCGAAGACGGCGCGCCGTTCGAGCGCTTCGAGGAGTTGCTGCGCGACATGTACGCCGAGCACACCTTCGAGTACGCCGCGAGCGAATCGGGCCTCGACGCGGATGAGCTGCGCGCCGTGGCGGAAGTGATCTCGACTGCCGGCACCCGCCTGGCCACCCACAACTGGCGCAGTGCCAGCGCCGGGAATCTCGGCGGTTGGCAGGTGGCCCGCACGCTGACGCTGCTGGGCGCGCTGCTCGGCGCACTGGCCACCGAGGGCGGGACGTTCCCCAATGCCTGGAACAAGTTCGTGCCGAAACCGCCGCGCCTCCCGCGGCGGCATCCGCGGCAGTGGAACGAAGTGCAGTGGCCGCGGGAGTATCCGCTGGCCCTGAACGAGATGTCCTTCCTGATGCCCCACCTGATGCGGGAGCAGGACGCCTGTCTCGAGGTCTACTTC
>WTGL01000197.1 GCA_011523565.1 Acidobacteriota bacterium
CCGGCGACGGTGCGACGGGCTCAGCCCAGGTGGTTCCGGAAGCGACGGAGGATTCCGGCCTGTTCCAGTTCTTCGATGCGGACAACTGGGAGATCCTGATCAAGGTGCTGGACGGCTGCAAGGTCAACGATCACTACTGGGTGTACGGCGCTTCGACGACGGATCTGGGCTATGTGATCCGCGTCACGGACACGGCGACGGGTGAGATCCAGGAGTACCGGAACGAGCCCGGGCGGCCGGCAGCGGCGATCACTGATGCCAAGGCGTTTCCGAACAGTTGTCGGCGGTAACGAGGGCACGGGGCATCATGAAGCGTCTTGGTACTGGATTCGCCGCGGCGTGCGTGCTTGTTCTCGCTGGCAACGGTTCCGGCGGCTCGGCCCAGACACCGGCCTCTCGCGGGCATTGGGACCCTGGTCTCCGTGGTCCGGTTTCGCGGGCGGGTCTGGATGCGCCCAGGTCCGAGGCATCTCCGACGTCGTCCGGGAAGATATCGACGACATCGAACAACCAGATCGTGGTGGAACTGGCGCCCGAGGACACGACTGCCGCCAATCTGTTCGACCTCGACGGGCGGACACTGGTCTTCCGACCGGATGGCTCGGGAGGGTACTCGCGTGACGTCCGGACCCTGGAATGGGAGGAAAGCCTCGGCGCCGACGTCACTCTTGAGTGGGAGAGGCGCCGGGATGGCGTCGAAGTGCAGTTCGGCGGTTTCGAGTTCGCCTACGCTGGTCGCCGTTGGAACTCGGTCATCATGAGCAAGCACGGCCTGCTTACCTTCGGCGCTCCGCTCGAGTACTCGAAACACTTCGAAGCGAAGTTCTCCCCGATGTCCGAATCAGCAGCGTGGCTAGCCACCACCTCGACGATCAGCGCACTGTACAAGCCGCACTTTGGAGGGCTTTATGGGCGCGATCCCGTTGCATCCCAGTTCGTGGCGCACTCTTCCGATCGCGTCGTGTTCACCTGGTTCGCGTCCGAGTACGACGCCTACCGACTGGACGTTCCTGACCGCCAACGCTTCCAGGCAATCCTGCACGCCGATGGCGCCATCCAGCTCAACTACGGCCGCATCACGGTCGGCGACGGCATTGTCGGCCTGTTCTCAGACGTGATCGAAAAGGGTGACGTGATTGCGAGCATCGACAATCCCGAGGATTCCGAGATTCCCGGTCATCTCGATCTGCTCGACGTGACGCTCTACGAATCGAACACCGACGCCCTGATCGTCGAATGGACGATGCGGGGCGCGATTCCCACTCCTCCGAGCGGCACGAACTACTCCTATCGGCTGTACTTCGACACCGATGAACCGTACTTCGACGGGGATGATGACCACGACTTCATGTGGAGCGTCGACGTGACGGCCGATGGCGGTCGGACGCGTGGGGGTACACGCCTGCCGACGAACTCCGCCAACCGGGTCGCGCTGTTGGTTGATGACCCGGCCGTCCGCGGGATTACGGCCGGCATCAAGCCCGGTTCTTCCCAACACGACGACGGTGTCTTCGTCCGGGGCAACTGGAACAGCCCCTTCGCCCAGATCCAGGTCATGCTGCCCGGTGCGCCACCGAGGACCGACCTCTCGCGTTCCGACCGCGATTCGTCCAACCGGCAGAGTGAGGTCTTCCATTATCGGGTCCCACCGGACACGGCGGCAATCGCCTGCAGCATCGTCGAGGATCTGGGCGACCGCTTCGATGTGTTCGTCTTCCATAGCGAGTTCCGCTTCGATTCCTTCCAAGGGACCGGTTCTGATTGGCGGAACTACTACAACGGGGTAGAGGGAATCGGGCGCGAAGATACCTGGAGGGAACCGCCGTGCGGCGACGGGCGTCTCCTGGGCCACTATGCGCGCGTCGTGCCGATCGGGCAAGCAGGAGGCCGTGGCCACGAGTGGAGAAACGGGAACTTCACGGATGATCTGACTGGGTTCGCGCACGAGGTGACACACTCGTGGACCGCCTATCTGTCATACGTGCAGAGCAACGGCGCCCGCGGAGATTTGTTCGCTGATTCGTTCGCCGATGGCTGCCGATGCCACTGGCGGGGCGAGCTTC
>WTGL01000056.1 GCA_011523565.1 Acidobacteriota bacterium
CATGCAGCCGATCCGGTAGCCCGCCATGCAGTAGGCCTTGGAGAAGCTGTAGAGGTGGATCAGCGTGTCGCTCCAGTCGGAGCGAGCGAAGAGGCGGTGCGCCGGGTCGGAGTGCTCCCGGAACTCACGGTAGGTCTCGTCGATGACGAGCGCCAGTCCGCGGCTCCTGGCGAGTTCGAAGAAGCGTTCCAGGAGGTCCGGCGGGTAGACGGCGCCGGTCGGGTTATTCGGGGTCACCAGGACGATTGCGCGGGTGGCGGGGGTTACGGCGGCCGCGGCGTCGTCGGGATTGGGCATCATGTCCGGGCCTGGCTCGAGATAGACGGGCTCTACATCCTGGGAACGCAGCCACATGTCGTGGTTGAAGTAGGAAGGCAGGGGCAGCAGGACCTCGTCGCCTGGTTCGGTCAGCGCCATCATCGCCAGGCAGAAGGCCTGGTTGCAGCCGGCGGTGACCGCCACGTGTTCGGCGGCGACCGGGGCGTCGTAGTCCGCGGTCAGAGCACGGGCCAGCGCCACGCGCAGTTCGGGGACGCCCTGCTGGTCGGAGGAGGCGCTCGACTTCTACTGCGGCAAGCTGGGAATGGTCGAACTGCGCCGATTCGACAGCGAGCAGGGACGGTTCACGCTCGTGTTTCTGGCCGCGCCGTCGGATGTGGAGCTCGCGCGGGAGCGGACCGCGCCCCTTCTGGAACTGACCTACAACTGGGACCCGGAGGACTACACCGGAGGCCGTAACTTCGGTCATCTGGCCTTCGAGGTCGAGGACATCTACGGCACCTGCCGCTCGCTCCAGGAGCAGGGCGTTGTGATCAACCGGCCGCCTCGGGACGGCCGCATGGCGTTCATCCGGTCGCCGGACGGGATCTCGATCGAACTGCTCCAGGCCGGCGGCTCCCTGCCGGTCGAGGAGCCCTGGGCCTCGATGCCGAACGAGGGCACCTGGTAGGAGGCCTGACCTCGGGACTGGCCGATCAGTAGTCGGCGTAGTCCTTCTCTTCGACCAGTTCGGAACCCAGCAGCTCGTTGATGCTCCGTTTGGCCGCGGCGCGTCGATCGTTCGTGCGGTAGACCGATCGCGCGAGTTCGATGAAGCGCTCGCCGAAGTCGCCGTTCCGCTCACAGTCGCGGATGTCGTCCTCAATCTCCCAGAGACGCTCGTTGATCCGGCGAAGCTCCGCAGTGAACCCGTCGAGTTCCGGCGAGGGTTCCAGCGCTTCCTCGCGGGTCGCGGTCAGGCTCCGCAGTTCCCTGTGGACGTTGGCCAGCTTGCCCGGGTCGGCGATCCGCTCGGCCTTGATCTCGAGGATCGTGATCTTGTCAATCAACTCTCCCGGCGACAGTTCGACCTGAAGCACGGTGCCCACGACGGCGGTGACCTTACAGCAGTCCGCGTCGGCCCGGAGTGCGGTCAGGCGCGTTCGCGCCGGACCAGTTCGGTTCCGGTTTCGATGACCTTGTCCGCGACCTGCCGCCAGTCGTAGCCGGCCGCGCGCTCCAGGGCGGCGCGCGAGGCGGCGGCGACTTCCGCGGGTGTGTCGAGCAGCCGTTCCAGCAGACCGGCCAGCTCGCCCGCGTCGGCGGAGGAAGCCCATCCTTCCCGGCCGTTGCGGACGAGTTCGGACACCGCACTGTTCGGGGACCTGCAGTGCACCACGGGCACGCCGGTGGCCATCGCTTCGAGCGGGAAGAGTCCGAAGCCCTCTCGGGCGGAGGGTTGTACGGCGAGGTCGGCGCCCGCCACCGCGCGCCAGACGTCCTCGTTCTCGGGGAGCCGACCGGCGAAGTCGACGATGGCGGCGAGATTCTCCCGCTCGATGTGCGCGCGGATGTCGTCCTCCGCCGGGCCGCCACCGATGATCCGGAGCAGAGCCCCGCGTTCAGTGACGAGCCTCCGGCCCGTCTCAGTGGCCGCCAGTCTGGCCGTGGCGTTGAGCAGCAGGTCGATCCGTTTCTCCGGGATCAACCGGCCGGCGTAGACCAGGGGCGGCGTGCTCGCGTCGGATTCCGCCGCGAGGGCGCGGATTCTCTCGAACGGAATGCCGTTCGGAATCACATC
>WTGL01000076.1:0-1081 GCA_011523565.1 Acidobacteriota bacterium
CCGCGAGTTCGTCGCCGGCGACGAGTACTCGATCGCCGACATCACGGCCCAGATGGGGATCGACTTCGGCCGCGTCACCAAGTTCCGGGTGACCGAGGAGACGCCGAACCTGCTGCGCTGGCACCAGGCGGTGTCCGCGCGGCCGAGCGCGAAGGCGTAGGGGCGCGCCGCACGGCTAGCGACAGAGCTGCGCGGCCTGTTCCTTCAGTTTCTCGCGGAACTGGGGTGCGGCGATGGCGATCAGGTGCCGCGCCCGCTCGACGAGGTCCAGCCCGCGCACGTCGGCGACGCCGTGCTCGGTCACGAAGATGTCGGCGTCGGTGCGTAGCGCGGTCGCCGCGTGCGCTGCGGGTAGCGCGGGAACGATTCGGGAGAAACGGCCTCCGCCGGCGGTCGCCTCGAGTGCGACGATCGAGCGTCCGCCGGCCGACATCCGGGCGCCGCGCATGAAGTCGACGGCGCCGCCCGTGCCGCTGATCTGCCGGCCGCGGACCATCTCCGAGTTGACCTGGCCGAAGAGGTCCACCTCGACCGCGGAGTTCAGCGCGACGAAGTCGTCCAGCCTGGCGATGACGCGCACGTCGTGGGTGTAGTTGACGGTGCGCAGGTCGAGCAGGTCGCAGCGGCTTGCCCAGTCGTAGAGCTGTGGTGAGCCGAGGACCATGGCCGCGATCAGGCGCCCTTCGTCGATCGTCTTGCGGGCGCCCGTGACGGCCCCCGCTTCCACGAGATCCATCACGCCATCGGACAGCAGTCCGGAGTGAAAACCGAGGTTGCGGTGACCGTGCAGGGCGGCCAGGACCGCGTCCGGGATCGCGCCCACGCCGGTCTCGATGCAGTCGCCGTCGCGGATCAGTTCCGCGACCAGGGCCCCGATACGCTCGGCGACGGGACCGCTTCGGCTGGCGAGCGTGGGCGGTTCGACGTCGGTTTCGACGACATAGTCGAAGCGATCCGCTTCCACCGTCGGGGCGCCCGGCAGCCGGGGCAGGGAGCGGTTCCACTCCGCGACGAATGGAACCTCCGCGCGCTCCAGCAGCGCCGGCAGGAACCCGGCGCCGATGCCGAGCGAGCAGTCGCC
>WTGL01000076.1:1091-2446 GCA_011523565.1 Acidobacteriota bacterium
ACGTGCCGGTACTGCATCGGCACGAAGCGGACGGAGCCGGCCTCGAAGCCGGCGTGCATCTCGGGCGTGACGAAGAAGCTCCGCACCGTTGAGCCGGCCCAGGGCGCGAGAGTTGGCGAGGAGATGCCGGGGATGCGGGTGACCGTGAACTCCACGCCGGCGGTCGCCTCGGGCTGGTCGTGGAGCGCCGCGGCGATGCCGCGAGGTTCGTTGCAACCGCCCAGGACGGCGACCTTCATGCCGGGGCGGAGCAGCGCGCCGACCTGATCGGGAGCGAGTTTCTCCATCGCGGCCCGTAGCGTAGCCGCACGGGCGACGGGCTCCCTCCCGGTCTCGGGGCGCTGATACCCTGCCGCCGCCATGACGACGACCTCCGAAGCACAAAACGGCCTCCCGGCCGTCTCTCTCGCCGCGGTGCCGGGACGCCGGCGGCTGACCCTCGACCTGGCGGCCGAGATCGAGCGCCGCGGCTTCGGCGGCATCTACTGCCCGAGCATGGGCGACGGCCTGGCGCTTTGCGAAGCGATCGCGCTGTCCACGGAGCGTGTCCACTTCGGCACGTCGATCGTCAACATCTACACCCGGCACGTGACCGAGTTCGCCAACACCGCGTCGTTCATCCACGAGGTCTCCCAGGGCCGCTTCTGGTTCGGCGTGGGCGTCAGCCACGCGCCGGCGCATGCGCGGCTAGGCGTCACGGTCGGCAAGCCGCTGGGCGACATCCGCGCCTTCGTCGACGAGCTCAAGGCCGTGCGGGGCGCCGGCGAACTGCCGCCGATCGTCCTCGCCACGCTGCGCGACCGGATGATCGCCACCGCGGCCGAGATCGGCGACGGCATGGTGTTCGCGAACGGCGCCCGTTCCCGCATGAGGCACTCGCTGGCGGCGGCGGGGGAGAAGGCGACCGACCCGGACTTCTTCGTCGGCAACATGATTCCGACCGTGATCTCGGACGACCGCGACCTGGCGGCGGCGCGGAACCGGAAGACGCTTTCCCGATACGCCCTGCTGCCCAACTACCGCAACTACTGGAAGGCGGCCGGCTACGTCGAGGAGATGGAAGCGGTCGAACGGGCCGTCGAGCGAGGGGAGATGGACCGCATCCCGGGTCTGCTCTCCGACCGCTGGCTGGCCGATTGCACGCTGTTCGGCAGCGTGGCGGAGGTCCGCGAGGGCGTCGAGCGCTGGTTCGACGCCGGCATCCGCACGCCGATCCTCGTGCCGTCGTCGGCGGCCGGCAACCAGATCAAGGCGTTCGAGGAGCTGTTCGCCGCCTTCGACGGGAGCTGACGGATGACCACGGTCAGGGAGCGGCTGGAAGCGCTGGGCATCGAGCTGCCGGAGCCGGCGGCGCC
>WTGL01000076.1:2456-10585 GCA_011523565.1 Acidobacteriota bacterium
GTGACCTGGAGCGGGTGAAGCGCTGCGTGAAGCTGGGCGGCTTCGTCAACTGCACCGACGATTTCGAGAACCACCCGGCGGTGATCAACGGCGCCTCGGACCTGATGGTCGGTGCGTTCGGCGAGAAGGGGCGGCACGCCCGCTTCGCGGTGGGAACGAACAAGCTGCCCTTCAACGTTCCGGTCGAGATCGACGCGGTCTTCGAGATCGACTGACGGGCCGACCGAGGGGCATCTCGGGACCCGGTCGGCCCCCCTGAGGAGGCTCGGCTCAGGGGTGTGAGAAGGGTCGGCGACGCGGCTTGTGCGGGTGTCCGGCTGGTACGATGCGGCCCGCCATGTCCACCCAGAGGGTCGAGATTCTCGGCGACACGATGCGCCGCCTCGCGCGCCGCGGAGCCAGGCGGAACCTGTCCCGCGTGCTGAGCAAGGTGCGGCCCGGAGACGTCTCCGCCGCGCTCAGGAAACTGATGCCCACGGAGCAGTTGTTCGTGGTCCGCCTCGCGCTGGAGGACTACCCGGATTCGGCCGGCGAGGTGCTGCTCGAGCTGGAGCCCGGTGAACGGCGCCCGCTGCTGGAGGAACTGACTCCGGCCGAGATCGCCGGGCTGCTCGCGCCGCTGGCCGTCGACGACAGCGTCGAGATCGTCGACGGCCTGGAGGACGAGCTGCGAGAGGCCGTGATGGCGTTGCTCGACCGGCCCGACCGGGACGAACTGCAGACCCAGTTCGCGTACGAGGAAGACACCGCCGGCCGGATCATGAACACGGAGTTCTTCTCCCTGCCGGAGGACACGCCGGTTGGCGACGCGATCGCCAAGATCCGCGAGCACGGCGAGGTCGAGATGATCTTCTACCTGTACGTCGTCGATCCGGAGGGCCGTCTGGCCGGTGTCCTCTCGCTCCGGGAGCTTCTGCTCTCGGTTCCGAGCCGCACCCTGGGCGAGATCATGAACCGGGGTCTGGTCACGGCACACACCGATACGGACCAGGAAGAAGTCGCGCGGCTCGCTTCGCGCTACGACTTTCTCGCCGTTCCCGTGGTCGACGACCGCCGCCGCCTGCTGGGTCTCGTGACGGTCGACGACGTGATCGACATCGTGCAGGAGGAGGCGGAGGAAGACTTCTACAAGATGGTGGGCACCTCCGACGACGAGCTGCTGTACCGCGAACGGTCCTGGCGCGTCGCCGGCATCCGGCTGCCGTGGCTGCTCATCAACCTGATCGGTCTGACCCTGACCGGCGTACTGATGAAGCAGTTCCAGTTGCGCCTGAACGAAGCGTTCCTGCTCGCCTTCGCGCCGGTGGTCATGGGCATGGGCGGCAACATCGGCAGTCAGACGATGACGCTCACGGTGCGCGGTCTGGCCACCGGCAGGATCGGCGAAGGCGGCGGCCGCATGCGCCGCTTCCTGATGCAGCAGATCCGGATCGGTCTCGTCGTCGGCCTGGTGTGCTCGGCGGTCGCCGCCGGAGTCGCGGCCTTCCTCGAACAGAACCCGGCCTACAGCGCGGTGGTCGCGAGCTCGCTGTTCCTCGCCATCATGCTCGCGTCGCTGATCGGTTCGCTCCTGCCAATGGCCTTCGAGCGCATGGGCATCGACCCTGCAGTGGCCAGCGGCCCCATGGTCACGACGTCCAGCGACATCACGGGCATCCTGGTGTACTTCGGCCTCGCCACGCTGATGATCGACTGGCTGGTTCGCTGAACGGCGGGTGATCCATGAAGCGGCGAAGCGGGGAGGCACTGCTGCTTCAGACGATCGATCTTCACGAGCGGGACCGGATCGTCGTCTTTCTCAGTCGCGACTGGGGGTTGAAGCGAGGAGCCGCGCGCAGTGCCCGAGCCCGCTTCAGCCGCTTCGGCGGCGAGCTGCAGCAGCTCGCGAAAGTGCATCTGTCCTGGTTCGAGAAGCCCGACAGGGACCTGGTGCGGTTGGGTGACGCGGAAATGATCCGGAGCCCCGGCGCCCTGCACGCCGACCTGGAGGGAATCCTCGTTTCCTCGTACCTCGCCGAGCACATGCAGGTGTTCGCGCAGGAGAACGAACCGGACAATCACCTCTACCGGCTCCTGGACTCGACCGTGGAGGCGCTGACCACAGGTTGCGATCGCTCGCTCGCGGCCCGCTACCTGGAATGCTGGACGCTCCGGCTCTCCGGTGTGTTTCCGACGCCCCGGCACTGCCCCTCCTGCGGCGATGCCCTCGGTGACGAGGCGTTCCTGGCCGTCGACGCCGCCGGCCTGCTGTGCGTCTCCTGCGGCGCCGGGGCGGGTGCGAACCGCCGGATCGGCGAGCCGGCGCTGTCCTTCCTGCGCCGCATCGGCGGCGCCGACCTCGCGCGGCTGCAGGAGAACGGGGGATTCGAGGACTCGACTCTCAAGGCGGTCGAGGCCGTGGCGCGCGAGGTCCGGCGCGCCTTCCTGGGCCGGGAACTCCGGAGCTACGGCGTGATGCAGCGGACCCTGCGGGACCTGGCTTCCTGATGGGCCCGGAACGCACGCAGGCGGACCGTCCGCTGCTCCGGCTCCCCGACACGCTGATCTCCAAGATCGCCGCGGGCGAGGTCGTCGAGCGTCCGTCGTCGGTGGTCAAGGAACTGGTCGAGAACGCGCTCGACGCCGGCGCGACCCGGATCGAGATCGAGTTGGTGAACGGGGGCATCGACCTGATTGTCGTCTCGGACGACGGCTGCGGCATCGCGGCCGACGAGGCGATGCTGGCGGTCGAACGCCACGCGACGAGCAAGATCGGCTCCTTCGAGGATCTTCTGGAGGTCGCCACCCTGGGATTTCGCGGTGAGGCGCTGTCTTCGATCGCCGCGGTGTCGAAGTGCGAACTGGTGACGGCGCGCACCGCCGGCGACGGCCACAGGCTCCTGGTCGAGGGGGGCAAGGTGACGATCGACGAGCCGGTCAGCCGGCCCCGTGGCACGACGCTGACGGTGGAGTCGCTGTTCTACAACGTGCCGGCTCGCAAGCAGTTCCTGAAGCGGGCGCCAACCGAGCTCCGGCACGCCACGGCAGTGGTGCAGGGCTATGCCCTGGCGCGCCCCGATGTGACCTTCGTGCTGGGGCACCGACTGGTCGGACCGGCGCCCCGGCGGGAGGTGCTGCAGACCCAGTCGACGGGGATCGACCGGGCCGGCCGGCTCGAGCGGATCGGCCAACTGTTCGGTACGGATCTGGTGCACCACCTGACCCCGCTGCCCGAGGCGAGGAGAAAACAGGGGATCGACGGTTTCGTCGGTGACCCGGAGACGGCCAGGGGCCGGCGCCAGTTCGTCTTCGTCAACGGCCGTCTGGTGCGGGACCGGGCGGTGCTGGGGATCTACTACAAGGCGGTCCGGGACCTGATGAAGGGCGCCGCGGCGCCCGCACTGTTCCTGTTCCTCGACGTTCCGCCGGAGTCGGTCGACGTGAACGTCCACCCCCAGAAGTCCGAGGTCCGCTTCCGCGACGCGGCAGTGCTCGGGCGCGTCGGCAGCGCGCTACGGGCCGGACTTGAGGCGGCGAAGGGCGAAGAGCCCGCGCCGCTGCGCGAGCCCGAAGGCCCGGCGGCGCCTCCGGGCTGGACCGGCGCCGGCGAGGTTCGGGAAACCGGCGTCGCGGTGGCTTGGGACCGTGGGGGCGGTCGGCAGGAGAGCGATCCGGCGCCGGCGGCTCCCGACTGGGCCGAGAGACTTGCCACCCGGTATGGCGGTGCGCGGACGGGCCCGGCGGGAAAGCTGGCCGAGGTCGCCTACAGCCCGGAACCCTCAACTCCGGTGCCCCTGTCGGGCCGCGGCCGGGACTCGCTGCGGCTGATCGGGCAGTACAAGGGCACGATGGTTCTGCTCGAGGGGCCGGAGTCGCTACTGGTCGTGGACCAGCACGTGGCCCACGAACGTATCCTGTACGAACGGTTCCGCCGCAGTCTCGGCGAGCAGCAGTCCGCCAGCCAGACCCTCCTCGTGCCGCGGGTGCTGGAACTCTCGGCGGCCGAGCACGCGGCGCTTGCGGAGTGCACCGCGGGGCTGGAGCGGTGCGGCTACTCGGTCAGCAGCCTCTCGGGCGGCAGCGCGGCGATCACTGCGATTCCGGCGGTGCTGCCCGACGTCGAGGCGGAGAGCCTCGTGCTGCGGATCGCCACCCGGGTCGCCGCCGGGGATGAGCTTCCGAGCGAGGAGGAGGGCCTGGCCGAGTACCTCCTGACCCAGTTGGCGGCCAGCCGTGCCTGCCGGGCCGCGGTCAAGATGCACCAGGCGCTGTCCGCGGAGAAGATGGAGAGCCTGATCGCGGAGCTCTTCGCCTGCGACCACCCGTACACCTGCCCGCACGGCAGGCCGGTGGTGCTGGAACTGACGGACCGGGACCTGGAACGCAGGTTCAAGCGCCGCTGAGCGCCTCGAAACCGACCAGCGCCAGGGCGGCGGCCCGCCGCTCCGCTTCCTTCTTCGATCCGCCCGAAGCGCTGGCCAGGCAGCGGCCGTCGACTCGGCATTCGACGTGGAACACCGGGGCGTGGTCAGGCCCCTCGCGGCCCACGAGACGGTAGACGGGAGGCTCCAGTCCCTCGCTCTGGAGGAGTTCCTGGAGGTTCGACTTCGCGTCCAGGACATCCATCGCCTCGGATGCTTCGCGCTCGACCCAGGGCGCGAGCATGGCGCGGGCGGCTTCCGGTCCGCCGTCGACGAACACGGCGCCGATCACGGCCTCCAGAGCGTCGGCGAGAACGGACTGCTTGTCGCGCCCGCCCGAGTGCTCTTCGCCGTGTCCGAGGCGGAGGACCGGGCCGAGGCCGAGTTCCCGCGCGCGTCGGGCCAGATTCTCGGCGCTTACGACGTGAGACCTGGTCCGCGAGAGGATGCCCTCGGGCGCTGACGGGTGGCGGCGGAAGAGGGTATCCGCGCCGACCAGACCGAGCACGGAATCTCCCAGAAACTCGAGCCGTTCGTTGTCCTGGTCGAGGCCCCGCTCATTGGCGAAGGAACTGTGGGTCAGAGCCAGTTCGAGCAGGGCGCGGTCGTTGAACCGGTAGCCCAGCCGGTCCTCGAGTTGATCCAGGTCCCTCAGGGGTAGATCCGGTCCATCGTTCGCGGGTAGGGGATCGTCTCGCGCAGGTGGGGGACGCCCGCCATCCAGGCGACGAAGCGTTCGACGCCCATGCCGAAGCCGCTGTGTTCGAACGTCCCGTAGCGGCGGATGTCGAGGTACCACTGGAAGGCCTCGAGGGGCAGGTCGTGCTCCTTGAGGCGTCTGAGCAGCAGGTCGTGGTCGTGGATGCGCTGACTGCCGCCGATGATCTCGCCGTAGCCCTCGGGGGCGACCACGTCGAGCGCGAGAGCCAGGGTCGAATCGTCCGGGTCCGGCTCCATGTAGAAAGCCTTCAGCGAGGCCGGATAGTGGGTGATCATGACCGGACGCTCGAACTCCCGGGTAATCGACGTTTCCTCGGGAGCACCGAAGTCATCCCCGAACTCGATCTCCGAGCCCTGCCCGCGCAGGAGATCGATCGCTTCCGCGTAGCGGAGGCGCGGAAAGGGTCTCCGGATCGCTTCGAGCTTCGAGGTGTCGCGCTCCAGGATCGCCAGCGGGTCGCCGCAGTTCTCCAGCACGCGACCGGCCAGGTAGACCAGGAAGTCCTCGGCAAGCTCGCACAGGCCCGCGAAGTCCAGGAAGGCCGCCTCCGGCTCGACCATCCAGAACTCCATCAGGTGGCGCCGGGTCTTCGACTTCTCGGCCCGGAAGGTGGGGCCGAAGCAGTAGACCTTGCCCAGGGCCGCCGCCGCGGGTTCGAGGTAGAGCTGGCCGGACTGGCTCAGGTAGGCATTGCCGTGATCGAAGTACGGCGTCTCGAACAGGGTCGACGTGCCCTCGCAGGCGGCCGGCGTCAGGATCGGCGAGTCGACGAGGTAGTAGCCGCGCTCGCGGTGAAAGTCGTGGATCGCCTGGCATACCTCGCTGCGGATCCGCAGCACCGCACGCTGGCGGCTGGAGCGCAGCCAGAGATGGCGATGATCCATCAGGAAGGCGGTGCCGTGCTCCTTCGGCGTGATCGGGTAGCCGTCGGCGCCGTGGACGAGGGCCAGGGAGGAGACGTGGACCTCGACCCCGCCGGGGGAGCGCGGGTCGGCGGCGGCGGTGCCGGTGACGGCCACGGTCGACTCCTGGGCGGCGTGCTGGAGCGCCTCCCAGGAGGCGTCGTCAACCTCCTTGCGGCTGATCACGAGCTGCACGGTGGCGCCCGATTCCCGCAGGCGGATGAAGCCGATCCTGCCGCTGGAGCGCCGGCCGTCAACCCAGCCGCGCAGCCTTACTTCCTGGCCGAGCAGGTCGCCGAGTTCGGGAATCGAGTTCCAGCCGCTCAACGATCGCTCCTCACGGCGCGATCATACCGGCGGGTGGGACGGCGCCCCCCCCTCGCCGGAGTCCAGTCGCTACACTAGCCCGCGATGCTTCGCCGCCGGCTCGGGGTTTCGCCTCCACCTGCTGCCGCCGGGTCCCTTGGCCGGCTCCGGGCACAGGCTCCGGGCGCCGGAGTTTCTGTGCCGTTCACGGCGAGCCCTGCCACGTCCCTGGTGACCGCGGGGCTCGTTGTTCTGTGCTGCGTGACAGTCGGGATGGTCTTCGCCGCGCCGCTCCTCGCCGCTTCGGACGGCGGTGCGGCGTCCCTGCTCTACGAGTTCTTCGCCCCGGTCTGCCATCAGATCGCCGACCGGAGCTTCCACCTGGCCGACCACCCCCTGGCCGTCTGCCATCGGTGCTTCGGCTTCTATGTCGGCTTCACTCTGGGGCTGATCGTGCTGCCGCTGCTTCGTCCGGCGCGCGACTGGCTGCTTGACAGGCCCAGGCGGATCCTCTTCTTCCTGGCGCCGACCGCTATCGACTGGCTGCTGCCGTTCAACACGCCGATGAGCCGGTTTGGGACCGCTGTGCTGGCGGCGGCGCCGATCGCCGTCCTGGTGTGGGCGGCGGTCGGCCAGATCTTCCAACAGATGCCTCGAAACTTGCCACCCGAGAACCCGTAGAGCGTCTTGATCGGCGCGCTCTCGAGTTCGACCAGTCCGAGGAGACTTCATGACACCGAAGAAACTGAAAGCTGCCGCCATCGGCGGCGGGGCGGCCGGGATCGCCTCCAGTATTCCGATCGTCAACCTGGCCAACTGCATCTGCTGCGCTCTCGTCGTGGGCGGCGGCATGCTGGCTGTCTATCTGGCGATGCGGGGCGAGCCCGCCACCGAGAAGGCGCCTCTCGGGGATGGTGCGATGATCGGCGTTCTGGCCGGCGTCGCGGCGGCCGTGGTCGGCGCGATCGTGGCGATCCCGATGGCGGCGCTCGTCGGTGATCCGATGGAGATGGCCCGGTCGATCATGGAGGGGATCGAGGGCATCCCGCCCGAGGTGCTCGAGGCCCTCGGGGACGATGAGGCCGGCGCCATGGCGGCGGTCGGAGTGATCGGATTCCTGATGAGCCTGGTCGTCGACGTCGTCTTCTCCGCCATCGGCGGTGTGATCGGCGCCGCGGTGTTCCACAAGAAGCCCATGCTCCGGACCGAAGCCTAGGAGTCGAGGCGCGGCGTCCGCGCCGCGCTGATACACAGGAAACAGGCCTTCCACAGGAGGTGTCATCGTGAGCGGAAAGAAGATCGGTGCGGCAGCGATCGGCGGGGGCGCGGGAGCCGTCGCCTCGCAGATCCCCGGCCTCCAACTCCTCAACATCGCCTGCTGCGCGCTCGTCGTGGGCGGCGGCATCCTGGCCGTCTACCTGGCACTCAAGGACGATCCCCCCGCCGCGGCCGCGCCCTATGGCGAGGGCGCGAAGATCGGCGCGCTGGCCGGCGTCTTCGGCTCTGTCCTGAGCATTCTGCTGGGACTCCTGATCCTCGGGGGACTCACGGGCGCGATGGGGATCGGGGCTCTCGCCGCGGAATCCGCCGAGGACATCGAGGCGTTGAGCCTCTTCAGCACGATTGCCGGTCTTGGCGTCATCGCGATCGTCGGCTTCTCGCTGGTGATCAACGTCGTCTTCTCGACGATCGGCGGCGTGCTCGGGGCGGCCGTCGTGCACAGGAAGGCGCCGGCCGAGTAGCCGGCGCCGGCCCGCGTCAGCGGCTGAGGATGGTGCCCGGGCGGTAGTACCGCTGGTG
>WTGL01000076.1:10595-11130 GCA_011523565.1 Acidobacteriota bacterium
GACGAGGACCTTGCGGTAGGGCAGGTCCTGCTCGTCGATCGCCAGGCAGGTCCGCGGATCGCGGCGCAGGTTGGCGAACCAGGCGGAGTTCTCGCGCGGAGTAAACCAGATCGCCTCCTCTTCGAAGATGAACCAGATCGGGGTCACGAGGGGTCTGCCGTCGTCGCAGACCGTGCCGATTCGCATCAGGATGCCGGGCTCTACGAGGAAGACGTCGCGTTCGCTGTCGGTCATCGTCGGCATGTTGCGCTAGTCCTCCTCGGGTGCGCCGAGCGTGCGCGCCGCGACGATGTCGGCGCTGTAGTCGCGGAGCTTCGTCGGCATCAGGGTCATCTCCTCGATCACGGTCCGCTCGGGCAGCGCCGCCGCGGCCAGGATCGCTTCGGCGATGTCCTCGGCCATCATCATCCCGGCCCGTTCCTCCTCCGACGGTGGCCGGGGCCGGTTGTCGAGAATCGGCGTGTCGACTTCGCCGGGGAGAACGCTGGTGGCGCGGATGCCGAGCTGCCGGAGTTCGGCGCCGAGTCCCATGATG
>WTGL01000076.1:11140-15338 GCA_011523565.1 Acidobacteriota bacterium
GATCGCCGCCATCGACGACACCATGATCACGGTGGCGCCGCCGTGGTCGAGCATCGCCGGCAGCAGCGCCTTCGTCAGCATCGCGGGCCCGGTGGCGTTGACGGCCATCACGCTGTCCCATTCGGCCTGGGAAATGTAGCGGGTGCTGCGGACCCGGGAGCTGTGCCCCGCGTTGTGGACCAAGACGTCGACCGTGGGATGGCGCTCCAGGACGGCCGTCGCCAGACCGTCGACCCCCCCGGGATCCTCCATGTCGGCCGAGAACGCCCAGGCGCTGCCGCCGTCGGCTTCGATCTCGGCAACGACCGCTTCCAGCGGTTCGAGTCGCCGGCCCGAGACGATGACCGTCGCCCCCTCGCGGGCGAAGAGCAGGGCGGTGGCCCGACCGATGCCGGTGCCGCCGCCGGTGACCAAGGCGATCTTGCCGTCGAGCTTTCTCATTCTCAGATCCCTTCTCCGTGCGGTCGAATGGTTCGGCGTGCGGCGAAGCCTAGCGTCCCGGCGCGGGCCGCCATCAGCCCGGTCATGCCGATCCAGAGGAGATCCTCCTGGCGGTAGTGCAGGGCGGCCCAGACGGCGGGCGCGAAACCGATCACGAGGCTGATCGCCATCGCCCGACTCAGCAGCCTGCCCCGAGTCAGGCCCAGGAAGAAGCCGTCGAACGCGTAAGCCAGGGCGGCGAAAGCCAGCACCGGCAGCAGCCAGACGTTGCTGGCGGCGGCGAGTGCCGCGACTTCCTGGTGGTCGACGAGCAGACCGTAGATGACTTCGGGCAGCAGGAGCACGGGCAGCAGGAAGCAGGCGGCGCCGAGTTCCGCGGCGGCCACGGTGAGGAACAGGACGCGCCGGAGTTCCGCGCGATTCCCCGAGCCGTAGGCCATGCCGGCCAGGGTCTCGCCGGCGAACGCCGCGCCGTCGACGAAGTACGAGGCCACGCTCAGGATGCGGAGGATGAGGCCGTTCGCGGCCAGCCGGGCGGTGCCGAAGAGCGCGCTCACGTTGGTGAACACGGCGAACGCGGTGATCAGGAGGAGGGTGCGGACAACCAGATGTCCGCTGAGCGAGACGAGGCGGCGAAGCTCGTTGCGATCGAGAACGATGCGCCACGAGGCCCTGGCAGCGGCGGTGGTCGCCAGACAGATGCCGAGGCCGGCGCCGATCCACTGCGCCAGCGCGGTGGCGACGCCCGCCCCGTGCGCGGCCCAGCCGAGATGGATGATGAACCACCAGTTGAGTGCGATGTTGCCGAGGTTGGCCGCCGCGACGAGGAGCAGGGCGCGCGCCGCTTCGCCCCGGCCGAGGAACCAGCCGACGAAGACGAGGTTGGCCAGGGTCGCCGGCGCGCCCCAGATGCGGGCGTCGTAGTAGGCGCGGCCCGCCTGCTCGACCTCGGCCGTTCCGGAGAGGAGCCGGAAGCCGGCGTTGCCCAACGGGTCCCGAAGCGCCAGCGCCAGGGCCCCGATCGCCGCCGCCAGCAGCAACGCCCGGTAGAGGTGGGCGCTGACTTCGTGGACGTCGCGGCGCCCCCAGGCCTGGGCGACGAGCCCCGTCGTGCCCATGCGCAGAAAGGCACAGCCGAAGTAGAGGTAGTCGAAGATCAGGGAGGCGAGGACGACGCCCGCGAGGAAGCGGACTTCGGCGAGTTGGCCGAGCATCACCGTGTCCGCCAGTCCCGCCAGTGGCACGGTGAGGTTCGATGCGACGTTGAGCGCGGCCAGCCGGACGAAGCGCCGGCGAAGGCTCGTTTCCGGGACGGCGGTCACGGGCGGCGTACTGGTAGCCTGCGCGCGCTCATGCCGTCAGGACCGGCCCCAGACAATGCCCTGGCCCGCTTCGTGGCCCGGGTCGACCGCTTCAACTCGCGGCTTGGGGTCGCGGTCTCCTGGCTGACGCTGGCCATGGTCGCGGTCGGAGCGTACAACGCGGTCGTGCGCTACCTCGGGCGGTTCACCGGCTGGAACCTGAGTTCGAACGCGTACCTCGAGCTGCAGTGGTACATGTTCAGCCTGGTCTTCCTGCTCGGCGCGGCATACGCCCTGCAGACCAATGCCCACGTCCGCGTCGACGTGATCTTCAGCCGGCTGCCGGAGCGCTGGCGCCGGCGGATCGACTTGTGGGGTTCCCTGCTGTTCCTGATCCCGTTCGCGGTGTTCGGGCTCGTCATGTCCTGGCCGGCGGTACGGAACTCGTGGGCGGTGCTGGAGGTGTCTTCGGATCCCGGCGGTCTGCCGCGATATCCGATCAAGAGCGTTCTGCTGGTGGCCTTCACGCTCCTCGCCCTGCAGGGGCTGGCCGAGGTGGCGCGCAACTGGCAGCGCCTCCGCGCGCTCAAGGCCGGGGCCGAAGAGGAGGATCTGCAGCAGGAGGGGCTGCTGTGAGCGGCGACTTCCTGGGCCCGCTCATGTTCGTGGTCGTGTTCCTGTTCATCTTCGCGGGCTACCCGGTCGCGTTCTCGCTCGGCGGCACCGCGCTGATCTTCGCCTTCATCGGCATCGAACTGGGCCTCTTTTCCTGGAACCTTCTCTACGCGTTCCCCGAACGGGTCTTCGGCGTCATGTCGAACGGCGTCCTCCTGGCGGTGCCCTTCTTCATCTTCATGGGCACGATGCTGGAGAAGTCGCAACTGGCTGAGGACCTGCTGCGCACGATCGGCATGCTGTTCGGCCGCCTGCGCGGCGGGCTGGCGCTGGCGGTCGTCGTGGTCGGCGCCATGCTTGCCGCCGCCACCGGCGTGGTCGGCGCTTCGGTGGTCGCGATGGGCCTGATCTCGCTGCCCGTCATGCTCCGCTACGACTACTCGCCAATGCTCGCCACGGGCGTGATCAGCGCCGCCGGCACGCTCGGCCAGATCATCCCGCCCAGCGTCGTGCTCGTCGTGCTCGCCGATCAGCTCGGCATCTCGGTGGGCGACCTGTTCATCGGTTCGCTGATTCCCGGCCTGATGCTGGCGGGCTTCTACGCGGTGTACGTCACCGGCGTTGCGATCGCTAAACCGGCCGCCGCGCCGGCGCTGCCCGCCGAGGAGCGGACGCTTGGCGGTGCGGCGCTGGCCCGGCAGGTGGCGGTGGTCATGCTGCCGCCCCTGGTCCTGATCCTGGTCGTTCTCGGCAGCATCTTCGCAGGCATCGCGACTCCCACCGAAGCGGGAGCCCTGGGGGCGGTCGGAGCCATCGCGCTGGCCCTGTCGCGCGGGCGTCTGACGATGAAGGCGATCAAGGAGACGATGGACGCGACGGCGAAGCTGACCACGATGGTCATCTTCCTGCTGATCGGTTCGACCGCCTTCGCGCTCGTGTTCCGGGGCGTGTACGGCGACATTTGGATCGAGGACCTGCTGACCGGCCTGCCGGGCGGAAAGATCGGCCTGCTGATCGTGGCCAACCTGGCGATCTTCATTCTGGGCTTCTTCATCGACTTCTTCGAGATCGCCTTCATCGTCATTCCGCTGATCGCTCCGGCCGCGCGGATCCTCGATGTCGACATGGTGTGGTTCGGCGTGATGATTGGTATGAACCTGCAGACGTCGTTCCTGACGCCGCCGTTCGGCTTCGCGATCTTCTACCTGCGCGGCGTGGCGCCGCGCCGGATCACGACGGTCGAGATGTACCGCGGGGTGATCCCCTTCATCGTCATTCAGCTCATCGGGCTGGCGCTGATCTGCCTGTATCCGGAGCTGGTGACGGCGCTGCTGTAGCGACCCGGCCGGCTATGCCTTCATCCGGGCGTTCCCGGGATCGAACATGGTTCGTCTGGCCACCGTCACGGGGAAGCGTTCGTTCATGTAGAGCACCTGCAGCCGGTTACCGGGCGTTGCATGTTCGATCGGCAGGTAGGCCATCAGCAGGTATCTGCCAACGGACGGTCCCATGCCGGCGGAGGTGACGCGGGACTCCCGCCCCCGGGCGTCGACGATGCGCTCTCCGCCCGTCGTGAAGATCGGTTCGCTGCCGCCGGTGGGGAATCGAGGTTTGCCGGAGCCGTCGGCCGGATCGTCGATCGTCAGCGTGCACAGCTTTGCCACTGGCCCCTCGGCGCGCGCTTTCAGGTATGCCGCCTTGCCGATGAAGTCCGCCTTCTTGACGCGCGGCCGGGCCAGGCCGGCCTCCACCGGGGAGTACTCCGAGGTCAGGTCGGCGCCCATCAGGGCGTACCCCTTCTCCAGGCGGCCGGTCGTGCCGTAGACGCCGATTCCGACCGG
>WTGL01000208.1:0-484 GCA_011523565.1 Acidobacteriota bacterium
GCGGCTGCTCGAGGGCGGCCGCGAGATGTCCGCGTACTACCTCATGGTCAAGGACGGCCGGATCACCGGCGGCGACGGCGCCCCCGACGAATGCAAGGCGCTGCCGGGCTTCCACATCGTGATGCCCTGGGCCTCGATCTGCAACCAGTCGCGCACGAAGTACGGCCGCGAGGGTCAGATGCGGCGGTCGGCCCAGGAGAAGGTCATGTTCCAGCAGATCGAGGAATACGTCGGGCGGCCGAATCCTCTCGGGTTGGGCGGCGGTCCCAAGCACGTGTGGCCGCGGGCAGTCGGCATGGCGCTGGGCAAGGGCATGGAGGAAGGCGGCGGTCTGCACAACATCGCGGCCAGCCTCCAGACGTCCTCGCCGGAGTTCGTGGACTTTCCCACGACCGATATGGCCGTCCCGGACTTCGAGGCGATGTCCGACGAGCAGAAGCGGCGCTTCCTAGCGCTCCTCGGCATCTAGGGCGAAGCGCACCGC
>WTGL01000208.1:494-2055 GCA_011523565.1 Acidobacteriota bacterium
CGGTTCGCCGTTCTCCATCGCCGGCCGGAAGACGGCCCGTCTCATCGCCGCGACGGCGTTCTCGGTGAGGCCGTGGGGCAACCGTTCGAGCACCTCGACGTCGACGACGCAACCTTCCTCGTCGATGCTGACGCCGAGGCCGACCACGCCCTCGACACCGGCCTGTATCGCTTCGTCGGTGTACCCGTGGGCGACCTGGTAGATCATCTCGCCTGGCCGCCGGCCTGAGTTGGCGAGGGCGCCGGCCTCCCCTGCCGAACCCCGCGAGTGACAGACCAGGATCCGCGCCCGGTCGGGGATCGGGCCGTCCGGCGAGATCGCCAGGATGCTCCTGGCCTCGGCGACGCCCTCTTCCGAGCGGCCGGAGTCGACCAGGAGCTTGGCGAGGCTGTAGCGCGGCGCAAGGGACGCCTCGTCGTCCATGACCGCGATCACGCGACGGAAGGCGTCCTCGGCGTCGAGCACGTCCTGCCCGGTGCGGTCGGGCTTGTCGAAGAGGGCCACGCCGAGAACGTTCCAGGCCCGCGCCCGCAGGCGGACGTCGTCGGTCAACTCCAAGGCCTGGCGGGCGGCATCGGCCACCGCTTCGAGTTCGGAGCGCTGGTAGTGGGCCGCTGCCCGGGCAAGCCAGCCCTCGGGCGTGTCGGGGAGCGGCGGCGCTTCGGTGACCGCGGCGGGCGCGTCGGGCGCGGTCGGGGCGTTGCCGGCGTCGATGTCGAACGTGACGACGGAGGTCGTGGCGGCGAGATCGTCTCGCACGCCGACCGCGACGCGATGCGGGCCGGGCGCGGTGACCACGTCGACCGCGAAAGGCCAGGAGAGTTGCCGGGCGTCCTCGATCTCCCCCTCCTTGACCAGGACGGGCACGGGATGCTCCGTCACTTCGGAGAAGCGGCCTTCCCCGTCGATCACCTGGACCCACAGGCGGACGTTCGCCTCGTGACCGTCGGCGACCGGGGCCAGGGTCAGCGGGCCGATCGGGATCGCGACCAGTATCCTTGACTGGATGTCCCCGGTGTCGAGCCGGACCTCGCTACCCGGGCCGCGGACCGGCGCGATCCGGACCCCCATCGGGTTGGCGGCCTCTTCCATCGAAAGGGCCGCCAGCGTCAGGTCCGCCATCTCGGCTGAGACGGGCTTGTCGATGTAGCTGTCGCGGTGACGAATCGACAGGCGTCCGCGATGGCGCCGCTTTGCCTCGTCGGTCAGCTCGACCTCGATCCGGTGGGCGTTTCCTCTCTCAATGTGCGTCGGCGGCCGCGTTCGCGCCGATGGCGAGGACGGAGCCGGCAGCGAACGCGGTAAGTAGCCGAGCGAGTAGCGGTTCTGTAGGTCGCTCGCGATGCGGTCGAAGCCCCCCGCGAAGTTCCGCGTGTTGACGATCGCCCGCCCGCCGGTGCGGTCGGCCAGGCGGAGCAGCGGCTCCTCGAGATTGGCGGCGCGCGTGAACTCGATGCTGGTGGAGAAGCGGAGGTCCGCCGTGTTCATGCCGCTGACCCGCGCCCCGGCGGCGGCGACGCTGTGGAAGGTGACGCCGTTGGCGTTGGCGAGGGAGGCGAGT
>WTGL01000015.1:0-2972 GCA_011523565.1 Acidobacteriota bacterium
CCAGGCCGTCGATGCGCCAGGAGTTCGAGGCCACGCTCGAGCCGAAGGCGGTCAGCGAAGTGCTGCCCTCGGAAGCCTGGCTGATCCCGGGCGCCACTGCGACCAGGTCCCAGAAGTTCCGGTCCGTCGGCAGGTCATCGATGAAGTCCGCCGTGAAGCTCGTGCCGACGCTGGAACTGGTCACGTCGAGGATCGGCGACGCGGTGACCGTAACCTCCTCTTCCACCGCCTCCAGACCGAGTTCGATCTCCAGGTTGACCGTCGCGGCGATGCTGACCCGCACCCCTTCGACCCGGTGGTCCTGGAAGCCGTCGAGAGCCGCTGTCACGACGTAATCGTCAACCTGGAGCGACGAGATGACGAAGTTCCCGCCGACGCCGGTGATCGTGGTCCGCGAAACCCCACGATCCTCGATCGTCGCCGTCACCGTAACGCCCGGCAAACCGTCGCCGTTCGCGTCGTGGACCTGGCCGCGGATGTCACCCGTCGTCTGGGCGGCGGCGGAAGCCGCGACCGTCAGCGCGAAGGCGGAGGCCGTCAGAATGCGGAGGGCTCGTTCGTTGGGTGACGCCATGGGGATCTCCCTGGGTTCCGTCGAGTTAGGGGGGCGTGAGGGCGATGATACCTAGAAAGGGAACAGCAGCGGCACCATCCAGACGATGACGGCCAGCAGCACGATGGTCAGCGGTGTGCCGGCGCGCAGGTAGTCCATGCTGCGGTAACCGCCGGCGCCCATGACCAGCAGGTTCGCCTTGTGGCTGAAGGGCGTCATGAAGGCCGCCGACGCCGCGAGCGCCACGCCCATCATCAGCGGGTAGGGCGATAGCCCGAGGCCCGAGGCCGCTTCGAGGACGACCGGCGTCAGCAGCACGACGGCCGGCGCGCCGTCGAGACACTGGCTGAGCAGGCTCGAGAGCAGGACCAGCGCCGCCAGCACCGCGTACGGCCCGGCCGGACCCGCCACATCCATCACGCTGCTCGCCAGCAGGGCCGCGGTGCCGCTGCTCTCCATCGCCGACCCGACGGGCAGGATAGCCGCGACCAGAAAGATCGCCCGCCACTCGACGGCACGGTAGGCCTCCTCCATCGTCAGCGCGCCGCAGAGAACGATCAGACTCGCCGAGGCGAACGCGGCGACCTGAATGGGTGCGATTCCCGTCACCACCAGCACCACCATCAAGGCGAGGCAGCCGACGGCGTACGGCGCCTTGTTCAGGCGGCGCGGTTCTTCCGCGACATCCGAGAGGACGAGCAGGTCACGTTCGCGGGCAAGCAGACTCAGCCGGCCCCGGCGCCCCTGCAGCAGCAACGCGTCGCCGACCCGCAGCGCGAGCCCCGCCAGTCCGCTGCGAATCGGGTGCCCTTCGCGCCAGATGGCGAGCACCTGCACGCCGTAGCGGTCGCGGAACTCGATCTCGGCCAGACTCCTCCCCGCGAGGCCGGAGCGTGGCGCCAGCGTCGCCTCCGCCATGCCGACCTCTTCCGACTCGAACGTCGGCGCGGCGACCCCCGAGGTCAGCTCGACGCCACCCATCCGCAGCAGGGCCCGCAGTCGCCGTTCCTTGCCCTTGACGAAGAGCCGGTCCCCGGCCTCGAATCGGATCTGGGGCCCGGGCCCCCAGACCACGTCGCCCTCCCGCTCGACCGCGACGACCGTCAATCCCATCAACCGGCCCATCCACTCAACGCCGGCGCCGCCGGCGAGAAGCGTCGAGTTCTCCGGCACGCGGATGACCAGCAGCGGCTGATCCTCGAGCCGGTCGAGCGCCGCGGGGCCGCTCTCGTCGATCTCGAGCACCTTCGGGTCGATCTCCGGCGCGTCGTCGCCGAACAGCCCGTAGAGCACGTCTCCCTGCTCGATCGGCAGACTGCCCAGCCGGTCGACGTGCACCTCGCCGTCGCGTTCCACCGCGATCACGAACACACGCCACTCTTCACGGAAGCGGGTCTCCGCCAGGGTGCTTCCCACCAGGGGCGACGCGGCTGACACGCGCGCCCTGAGGGCCGTCACACCCGCGTCCGGCGCGCCGATCTCCCCGGTCGTGGCCGTACCGAGCGTCGTCGCCGTGCCCAGATCGACGCCCTGGAGACGCAGCGTCTGCTCCACCTCCTCGGCGTCGCCCTGCACGACCAGTTCGTCCCCTGCGAGCAACCGAGTGTCGTCACCGGGCGCCAACTGCCACTCCTCGCCGCGCGCGACCCCGAGGAGCTGCACCCCCAGCGTGGTGCCGAGCCGCGTTTCGCGCAGGGTCGCGCCGTCGAGTTCGGACCCGGAGGGAATCCGGATCGAGAACAGCCCCTCGTGCAGGCCGTAGAGGTCGGCGAGTTCCGATTCGCCTCGGCTCGGAGCCGCGCGGCGACCCGGCAGCAGCCGTCGCCCCAGGGTCAGCATGAAGACCATGCCCCCCAACAGCAACACGAGGCCGAACGGGGTGAAGTCGAAGAGGCCGAACGGCTCGAGTCCCCGGTCCCGGAGCATCGAGGCCGCCAGGATGTTCGGTGGCGTGCCGACCATCGTCGCGGTACCCCCCAGAATGGCTCCAAAGGCGAGCGGCATGAACAGCCGGGACGGCGGCAGGTGCGCTCGCCGGCCGAGACTCGCCACCGCGGGCATCAGCACCGCGGTGGCCGCGATGTTGTTCATGAACATCGAAAGCACGCCCGCGACCAGCATCACGGCGACGATCAGCGGCGCCTCGCGGCTGCCGACGAAGCGATGTATCGCGCCGCCGACTAGGTCCGCCACCCCGGTCTGCATCAACCCCGCGCTGACGATGAAGATCGACAGCATCGTGATGACCGCGGACGACGCGAAGCCGGTGAACGCCTGGTCAACAGCGACGTAGCCCGTGAAGACCAGCAGAGTCAGGCCGAGAAACGCGGTCAGGTCGATCGGCAGCTTCTCGGTCAGAAACAGAACGACCATGGCCGCCAGGACGACCAGCAGGAAGGCGATCTCGAGAGTCATCGCG
>WTGL01000015.1:2982-4278 GCA_011523565.1 Acidobacteriota bacterium
CAGGTTCACCGCCACGATCCGCTGCCACACGTCGAGCGGTTCCTGCTCGGCCGGGCGCGGATCGGAGACGCCGGCGTTCGCCACCAGCACGTCGACGCGGCCGAATCGGTCGACCGCCTTCGCCGCCAGCGCGTCGACCTCCTCCTCGCTGGCGACGTCGCAGGCGACGGCGAGAGCCCGCCCGCCATCGCGCTCGATGTCCGCGGCGAGTTGCTCCAGGCGGTCCAGGCGCCGCGCGGAAACGACGACTGAAGCGCCGGCGGAGGCCAGCGCCTCAGCGAAGACGACACCGAGGCCGGACGACGCGCCGGTCACGACCGCCGTCTTGCCGTCGAGTCGAAACAGGTCGTCGGTGGCAGCCATGGACGGCGCCGAGTCTACTCAGGGCGCTGAGGAGGCGCGGGGCTTCAGGCGGGGGGATCGAAGCGACCGTCGATCGCGGTCCAGCCACCGTCGACGAAGAGCACCGCACCCGTCATGTAGCTCGACGCGTCCGAGACCAGGAACGCCGCCGCGTTGCCGATCTCGTCGGACCTTCCCCACCGGCCCAGCGCCGTCTTCCCGGCGTATGCCCGGTTCCACGCCTCGTTCCGCTGAATCGGCTTCGTCAGAGGCGTGTCGACGACCCCCGGCGCCAGCGCGTTGACCCGCACGCCGGCGGGTCCGAGTTCGGCGGCCGCGGTGCGCGCGAGCTGGACGATGCCCGCCTTGGTCGCGGCGTAGACGCCCTGACCCGGCTCCACCACCTGGGAGCGGATCGAGGAAAGCAGCACGATGCTGCCGCCGCCGTTCGCGGACAGGAGGCCCCCCGCGACCTGAAGCACGCACATCGCGCCCCGGAGGTTGAGCGTCACCACGCGATCGAACTCCTCCGGCTGGTAGTCGAGCAGTCGCTTGCGCACATTGACTCCGGGGGTGGCCACGACGCCCCCAAGGTCGTCCAGAGCCCCGAGCGCCAATGTCATCGCTTCCGGATCGAGGATGTCGAGTTCGGCCGCATCGGCCTGACCTCCCGCGGCGACGATCCGGTCGGCGGTCGCCCGCGCGGCGATCAGGTTCACGTCGAAGCAGGCGACGCGCGCTCCCTGGCGGGCGCAGGCCTCAGCCGCGCCCTCGCCGATGCCGGAGCCGGCGCCGATCACGGCGACGGTGCGGCCGTCGAGACGAAACGGATCCTGCGCCACGGTCACCAACTCAGGGCAAGTCACGGACCGCCAGAACGCCGGGAAGCGACTCCGCATTCCGCACGCTGTTGAGCACCGCGTCGGCGAGCGCTTCGGCGGCGAGCGCGCCGAT
>WTGL01000015.1:4288-14799 GCA_011523565.1 Acidobacteriota bacterium
CTTGCGGGCGTCGAGGAGCTCGTTGTTCGGTCCGCGCACACCCGCCACCACCTGCCCGGTGGCCGGGTCGATCACGTCGCCGACCGCGTTGACCGCGACCAGCGCCGCGACCACCAGGCCCGCCGACGGCCCCTGCTCCAGCTTGATCGACGCGCTGCCGAGGCCGCCCTTCATCCGCGATCCGCGACCGCCCATCTTGCCCACCGTGGCACCGGCGCCGGCGCCCACGTTGCCCTGGGCCACCGGACCCGTGCCGGCCGCCGCCGCGGCCGTGTAGCCGCAGTCGGCGTCCGGCCGCGGCTTGCTGGCGCCGCCCATGCCCAGATCCATGAGCGACGCGGCGACGACGATCGGCACCACTCCGGCGCCGACCCGGTAGCCGACGTCCTGCTCCTCGAGGTAGCGCATCACGCCCCCCGACGCGTCGAGACCGTAGGCGCTACCGCCGGTAAGGACTACCGCGTGGAGCTCCTGGATCATGTTGTGGGGACTCAGCAGGGCCGTCTCGCGCGTCGCCGGCGCACCGCCCCGGACATCGACCGCGCCCACCGCACCATCCAACGCGAGCACCACGGTGCAGCCGGTGGGCCGCTCCTCGTAGGTGAACTGGCCAACCCGGAGTCCCTCGACCGCCGTCAGGCCGGGGTCGACCGCGACCTCTTCAGCCAAGCCCGGAGTCCAGACGCCGAGGGCCAATGCTCCGAGAGCCGCGGTCCGCAATCCACATCGCGCGAACATAGTAGTCTGGCAAGAGTACTACCCCGTCCGTAGAACGCAGCCACCGGCGCAGAACCCAGTCACCGGAAAGGCATCGTCACATGACGTCCGTACAGAGCGGTTCCGCCCGAATGGCGTCCGGACTCGCCGACCGGGTCCTCTCCGAGGCCGCCGTCTGCGGCGAGGAAGCGGCCCACTTCGCGTCGGAGTTGATCCGCGTGCCGTCGGTCAACCCGCCCGGCGACGCCTACCGGGAGTGCGCGGAACTGCTCGGCGTCCGGCTCGAGGCGGGCGGCTTCGAGACCGAGTACATCCGGGGCCCGGGAAGCGACCCGAAACGACCGAAGATCAACGTACTCGGCCTGCGCCGGGGCCGGCGTTCGCGGCCGGCCCTCCACCTCAACGGACACATCGATGTCGTGCCGCCGGGAGACGGATGGACCGTGGACCCCTTCGGCGGCGAGATCAGGGACGGCTGGCTCTACGGCCGCGGCTCGGCGGACATGAAGGCCGGCATCGCCGCGGCCGTGTTCGCCGCGGAAGCGGTCCGCCGCAGCGGCGTCAATCTGCGCGGCACGCTCGAGATCAGCGGCACGGTGGACGAGGAGAGCGGCGGCCACGCCGGCGTCGCCCACCTGGCGCAGATCGGCCGGGTCACCTGTCGGACGACGGACTACGTGATCATCCCCGAACCGTTCAGCCCGACCAGGATCTGCATCGGCCATCGCGGCGTACTCTGGTTCCGAATCGTGGCGCGAGGCCGGATCGCCCATGGTTCGATGCCCTTTCTCGGCGTCTCGGCGATCGATGCCGCGGCGGAGGTGGCGCTCGGGCTCCGCGAGGCGCTCGGCGACCTGGTCACCGAGCTGCCCGTCGTCCCCGAAGGCGCCCGGCAGCCGACCCTGAACGTGAACTCGATCGCCGGCGGCCAGGTCATCCCCGGGCTCGGCGCAACCGGCGAGGCCGGCGCCGGCCAGGGACTCCCCTCACCGTGCGTTGCGGACGAGTGCGAGCTGGTCGTCGACCGCCGCTACCTGCTCGAAGAGGGCGCCGACGCGGTCCGGGCCGAGGTCCGGAAAGTCCTGGCGGGTGTGGAGGCCCGCCGGCCGGGCGTTCGCTTCGAGGTCGATGAGGTGCTCAGCGTCGAGCCGACGCACACGCCCGACGACTGCACCCTGGTCGAGTCGCTCAGCCGGAGCATCGAGGCGGCGACCGCCGAGTCCGCCGACCTGGTAGCGAGTCCGGGCACCTACGACCACAAGCACTTCCACCGCATCGGAGGGATCGGGCAGTGCGTCGCGTACGGTCCGGGTGAACTGGAACAGGCCCACCAGCCCGACGAACGCTGCGCCCTGGCGGACATCACCCGAACCACGCAGGCGCTGGCGCTCACAATCGTCGATCTTCTGAGCTAGCAGCCCTGTATCCCGTGCGTCAGCGCGGCGCGGACGCCGCGACTCGACTGTTAGGGTTGACCGTCACGCCGCAGCGGAACGCGAGCGGCCGAACAGCGAATCACACAGCCGGCCCCGAGAGACGGGCCGCCGAGGAACTGCAACCATGACCGTGGCACTCGAAGTCGCGACCCCCACCGGATCCCACTCCCTGGAACTGCCTCCGTGCGATCACCGGCCGAGACCCTACGCGGGCGCCACCCGCGAGGAGATCCTCGCCCTGCGCCGGCAGCATGTGAACCCCGCCCTCTTCACCCTGTACAGCGAACCCGTGATGCTGGTCGAAGGCCGGCGCCAGTACGTCTGGGATGAGAGCGGTCAGCGCTATCTCGATCTGTTCGCCGGGATCTGCACCGTCGCCTGCGGTCACTCGCACCCCAGGATCGTCGCCGCGGTCCAGGAGCAGATGGCGCTACTGGCCCACAGCTCGACCGCCTTCCTCCATCCCAACATGCCGCGCTTCGCCGAGGCGTTGCTGGCGAAGCTGCCTTCCCATCTCGACCGCGTCTACTTCGTCAACAGCGGCAGCGAAGCGAACGACCTGGCCATCCAGATGGCGCGGCTCCACACCGGTCACTCCGACGTCGTCGGCATCCGCAACGCCTACCACGGCGGCAGCGCCCCGACCGGCGCCCTGACCGCGCTCCACACCTGGAAGTCCTGGGCGCAGCGCGGCGGCCCCGTTCACCACGCGATCAACCCCGATCCGTATCGCAATCCGTTCTCCGGCACGCCCGAGCAGATTGCCAGCCAGTGCGCCGAGGATGTCGCGGAGCTGATCCGCTACTCCACTCCCGGACAGGTCGCCGCGTTCATCTCCGAGCCGATCCAGGGGGCCGGCGGCGTCACGATGGGAGCGCCGAACTACCTGGCCGAGGTCTACGAGGTCGTTCGCGCCCACGGCGGCGTCTGCATCGCCGACGAGGTGCAGACCGGCTTCGGCCGCACCGGCGACCACTACTGGGGCTTCGAGCGCTCAGGTGTTGTGCCCGACATGGTGACGATGGCCAAGGGCATCGGCAACGGCCTGCCCCTGGCGGCCGTCGTCACCACCTCGGAGATCGCCGCCACGCTGGCGCAGAACCTCCACATCAACACCTTCGGCGGCAACCCGCTGGTCAGCGCGGCCGGACTCGCGGTCCTCGAAGTCATCGAGGAGGAGGGTCTGCAGCAGAACGCGCTGGTCCTCGGCAGCCGGCTGCTCAGCGGTCTTCGGGAACTCGCCCTGCGACACGAAGCGGTGGGAAACGTCCGCGGCCAGGGCCTGATGATCGGCGTCGAGCTGGTCACGGACCGGGCTTCCAAGACGCCCGCGACTGCGCTCGCGGCCCGGGTGCTCGACGAACTGAAGGAAATCGGCGCCCTGGTCGGCAAGGGCGGTCTCGCCGGCAACGTGCTGCGCATCAAGCCGCCGCTCTGCCTGACAGACGCCGATGTCGACTTCGCGCTCGCAGCGATGGACGAGGCGTTGACGCGGGCCGCGAACTGAGACCTGCCAAACAAAACGACCCCGCCGGGCCAGCCGACGGGGTCGTGATGCGTTGACGCTGCGGCCGGACTCGCCGCCAAACGCGTCGCAGACTCCGTGTTTGGCCCCAGCCCCCACCTCTGGAGGAGCTTTCGCCGCGATGCTCACTCCGTTGCGCTTCTACGGCGCAAGCTCCTACAGGCCGACGACCGAGACGAAGCTGACGCAGCGGCCCGGGGCGCCGCCGAGGTTGTGGGTCAGCCCCACCTTGGGATCGGCGATCTGACGCTCACCGGCCTCGCCGCGGAGCTGCAGCCACATCTCGTACATCATCCGCAGGCCGGAGGCGCCGATCGGATGGCCAAAACTCTTCAGGCCGCCATCCGGGTTGACCGGCTGGTCGCCGTGGAGGTCGAAGCGGCCGTCCATCGTGTCCTTCCAGGCCTGACCGCGCGGCGAGAACCCGAGGTCCTCCATGAGGACCAGTTCCGTCGGCGTGAAGCAGTCGTGAACCTCCGCCATGCTGATCTGCTCCCGCGGATCCTCGATGCCTGCCTGCTCGTACGCGTCCCTGGCGCTCTCGACGACCTCGGGGAACGTGGTGAAGTCGTAGTCCTGCCTCTTGGCGCCCTCGGCCGGACCGGCCACGAACGACAGCGCCTTGATGAAGATCGGATTGTCGTTGTATTTGTGGGCATCCTCGGCGCGGCAGATCACCGCGGCGGCGGCGCCGTCGGAAACACCCGAGCAGTCCATGATGCCGAGCATGCCGGCGATCTTGGGCGAGGAGTTGATCTTCTCGACCGGCACTTCCCGCTGGAACTGCGCCTTCTCGTTGCGGGCGCCGTTGTAGTGGTTCTTGTACGCGATCTTGGTGAGCACGTCGCGCATCGTCTCCAGGTCGACGCCGTACTTCTCGGCGTACGCGGGCGCCAGGAGCGAGAAATTGGCCGGAGCGGTCATGCCGGACTCGGTGCCGTCGCCCGGAGGGGCGCTGCCGGTGAGACCGGAGAATCCGGAGTCCTTCAGCTTCTCGACGCCGACCGCCATGACCAGGTCGTAGGCGCCGGACGCGACCGCGTAGGCGGCGTTGCGCATCGCTTCGCTGCCGGTGGCGCACATGTTCTCGAGCCGGGTGACTGGCTTGTACTGGATCTTGAGCGGCTCGGAGAGGGTCAGGCCCGAGATGCCGCTGCCGGTCGTGCCGAGCCAGTACGCATCGACGTTGTCCGGCTCGATCCCGGCGGAGCCGTAGGCCTCCTGCACGGCATCCACCAGGAGGTCGCTGGCGCTGCGGTCCCAGTGTTCGCCGAACTTGGTGCAGCCCATGCCGACGATAGCTACGCGATCACAGATTCCCTTGCTGGCCATTCGTGCTCCTTGGTCGTTCTTCGGACGGATCCGTGGTTCCTATGGGTCTTCAGCGCCTCGGGCGCGCCTTCCAGAAGTAGTTGTGTACGCCGCCCGCAGTGTACAGGCGGCGGAATGTCATTTCCAACTCATCGCCGATCGCCACCTTGTCCGGATCGACATCGGTGAGCTGGCAGAGCATCCTGCCGCCCTTGTCGAAGTCGACCACCGCGCCGATCACGGGAGGTTGCAGCGAATAGGCGAGACGATCCAGGGTATAGGTGCTGATCCGGCATTCGCTGTCGGCGTACGGCTCGACCGTCGAATCGTCTGACGCCTGGCAGACGACGCACACGCGCTGCGGCGGCAGGTTCGTATTGCCGCAGCGGTTGCAGCGCGAACCCAGGAACCCGAACTTCCAGCGCTCGGCGCGCTGCATCGGCGGCGCCGCGGGCCGGTCGGGATCGGGACGTCGCGGCGGCTCGAACGGCAGCACGTCGCGCCACTTGAGGTAGGTCGTGTAGGCGAGATCGTCGCGCTTCGACTCCACCCACGAGGCCACGCTGTGCTTCGGCCGGCCATCGTCGATCGCCTCGGTGACCTCGAACACGGCGACGTCGACGCCGTCGGCTACGCAGGCGACGGCGATCCTGTC
The DNA here is from genome assembly GCA_011523565.1 of Acidobacteriota bacterium. Lineage (GTDB taxonomy): Bacteria > Acidobacteriota > Thermoanaerobaculia > Multivoradales > Multivoraceae > Multivorans. Next base: position 9,933 of record WTGL01000015.1, read on the forward strand.
GCCGGCGGACGCACCGTCGAGCGCGCTCGCGAGCGTCAGGCCGGCGTGGGCGGCTCCCGCACGTCCCACCGTGCCCGCCAGACCGTCGGCGAGCTGGGCGGGGGCGAGGCCCGAGGGGCGCACGAAACCGCGGAAGACGCGCGCGTTCGTGCCGTCGAGCACGACCTTGGCGAGATCCGAGGCCGCCACCCCGGCATCGGCCAGGGCGCGGGCGAAGGTGTCGACGAGCAGAGGGGTGAAGATACTGGCGCCGAAGCGCTCCTCCCACTGCTTGGCGAAGGGCATGCCGGGGCTCTGCCAGACGTCGAGCACCTCTTCGGTGCAGGAGGCGCGGCCGATCAGACGGGCGACCGGTTCAGCGCCGTTGCCGCTCAACACGAAGGCCGCCGCCGCGTCGCCGCCCCCGGACTCCCGGGGACCGCTCGGGGCGCCGACGACCACGTCGCTGGTCGCCACCAGGACGGTACGGCCGGCCGCTGCCATGTCCAGGCCCGCCAGCAGGGCCGACAGCCCGGCGCGGCTCGAACCACCGAAGTCGAGCGCCGTGACCGACTTGGGCAGATTCGCCGCGGCCTGCAGGGTCGCCGCGTTCAGCTTCTCGGTGTACGGGGCGCTGGTCGAAGCGAACACCACCGTGTCCACCGCTGCGCCGTCGGGTAGACCACGAAGCGCCTCACGCGAGGCCTCGACCGCCATCGAGGCCGAGTCTTCGTCGTAGCTGGCGGCAGCACGCTCTCCGCGGCCGAAGCCCATGGCCGACCTCTGGATGCGGTTGAAGGGTACGTAGCTGCCGTAGCGGACGATTCCGGACATGAAAGCGGATCTCCTGGTTTACGCGAAGGGTGTCTGCCGACCGGTCGGTAGGTAGGAAGAACGCAGTCTACCAACGATCCGGATCGAGGCGGCCTTCAAAGCTAGTTCCGATTGGCCCGCTCGAGTTGCCGCATGTTCTCCTGGATCTTCTTCATGAGCTCGTCCCGGCGTTCCTTCTGGTACTTCTCGAAGTCGACCAGCTTGGCGTCGACGATCTGGTAGATGCGGGTGAACTTCTGCACATCGCCGGTTTCCCGGAACTGGATGTTGCCGGTCACGCCCTGGAGTTCGCGCACCGCTCTCATGCCCTTCAGGAAATCGCTGGGCACGGCGATCACGTCGACCTCGGACAGGGCCTCGATGTAGACCCACAGCGCGTCATAGCCGAGAGCCGCGTAGTAGCTCGGCACCGTGCCGTGCTTCTCCTGATACGCCGCGACGAAGGACGCGACCGGCTCGTCGAGACTCTCCGTGTCATAGGGCGGCGCCGTCAGGACGCTGTTGTTTGCGGCGGGGCCGGCTTCCGTCAGCACGGATCCGATGGCAAGCGAGGAACTCGCGGCCAGGTAGTCGTGCGGCTCGTTGAAGCCACCCAGCCGCAGCGCCTGCATGGCCTCGGCCAGCGCCGATCCGGAGGCGGCCACGTAGATCGCATCCGCGTCGTAACTCAGGGCCTCGTCGACCATCGCGTTCTGATCGCTGGCCGCCGTAAAGACGACGCGGCCGGCGAGCTGGGTTCCCCAAACCGAATCGATGGCGTCGGCGAGCGAGGTGCCGAAGGCCGTGTCCTGGGCCACCACGACGAGCCGCTCGACCTGCAGCCGGTCGCGCAGGAAGGTCGCCATCGTCGAGGCTTCGATTTCCGCGCTCGGGTAGAGGCGGTAGAAGAACTCCGAGACGCCGCTCAACTCCGGGCTCGATGCGGACGGCGACAGCAGCACCCGATCCGCCTCGTTGACGACCGGAATCATGGCGAGGGCCTCGTCACTCGTGACCCCGCCGATCGCCGCCAGCGACGACGTGAACGCCGTTTCCAGCAGCGTGGCGGCCTGTGCCGGATCGCCCTCGGAGTCGACGACTTCGAGGACCACGTTGTAACCGATCTCTTCATCGCCCGCCTGCAGCCGCTCGTGCCGCAACTGGATGCCGTTCGCGATCTCCTGGCCGTAGACCTGGGCCTCGCCGGTCAGCGGCGCGATGGCCGTGATGGTGACGGTTGGAACTTCGGGGCCGCAGCCTATGGCCGGCAGCAGGCACAAGGCTGCGAGCAGTGCAAGGGTTCGTGTACGCAAGCTCATTACTCCTGGTTCTCCATCAGCTGGCGACGTTTCCAATCGAGTTCGGCGACCTTTCGTGTGCCTCGTGCGATCCGGCACGACCAGCGCTCGAATCGCATAGCAGGACCGTCCATTCTAGGAGCTTGCGCCGCAGAAACGCAACGTAGCGAGTTTAGCGGCGCAAGCTCCTGGTGAGGTGGGGGCTGGGGCCAAACACGGCGTCCGCCAGGAGACTCGGCGGCGCTGCGCCGCAAGGACGCTTTCAACCTGGACTCACTTGGCCCCAGGGGCGCAGTGACCCATGAACGGCGTCCGCGACGGGTTTGGCGGCGCTAGGCGCAGCCCTTGGAATCGTGTCAAGGTGGGTATCCCGTGCGGACCTCCTCAGGCCACGTCAAAGAGCGGTCTCGGAGGACGCCACCGGTCGCCGTCTCGCTCGAGGCGGAAGCCGTCCGCGTTCGTCGTGTGTCTTGGCCGGTGCTGCCACGTGCCCGCGATCCATGCCCGCAGCGCCGCCATCACGCCGCCGTGTGAGACGACGATCACCTGTTCCCCGGGATGGCGCTCCGCCAACTCGGCCACCACCGGGGCAACCCGGTTTGCGACATCGACGAGCGACTCGCCGCCCGGCGCCGGGTGATGCCAGAGTTCCTCGATCTCGAGAGGGGCCACTACCTCCCGGTACACCGCCCACGGCTTGCCCCGGAGTTCGCCGAAGTACCGCTCCTGGATGCCGTCGATCTCCACTACCGGCAGACCCACTTCCGCGGCGATGCCGTCGGCGGTCTCGCGAGCGCGGCGAAAACGACTGCAGTACAGGTGGGCGGGCCGGTACTGCTCGGCCAGCCGGCGCCCCGCATCGCGGGCCTGCCGGCGTCCGAGTTCCGTCAGCGGCTCATCGTCGTGCCAGGTGTAGCGGGCCGCCACGTTGGCCGTGCTCTCGCCGTGCCGGACCATCAGCAGAGTGGCCATCGGTGGACTCGGACGGGATCAGTCGGCAACGGCCCGCGTGACCGGCTGGCTGCCGACCGGACCGCTCACCCAACCGCCGATCACCGCGGAGAACAGGCCCGCGTTGCCGCCGGCGTGAACCAGCTGCAGCCCGCCGGGACGGAACTTCGGCACCTGGGCGCCGGCCATCCTCTCGGGCAGTCCCTCGTCGCAGTCGCCGGCGCCGCGCACGAGGTCGGCGCCCGATCGCACAAGCAGGCCGTCGAGTTCCCGGCGCAGCCGGGCCTTGTCCCAGCCCGCGCGGCGGAACACGTTCCCGTGCTCGTACCCGACCACCAGCATGGCGTCGAAGCCGACGACCAGCTTCTGGTTGGCGACGCTCAAGAGCGCCGTCGCCAGCGACCGGCAAAGCGATTCCGGATTCCGGGACAACTGGTCCACCACGCCGCGCGGCCCTTCGCCGGCAAACAGGGTGACGGCGGAGCTGCCTTCGCGAATGCCGCGTTCCACCGCCAGCGACTCCCAGGGCGAGTCGTCTTCCCGCTCGGCGAAGCAGAAGCTGAGCTTGCCGGGGTTGCCGAGCGTGGCCCGATCCACTTCGCCCGGCCGGGCGCCGCCGACGTTGCGCAGCACGAGCTGAAGCGCGCGGCCGATCGTGGTGTTGGCCCGGTTGCCCTGGCCCAGCACGTTCATCTTCGAATTCATGTTGATGGCGGAAGTCACCGGGCCGTTCACCACGACGACCGGACCGGCAAAGTAGGTCGTGGCCGCCAGGCCGTGCCAGTTGAACTCCTCGGTCAGCGCCGCCTCGACGGCGGCGAGGACCACCGGCATGTACTCCGGCCGGCAACCGGCCATCACCGCGTTGACCGCGACCTTCTCGACCGTGCACTCGCCGTAGTCCGGCGCCACGAGACCGAGCACCTCGGCGCGGTCGCGCCCGGTGCCCGCGAGCATCCGCTCCACCCGCTCCGGCGTCGGCGGCACGACCGGCAGCCCGTCCGTCCAGCCGCGCGCGAAGCAGGCTTCGATGTCGTCCTCCTGGTCGCCCAGTTCGACCCGGCGGGCGCCTCCGGGGGCGAACCGGGCCGCGAGCCGCTCGGCGTGCGGCGGCTCGACGTTCAGGGCGCCACAGCCCGGACGGCTTGGCGGCAGGTCCGTCCCCAGTCCATCCAGGCCGCTGACCTCCTGCCACTGATCGCGGTTCCAGCCGATCGCGGTCGCGGTCGTGGCGCCGCCGTCCCGCGCCAGCAGGGTCGGTACGATCTCGATTCCCAGGTGGTGCGACAGCACGAGGTCCGCGTCGTGCACGGGATCTCCCGAAGCCGGAAAGGCCGGATCGTCCTGGGTCAGGACAAGCACCGGCCGGTGACCGCGCACCTCATCCAGCACGGGTTCCACCAACTGGCAGGTCGGACAGTCCTTCTTGACCACCACCACCAAGCCTTGATCGAAGCCCGGAGGCGCCGGAGCGGCGACGCTGGAAGATGCGGTCATGGCCGGCGACCCTAGCAGGGAAGAGGCAGCCACGACCGGCGTCCGCGGCAGCCCCGCCCTCGTGTATGGTTCGGCACCTACCGAGGAGAAAACCCATGGTCCAGACCCTCATCGATCCGACGAACGAGGCCGCGCCTCCGGCGCGCACCGCGGCGCCTCGACTCGAGGCCATCGGCGGCAAGACGATCGCGCTGCTCGACATCTCCAAGGCGCGCGGCGACATCTTCCTCGACCGCGTCGAACAGCGAATCGAAAGCCGCGGCGCGTCCGTGCTGCGCTTCACCAAGCCCACCTTCTCCAAGGTGGCGCCGGCCGACCTGCGCGCCGAG
>WTGL01000015.1:14840-15199 GCA_011523565.1 Acidobacteriota bacterium
CAGTGTGCACGACACGACCCAGTTGGAAGAGATGGGGCTGCCGTCCGTGTTCGTGGCCTCGTGCGAGTTCCAGGACGCGGCCGAGTCGCAGTCGAAGTCGCTCGGCTCCTCGCCGGAAGTCGTCTACGTTCGGCATCCGATCCAGGACCGTACGGACGACGAGATGGGCAAGATCGCCGACCAGGCAGTCGACGCGCTCGTCTCCGCCCTGACCAACTGATCCGGCCCGCCGCCGGAGGAGGCCGGGGAGCGGTCTCCTGACCGGGACGATGCGAGCAGGCACCTCGAACGCCAAGAAACAGCTCGAATCGCCGCGGCGATTCGTGAGTTCCGCGGGCCGGGTCGTGTACGCCCTGAAC
>WTGL01000128.1 GCA_011523565.1 Acidobacteriota bacterium
CCCGCACGAGATCAAGGGCGTCGGCATCTACGCCTACGTGCTGATCACGCCGGAGGCGGAGAGCCGGGAGCAGGCCGGGTTGGTGGCCGAACTTCGGCAGCAGGTGCGCACGGTGATCGGACCGATCGCCACGCCGGACCACATCCACGTCGCCGCGGGTCTACCCAAGACGCGTTCGGGCAAGATCATGCGCCGCGTGCTGCGCAAGATCGCCGCCGGCGAGTACGACGACCTCGGCGATGTGACGACGCTGGCGGAACCGGCGGTCGTCGACGGCCTGGTGGAAGACCACCGCGCCGCGACGGCCTGAACGCCGGTCCGTGCGCCGCCCGGCGGCTAGACTCGGAGTCGGACCATGGCAGCGAGGTCAGACGAGCCGCTCCGCGATTTCGGGACCCCGATCCGGGTCCTGGTCGTCGCCGCCTGCGTCGTCGTGCTGGTGGCGGGCCTCCGCGCCGCGTCGTCGGTCATCGAGCCCTTTCTGATCGCGCTCTTCGTCGTCACGCTCAGCCTGCCGGTGCTGTTCTGGCTCAAGCGGCGGATGCCGGCGATGCTGGCCGTCCTCGGCACGATCCTGATGGATATCGCCGTGCTGGCGGCGGCCGGTTCACTGGTGGGAACGACGGTCAACCAGCTCGCCGGCGACATGGACAGATACCAGGACAGCCTCAGCGCCATGGTCGACGACGGTTTCTCGTGGCTGGAGGAACGCGGTCTGCAACCCGAATGGCTTGCGTCGCGGACCGGACCGGATGCGGATGGTGCCGACGACGACACCGGGGCGGCGAGCGGCGGAGAAGCGGCGGCTGCGAACGGCGGCTTTACAGCGGACGCGCCGGGCCTGCTGTCGCGGCTGGATCCGAGCCTGCTCTTCGACTTCGCCAATCAGGCGCTGCGCTACACGGCGACGGCGTTCTCGTCGCTGCTGATCATCGCGCTCATCGTGATCTTCATGCTGTTCGAGGCCGCGACGTTCCGCTTCAAGATGCGGATGGCCTTCACCGGCGCCGAGGCCGACGAGCGGTTTTCCCGCGTCATGCACGAGATCCAGCACTACATCGGCATCAAGACCGTGGTCAGCGCCGCCACCGGACTGCTGATCGGCGTCTGGGTCGGCGTGCTCGGGGTCGACTTCGCGATCTTCTGGGGCCTCGTCGCCTTCGTTTTGAACTTCATCCCGAACCTGGGTTCGATCATCGCCGCCGTCCCGACCACCCTGCTGGCGATGGTTCAGATCGGCGTCGGCCGGGGACTGCTCGTCGCGTTCGGCTACCTCGTCGTCAACATGGTGATCGGCAACTTCATCGAGCCGCACCTGATGGGGCGCCGTTTGGGTCTCTCGACGCTGGTCGTCGTGCTCTCCCTCGTCTTCTGGGGCTGGGTCTGGGGTCCGATCGGGATGCTCCTGTCGGTGCCGCTGACCATGGTGGTCAAGATCATGCTCGAGAACACGGAGGAGTTCCGCTGGGTGGCCGTGCTGCTCGGCGACAGCAGGGAGGCGGAACGTCTGGCGCCGGTGTCCGGGGGGGAGATGAAGGACTGACGCCCGGCTTCACAGCAGTCCGGGGATGATCGCCCGGCGGCGCGTGGGGTAGTCGGGGAATCGCTCTCGATACCAGCGGTGACGCCACAGTGCCCTTGGGATCAGGTTGGCGGCGGTCCACAATGCGAAGGCCAACCCGGGAAGCGACCAGCTCATCAGGGCGAAGCCGAACCACTCGACGATCTCGCCGGCGAGGTTCGGGCAGGATACGAGATCGAAGGCCCCGCCCCGCGGCAGAATTGCGCTGCCCGAGGCCCTGGCCCGTAGCGAGGCCAGACGGTAGTCGGAGGAGATGTTGAGAAGCGCTCCGAAGACGAAGAGCGCGGCGCCGGCCCGGAAACGCGGGTCGGAGAACCAGTCCACCGGATAGTCGGCGATCCGGGCCATGAACCAGCCCAGGAGCACGCCGTTGACGAGGTTGAAGGCGAAACCCGAGGCGGCCGTGACGGCGGGGAACGGACGCGCCTGGCGCTGGACGATCCACGGCCACA
>WTGL01000094.1:0-466 GCA_011523565.1 Acidobacteriota bacterium
CGGGTCGGCCGGGTCGGCGTGGATGTGGCTGTAGTACCAGCCGCGGGTGAGCAGCTCCGGCTCGTCGCTCACCTTCTTCCAGGTGTCGCCATGGTCCTCGGAGCGGAAGATGCCGCCGCGGCCCTCCGCCGCCGTGATGATCGTCCAGAGTCGCCCGCGCCGCGCCGGCGACGCGGAGACGCCGATGCGGCCGAGGACGCCGGTCGGCAGACCGCCCTCGAGACGTTCCCAGGTGTCGCCGCCGTCGGTCGACCGGAACAGGCCGCCCTCGTCGCTGCCGTCGATCAGCGTCCAGGGCTTGCGCTCGACCCTCCAGACCGCGGCGTAGAGGACGCGGGGATTGAAGGGGTCGAGTTCCAGGTCGGCGATGCCGGCGTCATCCGAGATGCTGAGCACCTGCTGCCAGGTTTCTCCGCCGTCCGTCGAGCGGTAGACGCCGCGTTCCGGGTTGCTGCCGAAGATCTGG
>WTGL01000094.1:476-1125 GCA_011523565.1 Acidobacteriota bacterium
CTCCAGGCCGATGTGACGCCAGGAGGCGCCGGCGTCGGTCGAGCGGTACATGCCGTCTCCGATCGAGACGTTGCCGCGAGGGCAGGCCGAGCCCATGCCGACGTAGATCACGTTGGGATCGCTCGGCGCCACGGTCACCGCGCCGACGGAGCCGGCCTTGAAGTCCCTGTCGCTCAGGTTCTCCCAGGTGATGCCCGCGTTCGTGGTGCGCCAGACGCCGCCGCCGGTGGAGCCCATGTAGAACGTGTAGGGGTGCGACGGGTGCCCGGCGACCGCGGTTACCCGGCCGCCGCGGCTGGGGCCGACGAGCCTGAACTCGATTCCCTCGAAGGGATCGGGGTCCTCCTGGCCCGCTGCCTGCGCGGCGGTGAGCGCGATTGCCAGAAGCACCGCTGCGTGCTTCAGGTCGATCATCGGCGCGTAGTCTACGCTGCGCCCCGATCTCCTTGTGGCTGGTACATTCGGCCCCGCCGTGAGCGTCGAGCCCGCCGCCCGCTTCGTCATCTACACCGACGGCGGAGCGAGCCCGAACCCCGGCCCGGGCGGCTGGGCCGCCGTCATTCTGGATCCGGCCGGTGGCACGGAGGAGATCTCCGGCGGAGCGCCGAGCACGACGAACAACCGGATGGAGCTCATGGCGGCGATCTCG
>WTGL01000094.1:1135-2030 GCA_011523565.1 Acidobacteriota bacterium
CCACCGGGTGAACTGGCACTGGGTCAAGGGTCATGCCGGCAACGAGTGGAACGAGCGGGTGGACGCGCTTGCCAGCGCCGAGATCGCCTCGCGGGGCGGCGGCGCCGCCGCCGAGCCGGGTTCCGATGAGGCCGTACCGCCGGACAGCGTGCGGATCTACCTCAAGGTGCGTTGCGTCGGCCGCCGCGGCGGGTGGGTTGCCGAGGTGGTGACGCCGGCGGGCAGGGTCGAACGATCCGGTGAGGCCGAGGACACGACGCCGAACCGACTCGAGCTCGAGTGCGTGCTGGAGTTGCTCGGCGGCCTGCCTCCCGGTCAGGCCGCGGCTGTCTACACCGGCAACGACTACCTCAGGCGGGGAGCGGCCCTCTGGATCCACGCCTGGAAGCGAAACCGGTGGCGGACCAAGAGCGGCGGACCGGTCAAGAACGCCGAACTCTGGCACCGCCTCGATCGCCAGCTCGAAGAGCGGCGGGTGCAGTGGCCGGCGCCGACGGGGGATGCGGGGGAGCGGCTGAGGGAACTGAAGGAGCGGGTGCGCGGACTCTTCTGAGGCGCGAGTTCCTACACGGCCTGCTCCCGGGTTGCCAGAAAGCGGACTTCCGGCGCGTTCTCCGCGGCGCGGTCGAGCCAGTAGCGGTTCGCGGCGAGGAACAGAGGGGCGCCGTTGTGGTCGTGCGCGATCTTCGCCTCGTTGCGGCGCACGAAATCGCGGACCGCGCGCTCGTCGTCGGCTTCGATCCAGCGCGCCAGGGACATCGCCGTCGACTCGAAACGCACCGGCACCTCGTACTCGGTGCGGATGCGGTCGGCGAGCACGTCGAACTGAAGGGTGCCGGCTACGCCGACGATCCAGTCGTTGCCCTCCCGGGTGCGGAACACCTGTGCCACGCCC
>WTGL01000120.1:0-1236 GCA_011523565.1 Acidobacteriota bacterium
CTTCAACGCCCCGAGGGAACCGGGCCTCTATCCCTTCGTCTGCACCTTCCCGGGACACTGGATCCTGATGAAGGGCACGATGCGGGTTGTCGAGCGGCTCGACGGCGCGGCGGTGACGCGCTACGCCGCCCCCCGGCTCGCCCCGGAAGTTCCCCAGCGAGCCTTCGTCGCCGACTGGAGCTACGAGATGCTGGAGACCGACGTCGCTCCCCTCGAAGCCGCCCCGCCCGCAACCGACGAAGAACTCGACCGCGGCAGGCGGCTCTTCCTCGAAGCCGGCTGCGCCACCTGTCACCAGCTCGGGGGCGCCGGCGGTGAGATCGGCCCGGCCCTCGACGACGTGCGCGAGCGTCTCGGAGCGCTGGACACCCTGCGGCACATCCTGGAGCCCTCGGAGGAGGTGACCGACGACTACCGCACCTGGCTCGTCGAGACCCGCGACGGCCGCTTCTACTCCGGTCTGCTAGTCGGATCGGACGACGAAGCCGTGCGTATCCGCTCGAACCCGCTCGACCCGAACCATGTCGAGACGATTCCCCGCGAGGACATCGAGAGTCTTGAAGAGTCGTCCCTCTCGCCCATGCCGAGCGGCTTGCTCAGCACCCTCCAGCCGTCCGAGGTCCAGGATCTGATCCGCTACGTGCTCCACTCGCCGTGACCCCCAGGTCTGCGGCCGCCGTTCTTCTCGCCGCGGCGGCGACCATGGCGCCCGCGGCCGGACAGCACGGCGCGATCGGCGGCGAATGGCGCGAGTACGGCGGCGACGCGGGCGGCACGAAGTACGCGCCGCTCGGCCAGATCCACCGCAGCAACGTGGGGGATCTGGCGATCCGCTGGCGCTGGGAGTCGCCCGACAACGCGATCGCGGACCCGGACGCGGGTCTCGAGAACGTCGCCTTCGAAGCGACACCGCTGATGAAGGGCGGCGTCCTCTACACGAGCACTTCCTTCAGCCAGGCGGCCGCCATCGACGCCGCGACCGGCAGGCAGCTCTGGGTCCATGACCCGAAGAGCTACGAATCGGGACGCCCTCCGAACAACGGCTTCCTCCACCGCGGACTCGCCTGGTGGACGGACGGCGAGACGGAGAGCCTGTACCTGGCAACCGGGGACGCCCGCCTGATCGCGCTCGATCCGGCGACCGGAGCTCCCCGGCGCGACTTCGGCAACCGCGGCACCGTTGACCTTTCGGCCGGCATCCGTTCGCTCAACAACCGCTCCGACCAGTACGGACAC
>WTGL01000120.1:1246-1660 GCA_011523565.1 Acidobacteriota bacterium
GGCCGCCGCGTCTGGCACTACCAGATCGTCCATCACGACATCTGGGACTTCGACTTGCCTTCGCCGCCCAACCTCGTCGACATCACCGTCGGAGGCCGCCAAATCCCGGCGGTCGCGCAGGTCACGAAGCAGGGTTGGGTGTTCGTGTTCGACCGCCGGAACGGCAGGCCGGTGTGGCCGATCCACGAGGTTCCGGTCCCCCAGTCGACCGTGCCCGGCGAGCGCACCGCGCTGACCCAGCCGCGGCCGACGAAACCGCCGTCCTTCGACCGGCCGGGCATCGCGCGGGAGGATCTGAGCGACGGCGCCGAGGAAGTGCTCGCCGATCTCGACTGGGGGCCGATCTACACCCCCCTGTCCACCCGCGGCGCCGTCATCTACCCGGGTCTCGGCGGCGGCGCGAACTGGGGCGGC
>WTGL01000120.1:1670-4168 GCA_011523565.1 Acidobacteriota bacterium
CTACCTGTACGAATCGGGCATCCTGTGGGCTTCGGGCAACCGCTATCTGCTGAAGCCGCCCTGGGGACACGTCACCGCCTACGACCTCGACCGCGGCGAGATCCTCTGGCAGCGGGCCAATGACGGTTCGAACGGCTACGCCGGCACGCCGGCCGTGCTCGCCACCCAGGATCTGCTCTTCTACGCCAACCGCTCCCGGTCCTCGCTGACGGTCCTCGATCCCGCGAACGGCGATGTGCTCCGCACGATCCAGTTACCGGCGCCAGCCTCGGGCGCCCCGATGAGTTACACCGTGGACGGCCGCCAGCACGTCGCCGTCGCGGTCGGCGCCGGATCCTCCGACGCCGAACTCGTCGCCCTCTCCCTGGCGGGCGACCTGCCCGAGCAGTATCCAGGCACCCTGGGCTTCTCCCTGCCGTCCGTGACCGCCCAGGAAGCGGACGGTGAGATCACGTTGAGCGTCGGCCGAGCCGGCGGCAGTGACGGCGCGGTCGCCGTTTCCGTGCGGACCGCCGGAGGCTCCGCCACTGCCGGGACCGACTATGAGCCGATCGCCCGCACGCTCGCCTGGGCTCACGGCGATTCGGCCGGCCGGACGTTCACGCTCCGGCTGCTCGAGGACGGCGCCGGCGAGGGCATGGAGACGATCGAACTCGAACTCCACGACCCGTTGGGTGGCGCGGCTCTTGGCGAGCGCCGCCTGGTGGTCACCGTCGAGGACGAGCCGGACGCTCCGACCGAGCTGATCGAGGAATGCGTCCCGGACACGACCACCCTCTGCCTCAACGACGGCCGCTTCCGCGTCCGGGCCCGCTTCGCCACCGCCGCCGGGGAGGACGGCGCCCTGGCGACCGGCACCCACCTGACCGGAGACACCGGCTACTTCACCTTCTTCGACCCGGCGAACGTCGAGATCGTGTTGAAGGTCCTCGACGCGTGCTCGCAGTACGGCCGTTACTGGCTCTACGCCACCGGTCTAACCGACCTGGAAGTCGAACTGGAGGTCGCCGACCCGGTGACGCAGCGGCGACACGTCATCACGAGTCCACTGGGCAAGGCGTTCCAGCCGGTCGCCGACAACCAGGCGTTTGCCTGCGAGTAGAGCGAACGGCTACGGCTGCCCGTCTGCTTGTAGACGCTCGAACGCCTCCATCTGCACTGCGGCCTCCGCACTGCGACCAAGGGCCTCGAGCACCTGGGCGTAGTTGAAACGGAGTGGCGCGTTGTCGTCGAGCCCCTGCTCCAGTGCCCGCCCCATCCGTTCGGCCGCTTCGGCCGGGCGGCCGGCTTCAGCGGCGATCATGCCAAGGAGGGCGTGGGCCTCACCGAGGCCGGGATCGAGCGCCAAGGCGCGTTCGAGCGCAACGGCGGCGTCCTCGGCGCGCCCACCGGTGTGCAGGAACATCCCCTCAAGATAGTGGTGCTCAACTCGATTCGGATCAAGTCGGCGTGCTTCGGCGGCACTGGCCGCGGCCTCGCCGACACGGGCCATGGAGAACAGCACCTTGGCCCGCAGGGAGTGAACGTCCGCGGCTCGCGACACGTCCGGGCGTCCCGGCAAGCCGGCCAGGCGTTCGAGTGCGGCTTCGAGATCGCCTGCCTCGGCCATCCGCTGCGCCTCGAACAAGGCGGCTGCAAGGTCGGCGGACGACGCCTGCTCGATCCCGGCAGCGCGCTCTACAGCCTCTTGCAGCGACCGGTGCCGCTCGAGAGCCGCCTGTGCGGCTTCCCGGTCGCCAGCCGCCGCGAGGGTGCGTCCGAGGCGGTAGAACACCTCGGGTTCGGCCGGGGCGAGTTCCTCCGCGGCGCGCAGGTGTTCGATCGCCTCCGGATAGCGACCATCGGCCGACAGGATCTCGGCCGCCTCCAGACGGACCACGACCGGGTCGCCGACGCCGGCGTCAAGAGAGCCCCGGAGATAGTCGAGCGCTTCTCCACGGCGAGCCGGATCGCGGGCCAAAGCCAGTCCGCGGGCGAGATCCAGGCTTGGGCTCTCGAGCTTCTCGGCCGCCGCCGCGCCGAGCGCCGCCAGCGCCTGATCCGTCAGCCCGTCCGCCAGCCGGAGCAAGGCCAACTGCTCGTACACGTCGGCGTTGCCCAGCCGCCGGGACGCGCCTTCCTCCAACAAGCTGATCGCCTCGCCGGTGCGATCGAGGTCCCGCAGCAGCAGAGCCGGCACCAGGTAAGCAGAGGCGATCTCGCCTGCCCCGCCGGCCGCGGCACGATCCGAAACGTCCGGCTCAAGCTCTCGTGCGCGGGAAAACGCGGCGAGGGCGTCATCTGCCCGTCCGAGCGCCGTCAAGGCCCGGGCCAGCGCCAGTGCAGGTCCGAAGTCCAGGGGCGCCCGCTCGACAGCAGCGCGTGCCTCCGCCAAAGCCGCGACCGGATCGCTCGATGCCGGGTTGAGCTGAGCTGGAGCCGTCTGGCCCGGGACCAGCGCCGCGATCGCGGTCAGCAGGAGAACAGCCACGCCGGACACGGGCGGTCAGCGTAGCAGT
>WTGL01000120.1:4178-7041 GCA_011523565.1 Acidobacteriota bacterium
GAAGTCGAGCAGGACGACGCGACCCTCGAAGTCGGCCGCGGTCCAGGTTCGGCCATCGAGGTCTCGCGCAGCCAGATCCGCCCACACGTCGGCAAGCCGGGCACCGTGACTCGCCGGAGACTCCGGCCTGTCCGCCCTCGCCGGGGCAGGTCCCCCATCCGGAGCGACCGCTGCCGGCGCGCACAGTGTGAGCGTCACCATGGCCGCCGCGACCGAACGTGGAGCAGACACGAGTCTCCGCACGGCTACAGGTCCACCTTGACGCCGACGACCACGCTGCGCGGGAACCTCGGTCCGTAGACGTAGCCGGCATCCCGCCGCGGCCCCCGGTCCAGGTCCTGCTGGTACTCGTCAGTCAGGTTCTTCACCGCGAACGTGCCGACGATGCCGCGGTCTCCGCCGAGCACGAACCTTCGGGACACGCCGACGTCAACAGCAAGAAAGCTCGGCGTCAGTTCAAGGCGATCCTCGGCGATGTAGCCGGCGTAGTGCGGCGCCGCCATCTGTCCCGTGTAGCGAAGGCCCGCGAACAGATCGAGCCCGCCCGATAGCGGCCAGCGCACGCTCGCCGTGCCGTAGCGCTCGGGCGTTCGGAACATGCGGGTGCTGCCGAAGTCCGGTTCGGGATGGCCGAACTCCGCCCGCTGCCATCCGTAACCCGCGTCCACGGCCAGACTGCCGCGCCTCAGGCTCCAGCCAACCTCCACGCCGGCGACTCGGGCACGGCCGAAGTTCGTGCGCGTGAACTCGAGTTCCGGGGTCGCCGGATCGTCTTCCTCGCGGTTGTGGAAAAGACCGGCGATGGTCGTATCGAAGAAGGTCGAATCGAATGCCATGGCCGTGCGCTCGCCGACCATCGGCCTCCACTCGACGCTCAGCATGCGCGAGACGGACGTCTCCTCCCGCAGGCCGGGGTCATCCCGCACGACCATCGCCTCGCCGCCGAGCAGAGCGATGTGGAGCTGCTCGTCGAACACCGCGGGTGGACGGAAGCCGGCGCTGTGGGAAACGCGCAGGGTCAGGTCGCTCCGCGGCGTCCACATCAGGGCCGCTCGCGGCGAGACGATCGATCCGTCGACCGCGCTATGGCGGTCCGCCCGCAGCCCGTACAGCAGGGTCACGCCGTCGGCGATCTTCCGGTCGTCCTGAACGAAGGCCGCCGCCCCGCGGTAGCCCTCACGAATCATCCGTCCGTACGCCGGCTGGCGATCGTCGATGACATCGTCCGAGGCCTGCAGGCCGAAACTCAGCGTGCCCCGCTCGCCGCCGCGGTCGACGTGGGCGTCGAAGATCCAGAGCGGATTGCGGGTTGTCCCGAAGGCGCTCGAGTCGCCACCCGCCCCGTAGTAGCTGTCGCGCTCGGCGGCCGCATGGGACACGGTCGCCCGCCAGTCCCATCGCGGGGACAGGGTCTGCAGCCAGGAGGCCGTGACGCCTTTCCTGTGGGAGTCCAGTTGTTCGGCGACCTGAGCATGCTGCGGCGGCAGGTGCAACCGGTCGCCGCCGCGCCGAAACTCGCTGACGTGGCTGACGTCCACCGCGAGCCGCGCCGCGCCGTCGAACAGGAACTCGTGGTAGCGCGCTCCAAGAGCATCCAGGTCCCGGATCGAGACGTCGGTGAAGCCGTCACCGTCGACATCGACCGGCGCCTCCCGGTCAACCTGGCCGTAGAACGTCGCCGCCCGGGACGAACCGGGCATCAGGTCGGCGACCAGGCTGTACGAGGGGCTCCGCACCGCGCCTCCCGCGCCAGCCATCCGGCTCGAGCGTGCGCTCACCTCGACGTGGGTGTGGTCGGGATGGTGCGGAATCAGGTTGATCACGCCGGCCACCGCCCCTGCTCCGTAGGCCGGCGAACCGCCGCCCCGGACCACCTCGATCGAGTCGATCAGCCGCGCCGGCAACTGCTCGATGCCATAGACCATCGCCAGAGACGACACGGTCGGCTGGCCGTCGACCAGAACCTGGGAGTACGGACCCTCGAGACCGAGCAACCGGATCTGGGAGGTGTTGCAACTCTGGCAGTTCGACTCGACGCGCACGCCTCGCGTCCACTCCACGGCATCGGCCAGTGTGCGCGCGACGACGCCCTCGATCTGGGAGCGCCGCACCGTCTGCACGTGGAGCGGCACATCGGCGAGGCGCTTTCCCGTCCTCGTCGCACTGATCACTACCTCCTCGCCGAACGCGGCGCGGAGCCGAATCTCGACCTGGGCCGCGCTCTGGTGCTCGACCCGGAAATCCTGTTCAGCGACGCCGTAGCCGTCCGCGAAGATGACCAGCCGGTGCTCGCCCGGTTCCACCGGGAAGAGACAGAATCGCCCGTCCTCTCCGGTTGCCACCGTCCGGGAGGTAGTGGTCAGCGTAACCGCGGCGTCGGCCACCGGCTTCCCGGCAAGGGAGCGCACCGTGCCGTGCAGGCCTGCGTCCGCCGGACAGTCGACGGCCCTGACCTGAGCCGCGCTCAGCACCGCCACGATCGCCCACAGGCCAACGGCCGTGACACCGAGGCGGTCTGGCCGCCGGCGCCTGACTCTCGACGTTTCCACCGCGACCAATCTTATTTTTCGTCTTATCGAAAAGTCAACTGCTCCCCACGGAAACCCCCCCGGCCAGGCGGCCCTGGCCGGGCGTCCTCAGCGCACTACAAGACGCAGCAAACCCGCCTGGCCTGGCGCCGACTCAGCTTCAGCCCATGTTGAAGAAGCAGAGCTTGTTGCCGTCGAGATCCCGAACGTAGCCGCCGTAGAACGTGGCCACGCGCGTTCCGGGCGCGCCCTCGTCCGTGCCGCCCAGTTCGAGCGCCCTCGCGTGAAGCTGGTCGACCTGCTCCTGCGAAGCCGCCGGGATCGCCACCATGTTC
>WTGL01000120.1:7051-10677 GCA_011523565.1 Acidobacteriota bacterium
CTTCGCTCCCAACTCCCCGAGCAGCGAGTCGTAGAAGGCCGTCGCCCGGTCCATGTCGTTCACGCCGATCGTGCAGTAACCAATCATCAATCAGTCTCCTCAGGTGTCTTCGTCGTCTTCGTCTTCGATCAGGTCGGTGCGCCGGAGGTCGAGCTTCTCGCCGGTGAAGCTGTCCAGCTTGTACACCCAGGAGCCCTGGTAGTCGTTGAAGTCCCGCATCTCCTCCGCCCGGTTCAGGATGTCGGCCTTCTCCTGGAGTTCCTCGTCTGGGGTGTCCCGCTCGATCTCCACCTGCTGCACCGTGTGGTAGCCGCTGATGCGGATGTAGCGGTCATCCTCCCGCGCGGCGACCGAGACGACGTAGCCGGAACCGTCCTCCAGTTCGTACCGGAACTCGCTGTCGAAGGAGAGATCGGCCACTTCCTCGGCGTCGGCGAGGTGGACCTCGGAGAACCGCAGCCGGGACAGGAAGTTCTTGACCCGGCCGACCTCGCTCGTCTTCTCGCGACGCCCGGACGGCACCCGCTCGAGCGCGAGCTCCGCTCCGTCTTCACCATCCTTGGTGAAGGTGAAGTCGGGTCCGTCGATTCGCGCCACGTCGCTGCCGGCCACGTCGACGATCTCCTTCTGCAGGAACTGATCCGCCGTGCTGTCGATCAACACGGTCGCCTCGGTCAGGAAGATCGGGTTCTCCTCGCCGTCGAGGCGGCGGACGTAGTTGCCGCTGCCGCCCTCGAACCGGTTGCCCACCCGCAGCCGGACCATGTCGCTGCCGGCGGCGTTCCTGAGCGCCACTTCCACCGTGTCCTCGCCGGGGGGTTCGATGCCGAGTTCCGCGGCGAGGCCGTCGCCTGAGCCAATCTCCTTCGCGAGCTCGATGTCGAGCAGGTTGCGCACCAGGCGATTCACACCCTCGTTCCGGGCCCGATAGTCGTGAACTTCCTCGACCACGTAGACGTCGCCCTGCCGGCTCAGCGTGACCTGCTCGTCTCCCTGGAGGATCTCGACCGCGGCGATCTCGTCCGGGTTCAGGTTGGGCAGGAACTTCTGACCGCTCTCGAAACGCTCGGCGCGCGACACGCTGTTCCAGTAGCTGAAGACCGAAAGGGCCAGCAACGCCACGGCCGCAGCTACAAGCCTCTGATTCAACTGGCTCATGCCGATAACTCCTAGCAGTCGAGTCGCGGCGTCCGCGCCGCGCTGACACACAGGAAACGGGATTGTTTCATGCAAGCCCTAGCGCCGCCGGGCGCGGTAGAGACCAATCAGCAGGACGACGATGGGCATCCACCCGATGACGGCGAAGCGCACCATGGACTCCTCACGCTCGAGCGCTTCGCGCCGGCCTTTGCGGATGTCCCGCAGCTCCCGGTTGCCCTCCAGGATCCGCTCGTTCAACTCGTCGACTTCCTCCTGCAGCTTGCGTTCGAAGAGCGCTGCGTTGCGTTGGGTGATCTCACCCTGCTTCTCGCGCAGCTCCTCCTCGAAGCTCTCGATCTCCTCCCTGATCTGCCGCTCACGGTCGAGCGTGTCGAGTTCCGCCTGCGCCTCGATCTCGTCGAAGCGGAGGAAGGGCCGGTTCATGCCGCTCTTCGCACGGACCGCCATCAGGTCCTGGGAGCCGAGCAGGTAGTCGATGCTGTTGAGAACGACCTTGTGGTTGTCGTTGGCGGCCTGGATGATCCCGAACGGGTTCTGCAGAAAGGCGATCTGGTCGTGGATGAAGTCAACGTCCGCGAACACGACCACCGCCGCCTCGCCGCGTTCCTCCTCGGGCAGGGGATCGCGGTGGATGATCTGTGCGTCGTCGGGCGGCGGAACCTCGATCTCGGGCGGCAGGTTGGGCGGCCGCTCCGCCTCCCTGTCAGGGTAGTCCACGCCGTCCGGGAAGGCGGTCGGCAGCCTGCCGCGCACGAAGTACGCCAGCGCCAGCGGCTCTTCGCCCGGCGCGAACGTGTCCCGGAGCGTGGCGCCGTCGTTCAGGTCGGTGTAGGCCAGGCCCTCGCCGCCGCCGAAGCCCGGCAGCACTTCGAGCGTGTTGCCGGCCGGAGTCGTGGAGATCAGCGGTTGCAGTTCGACGCCCTCCACAGGTCCGGTTTCACCGGTGTCGCTTTCGCCCGGCTCTTCCTCCGCGTCGTCTTCGCCGATGTCGGCCAACCCGTCGTCACCCAACTCACGCAGCACACCGGAAAGGAAGAAGCGCGTGTTCGACAGGCCGCGCAACATCGGATTCTCCTCGTCCAGCAGGTCTTCGTGAAGCGTGGAGTCGACCTGAAGATCGATGATCACCGACTCGGAGGCGCCGAACTGGCTCATCGGCCGCCGCGCCGCCAGTTCGAAGTCGGCCGCGAACTGATTGGCTGGAAGCTCCAGACCCCAGGCTGCGAGCAGCTGCTTCAGGTTCGAGGCCGGCTGGTACTGGAGGGCCATCCAGGGCTGTTGAGGGTTCTGCGGCGGGGTGTCGCCCAGCGCATACGGATCGAGGAAGATCAGCGTGTTGCCGCCCGCGGCCACCCACTGGTCGATCGCGAACACCGTCTTGTCGGGCAGGTCCTTGGGATGGATCACGACCAGCAGGTCGACCTCGTCGCGTGAGATCTCGTCCACGTCCGGCGCGACCTGGGAGACGTCGTAGAGATCCTCCAGCACCTGGACGATGATCCACTTCTGCGACGGCGTCCGGCCCTGAGCCGCCAGCATCTGCGCCATGAACGGGTCCTGGGCGCCGCCGAAGACCTCCAGGCTCGAGAGCACGCCCACCCTCTGCCGGGCCGGCCAGAGCAGACCGTGGATCTTCTTCGAGATCTCGTACTCGATGTTCTCCTGCTCCTGCGGCCACAGGAACTCGATCGTCTCCCTGCTGCCGGTCTGGGTCTCGAACGCCAGACCGAAGTAGAAGAGATCGCCGTTCTGGTTGATCAGCTTGCCGTCGAGACCATCCTCGGCGGCGCGGTCCGCGTCGTCGCTGTCGGGAAGCGGGTCGATCGTCTCGACGCGGATCTTCCCGGCCGCGGCCCGCTCGTACTCGCCCAGCAGGCTGCGCAGATAGCGCTCGTAGCCGATGAAGTCCTTGACGAACTTGGGCAGCGTCTTGCCCGCCGTCTCGGAAAAGTAGAGACGGATGTCCAGCGGATTGACGCCCTCTTCCTGCATGCGATCGAGGATCGCGTGGGTGCCGTCGGTCAGCGAGTACAGATCGCCGCCGGAGAGGTCGACGCGCCAGCCCTCCAGCCACTCGTTGGCGACGTGGATCGAGAGCACGGTCACGAGCCCGATCAGGGCCAGGGTCACGAGGCGACTCTGGGCCACCGTCATCCCCTTCGTGCCGCCGTCGGCGCCGACATCCCCGCCACTGGGTGCGCCGGCGTCCTCGCCGGCATCCGGACGTACGTTCGGTTCGTCAGTCATCTGCCAACCCTCAATTGGTCTTCGTCTGGCTGAGCACCAGCATGCCGCAGACCAGCCAGCCGACGGTGAACAACACGAAGAACAGCAACGAATTCAACTGCAGGAGGCCGCGGGTCAGCGTCTCGAAGTGATCGAGCAGGCTGAGCGAAGAGACCACCCGCTCCACATAGCCGCCGAACCACTTGCCCACGAACTCCTGGGTCTGCGGCACGCCGATC
>WTGL01000120.1:10687-14131 GCA_011523565.1 Acidobacteriota bacterium
GGTGCCGGAACGCCTCTCCTCCGCCCACAGCCGCATCGCCACCGCCGGCACCAGCACGACGAAGATCCACGGCAGGTAGCTGAACAGTGCGTCGAGGTTCGCCTCGCGGAGTTCCAGAAAACGGCCGAAGTCGCGCGACACCATGAGATAGCCGCTGGCAATCAGGAAGATGACCATGAAGATGTAGCCGAGCGGCGACGCGAAGTAGCCGTGGAACTCCCGTCTCAGCACCGCCCTCATTCCCGTGAAACGCCACGCCAGCGCGCTCATGCCGCCACTCCTCTCGTCACGTCGCGGAAGAGCTCGTCGAGCCGGCCCTCCCTCACCCTGACGTCGGCGACGCGGTGCTCGCCGACCGCGGCGAGCACCTCGTTCAGCCGATTCTCGCCGCCGGCAGGCTCGGCCTCGACCTCGCCGCCGGGCAGCACGCGAGCCGCCACGCACCACTCGGCCTCGGCCAGCCTCGCCGCCACCTCGGCGGCGTCTCCTTCCGTGACCCGGAAACGGACCGCGTTGTGGCCCGGCGCCTGACTCACGAGGTCCTCGGGCGTCGAGTCGACCAGGATGCGACCCTCGGAGAGAATGACCGCCCGATTGCACACGCGCTCCGCCTCGTCGAGGATGTGGGTCGACAGGACGATGCAGCGGTCCGACGACAGGCTCGATATCAAATCCTGGACTACGGCCTTCTGGTTCGGATCGAGACCGTCCGTCGGCTCGTCGAGGATCAGCACGTCAGGGTCGTGGATCAGCGCCTGCGCCAGTCCCACCCGCCGCTTGTAGCCCTTCGACAGGGTCTCGACCGTCTGGCCCCTCACGCTGCGCAGGTGGGCCGTGTCCAGCACCGCCTCGATCGCCTCGTCCGCGTCCTCGAGTTCGCGCGCCTCGGCGATGAACCGAAGGAAGGCCTCGACACTCATCTCGCCGTAGGCCGGCGCATCCTCGGGCAGGTAGCCGATTTGCCGGCTCACGGCCAGCCGATCCGCCCCGACATCGATGCCGGCAACCGTGACGGAACCTCGGTCCGGCTCCAGGAAGCCCGTGATCATCTTCATCGCCGTCGTCTTGCCGGCTCCGTTCGGTCCGAGAAAACCGAGGACGTCGCCGCGGCGCACCTCGAAGCTGATCCCGTCGACGGCGCGGATCGGACCGTAATGCTTGGTCAGGTCACTGACCGCGATCAGGACTTCGCCATCTTCGCTCACTCTTGCCGTTCTCCGTGGACAGTTGACGACTTCGTTTCGCCCATATGCCTGACGCCCGGCTCAGCTGTGCCTGCGAACTTCGCCGAGGCGTCAAAGCGACCAGACGCACCGACCTCGGCGCGTTGCTTCTGCACGCCGGGCCAGCTTGGCCCGCCGGATCTCAGCACAACGCCGCAGACGAACGCAAGACGCTTGCCAGGCGAGGGCGTGGACCGGCCCGCCGATCGCTACCAGGTTTCCGGCGCGGAGGTCGAGTCGATCAGGCCGGAGAGGAAGATCGAGTTCAGAAACAACCGGTTGGAGCCGTAGAAGTACGCGCGGAAGTTCGGATTGTCGAGGAGCTGAATCACGACGCCACGGCCCATGCGGCTGGCGATGACGGCTGGCTTACCGGCCAGACGGCGCTGGTTCTCCTGCGAAATCCAGCCGGAGAGTCGCGGCGGGTCCTGGTACAGGGCAACGTTCTCGAAGGGATCGGAGCTGGGCGGCAGGATCCACTCGGCGGTGCGGATCACGGCGAGGTCGGGCCGCTTGTAGCCGTAAGAGAGCGGATGCGTCAGATCCAGTTCGACGCCGACGATCGTGCCGGCCATGAGCTGCTCGGCGCGCTGGTCACGGTAGTCGGCGTAACGGGGGCGCTCCGGCGCTTCGGGAGCATCCGTGTCCTCAGAAGCGCCCGCGCCCTCGGCATCGGATACCCGATCCTCCACCGTCTCTTCGCGGCCCAGGAGCTCGGCGCTCGCCCAGCGGCTCGCCGTACCGATGGCCACGACGGCACCGCCGCTACGCACCCAGGTCCGTAGGCGATCCCGAACCTCTTCCCGGGGCGCCCCACCGCCGAAGCCCCCCAAGGCCAGCACGACGTGGGTGTATCGGTCCAGGTCCGCGCCGCCCAAGGCGTCGAGATCGACCAGTGAGACCTCGACGCCGAAGCGTTCGTCGAGCAGGTGCCAGGCCTCGCCGACGCGATACGACGGAGTCCCGGAACCGCTCACGAGCAGCGTCCGCGGCGCGACCAGCGGTCGCAGGCTCGGACTGCCCAGGTCGATTCCGGCAGCGGCCTGACCGCTGATCAACCGGTGAACGTCGACGCCGTCGGCGGCCGCCGCCTCGCCGAGCAGTCCCTCCAGGTCGATTTCGGCGTTTGCGCCCGGCTCGCCCTCGCGACCCACCGGCACGACGATCGCTCCGGGCTCGAACGACTCCGTGCCGGCAGCCGTTTCCGCCGTGAACGGCCGAACCGCGGCACGGGCGCGGGCCCCGGCGCGCTGCAACCGGTTCAGGACCCGCGGCGCGAAGTAACCGTCCCACGAGAAGGCGTAGGCGTACACCGCCTCGTTCGGCCTCGCATCGCCGAACCGGCCGGGCTCAACCGATGCATCCGTCACCGGAGCGCCGAGCATCTCCGGCCGGTAAGCGTCGCCCTCGAGCAGGTCGTACTCGGCGCCGAAGGCGAGCGGCAGTGACCAGGCCGAAACGTCGTAGAAC
This sequence comes from Acidobacteriota bacterium, assembly GCA_011523565.1. Classification (GTDB taxonomy): domain Bacteria; phylum Acidobacteriota; class Thermoanaerobaculia; order Multivoradales; family Multivoraceae; genus Multivorans. Next base: position 13,381 of record WTGL01000120.1, read on the forward strand.
ACCGAGTCGTTGAACTCGGTCACGATCTCGAAGAAGGAGCGTACGAGGGTCGACTGGGGTTGCGCCATCGGTACCAGCCAGGAGGCACCGGAGGGATAGGTCCGATCCTCGAACGCGATGTCGTCCACCGCCCCGTAGACCTCGATCTCGTGGCGCAACAGCAGGTCCAGCATGCGATGCGCCCGGCCGCGGTCGCCGTCCAAGTGGAACACGTACGCGGCTGGGCCGGACTCCTCCGCAGCGGCCAGAGCGCCTCGGAAGAAGTCGCGCTGGTGTTCCAGGAGTTCGAGGCGCTTCGCCACGCCGCCCTCGATCATGGAGAGGGACGCCAGGAGCTGGTTCTTGATGCCGAAACCGAACGCCAGTTCCCCGTTCTCCGTCTCGATCCGGTGCCCCGCCGCCCTCCCCTGCTCGAAGAGGAAACCCACCGCGCCGTGGGCGTCCGGATAGGTCGAGCCCTTGCCGAGGTAGAAATCGTCGAATCCTTCACGGCTGTAGTAGAGACGACCCATGCGATCGAACACAGCGGCGTGGTGCGCCGCGATCTCCTCGGTCAGTTCCACGTTGCGCTCGGGAATCAGTGGATTCCGCCGGCTCGGGACGCCGGGCTGAAAGAAGAACGTGCTGTTCGAACCCATCTCGTGGAAGTCGCCGACGAGGTTCGGCTGCCACGCCTTCCAGGTCGCAATCCGGGCCTGCGACTCGGGATGCTGCAGCAGGAGCCAGTCCCGGTTCAGGTCGAACCAGTAGT
>WTGL01000120.1:14141-15095 GCA_011523565.1 Acidobacteriota bacterium
GCCACGGTTCCCGGTGCTCCCGGTGACCGGGGTCGGGATTCAGCACCATGCCCCGGTTCGTGTTCGCCCAATGGGCGAACCGGCCGATCCCGTCCGGATTCAGACTCGGGTCGAGCAAGATGACCGCCCGCTCCAGTTGTTCCGCGACCACGTCCGAACGCGACGCCGCCAGGTGGTACACCATCAGCATCGAGGCGTTCGCGCCGCTCGGTTCGTTGCCGTGGATGCTGTAGCCGAGCCAGATGACGACCGGCAGTTCCTCGAGTTCCGGCGCCGGCAGCCGCGGATCGACGAGACCGCGCCTCTGCTCGCGGATCTCCTCGAGCCGGGCATGGTTGCGCGGCGAGGTGATCGCCAGCAGAAGCTGGGGACGCTGCTCGTGCGTCCATCCCTGCACCGAGACGGTCACCCGCGGCGAGGACGCGGCCACGGCCCGCATGTAGGCATTGAGCTGATCCGGGCGAACGTGCCACTCCCCCACCTCGTAGCCGAGTACCGCGGACGGCCGCGGCACATTCGAGTCGTAGGCGGCCGGATCGACGGCGTCTGCGAGGTAGTACGAGAGTTCTTCGGCCGTTGCCGGTAGCGCCAACGCGGCGACCAGCGGGAGAACAAAGGACAGTCTGGGCATGGCGGGCAGTGTAGCCCTAGGAACCCCTCACCGTCGCGTGAACGTCCTCGAACTCCGTCACCGCACCTTCCGGAGGCTCCGTCCGCAGGCTGACGATCACCGTCGCCGCCGTCCCCGCGATGAGCCCCGGGATCAGCTCGTACAGGTCGTAGTAGGACGCCTTGAACCACACGACCCAGGCCACCGTCACGGCGAATCCTGCCGCCATCCCGGCCAGCGCACCCGGCAACGTCGTCCGCTTCCAGAAGAGGGAACATAGGATGACCGGAACGAAGGCGCCGCCCAGCCCCGACCAGGCGAACAGCATGAACCAGAACAGCAGC
>WTGL01000084.1:0-11132 GCA_011523565.1 Acidobacteriota bacterium
CGGAACCGCCTGCAGGAGATGGGTCGACACGTCGGTTCCGGCGCCGCCGGGCAGATAGGTCCTGCCGATCTGCTCGAAGGTCTTGACGCTGCCGCCGGTGGCATCGAGTAGCCGGACGAAGGGCAGCCGGCTGCGCAGCGCGAACTGCTCGGCGAAGCGGCTCTTGTTGCCGATGTTCGCGTCCGACGCCCCACCGCGGATCGTGAAGTCGCCGCCGGAGAAGACGACCTTGCGGCCGTCGACGCGCACCGTGCCAACGACCATGTTGGAGGGTTTGAGCGCCGCAACCGAACCGTCTTCCCAGGTCGCCGTACCGGCCAGCGCGCCGATCTCGTGGAAAGTCCCCGGATCCGCCAGCAGGTCGACGCGCTCGCGCACCGTCAGCTTCCCGCGCCCGTGCTGGAAGGCCACGCTGTCGGCGCCGCCCATCTGCTCGGCCATGCGGCGCTGCCGTTCGATCTCCTTGACGTCGTCGTTCCAACTCATTGGATGCTCCGGTTTGGATTGGACGGGATTCTCTCATTCGAGGCGGCATCGGTACGTCTAGCTCAGGGTGTTGATTTTTCAGCACCCGTCGACTATGGTGTCTTCAGGACGTCGAAATGGAGTCTTCAAGACGGTGCCTCGGATGGGCGACGCGATGGTGAACGAGCTGCCCCAACTCAGCAGACGAGAGCGTGAGGTGATGGACATCGTCCATGAGTCCGGAGCCGCCACCGCGGTGCAGATCCGCGAACGCATGGCCGAACCGCCCACCTACTCGGCCGTGCGTTCGGTGCTGCGTATCCTCGTCAACAAGGGGCACCTGGTGAGTGAGCAGGACGGCGCCCGCTACCTGTACTCGCCCACGGTCCCGGCTGCTCGCGCGCGACGGTCGGCGATGCGGCACGTCTTGAGGACGTTCTTCGGCGGCTCGGTGGAGGGTGCGGTCGCTACGCTCCTGGAGCTTGAGGACGCAAGGCTCAGCCCGGAAGAGCGAGCGCGCATCGAGTTGCTCATCGACTGGGCGTCGAGAGAGGGCCGGTGAGCGATTTCTTCATGACGGCGGAGTTTTCGGGTCTGGCGGATCTCGTCGTCCGGGCTACGGTCTTGCTGCTTGTGGCTCTGGCTCTTCAGTGGCTGACTCACAAGGGACCGGCACTGACGCGCCATAACTTGTGGACGCTCACATTCGCGCTCCTGCCGATACTGCCCGCCCTTAGACTGTTCGGCCCTTCCTGGGATGTGGCGGTCCTTCCCCAGGCTGGCGGACCGACCGACGACGTACAGCTTGAGATTCCTGTGCTGGCAGTTCCGGCCTATGCGATCTGGGTGACCGGTTGCGGAGTGGCACTCGCCTCCGTTGGTGTTGCAGCCCTGCGGTTCCACAGGCTGGCTCGTGTCGCGTTGCCCGTGGAGAATGAAGCCTGGCTCCGGCAGTTGGAGGCGCTACGGAAGCAACTCGCCATCCGCGCCGAAGTTCGGCTCCTTCAGGGAAAGCAGATCCTCACTCCGATGACGGGAGGCGTATGGAAGCCGGTCATCCTGCTTCCGGTTTCGGCTGCGAGCTGGTCTGAAGAGCGGTGCCGCATCGTCCTTGCTCACGAGCTGGTCCACGTTCGCAGGCGTGACGCTCTCCGGCAGCTCGCGGGCCGTGCTGTCCTGGCCTTCTACTGGTTCCACCCCTTGAGTTGGGTGGCGTCGGGTCTGGCTGCTGCGAGGCGCGAGGAAGCCTGCGACGAGAAAGTCCTGTCGTTCGGTGTGCGGCCGTCGGAGTATGCAGGGCACCTTCTCTCGCTCGCTGAGGGCAGGGCTCCAGTTCGGGCGGTCCTGTCGCTGCCGATGGCACAGCAGTCGCGGCTGGAGAGGAGAATCAGGGTCGTTCTCAATCCCCATCGAGCGCGCCCCGGTGCTGCGCTGGCTACTGCGGCTACCGCCCTGGCCGCCGGCGTCGCTACCGGAGTCTTCGCTTCGGTCGTCGACCCGATCCGCCACGAAACCGCGCAGGACACCGGGTCGAAGGTCGCCGAAGTATCAGATCCAGAGGACCGAAAGGTCGGAGACGACCAGGAGGACTGTTCGTCCGCTTCGGATACGGACCGACCTTGTGGTCGGCTCTTCGTCGCGCCCGTGTTCGACAGCGACCTCGACCGGCAGATCGCAGAACTGAAGGCTGTGAAGGCTGGGCTTGGGACTTCGAGCCTGTAGATCCGTGTCTGCCCCGCCGCCAACTCTCGCAGAGGCTCTTGTAGACCAGCGACAAGTGGGCCTTGTCAGCCTCAACGGTAGCGGCGCGATCGTCGGGTCGAATGCCCGCGGGCGCGAGATCCTTCGCGAGGAGGAGGGGGGCCTCTTTGAGCGCGGCGGGAAGCTGCGAGCTCAGCGACCGGCGGATGCCGAAGCTCTGGAGCGCCTTGTGGCACCGGCGGTCGGTGGCGAGATGGAATCCGGGACCGGTGGGTTTGCAACGGTCCGCGCCTGGCCGAACAGGCGTCCGTTGACCGTCTACGTCAATCAAGCCAACGCCAGTTCCACAGGGGTCGCTGCCATTGTCGTGATGGTGGACCCTTGGCGCCGGATTCGGCCAAGACCTGAGCAAGTTGCGAAGTCGCTCGGATTGACGCCTGCCGAGAGTCGTGTCGCAGTGTCCCTTGCTGAGGGACTGACGATTCGTGAGATCGCGGAAAGCACGAACCGGCGCGTGGTTTCCGTCCGTTCGCTCGTGCAGCAGGCTCTGTCGCGCACCTGGACTTCAAGGCAGGCGGACCTGGTCAGACTGGTCTTGTCCAGTTCCCACTTGGCGATCGCGCAGTCGGACGACGTCAGGCGTTGATCTCCACTTCTGTGGCGCGCCCGCCTTCGATTCGGACGATTCGCGAGCGATTTCCCCAGCGCAGGGTGTAACTCCCGCCCGGGAGGTTCGAGATGGTGTCGCCGACCTGGAAGGTCCGCGCTCCACCGAACCAGAGACGGAGGGCGCCGAGGTTCCAATCGCCGGGACCGGTGATCTCGATCGGCGCTCCCGGGGCGACACCCGTAAGGACAAGCGTCGCCGTTGAGTCGAAGGGATCCAGCGCCACTCCTTCGTCAAGGGCATGGCGGAGATCCCGCCAATCGCTCAAGACCCAATGCCCGCTGGCACGGCAGGCGACCTGTAGTCGGCTCGAGAGCGGCGGCGAGAGCTTCTGCCTTGCCATGCCGCCGGTGACCCGCACAACATGCGACACGCCGGTGTCGGCCTTGACGAAACACAGACCGCTGCCGCCACCTTCAAGGTAGATGGCGACTTCGTCGCTCGGCGGATCGTCGACAAGGATCAGGTCCACCGCTTCCCTGCGATCAGTCCGCAACTCGACGTCAACGAGGCGGGAGCGCAGATCACGCAGCCGTGCACGCAACTGGTAGGTGCCCGGAGCCAGCCCCGTGATCTGGAAGCGACCGACTTCGTCGGCGACCACGGCTCGTCGGCTGGGAAAGACGTCCACAGTCGCGTGCGTAGCCGGCGCTCCGTCCGCTTCCGTTACGACGCCGACCACGGAGACGCCACCGTAGTCGAGATCCAACACCACGTCACCCCCCGCGCCATCCGGGACTTCGACCTCCCTGACCTCCTGTTGTCCGCCCGATAGAGGCATCCAGATCACTTCCCAGTCGCCGGGAAGCACCGCCTCGATCCGGTAGCGGCCCTCGCCGTTCAGCATGGCCTGCCTTTCCTGCGGCCGGTTCGATACCACCTGCGTCCTCGGCAGGGGTCCTCCGCGAGTGATGAGACCGCCTTCAGGCAGAGCTGCCCGCCCCTTCTGCTGCCAGAGCAGCATGCCGTCTCCCGCCTGGTCGCCTAGCGTCACTCGGCCCGTAACGGTGACCGTGCTCCGGTCGCAACGAATCGAAACACCGCCAGTCTTGTCCTGCTCGTCCCATTCGCACACAGGCACGCCGTCCTCAAGGACCTGAAGCGCAAAGGCACCGTTCGGCACCCTCTCGACCAGGGCCTCGCCGTCGACGAGAGCGACTCGAATGAGCTGCCTCGGATTCCCCACGAGCCCCGTGTCGAGGACGACTTCACCCCGGTTCACGTCGGATCGAACGCGGACGGGGCGTCCTCGTGACAGCTCCACAGTCCCCGCGTCGACCCATTCAACTGCTTGCGCCTCTACTTCGAACTCCATGGGCGCGAACCCCTCTGCCTCCACCCGGAGCGTGGAGACGCCGCCGTCGAGACCGAACAGTTCGAAGTAGCCCTCAGCGTTCGTGGTCACGCGGTCGACGTTGCCAAGCGCCCACGCCATGAGCGGTCCCATCTCGGAAGAACGCACGCGGGAGACCGATGCCCCTGCCACCGGTGCGTACTCAGGGCTCAGGACATGGCCCGAGACCCAGGCCGAGGCCGAGGCCACAACGACTCCCAGATCCCGCAGTTCTCCTGACGACCCGCTGACGCTCAGACGCCTCGATCCGGCGTTACCGGCGGACAACTCCAACTCGTACGCACCGGCGGGCAGATCAATGGAGAATGAGCCGTCCGGCGCCAGCGGTCGATGGCTGCTCATGTTGTCGGTTTCGCGCCGAGCGACGAACCGGCCACCGGCCGCGGGCGTGAGCCCGTCAGCGGCCACATAGGCGCCCTCGACGGTGAACGCCGGTTCGAGTTCAACGACGAAGGGCTCCTCGCCCGTTTGCCCCGCACCGTCGGGCAGTTCCACGCTGGCCGAAATGTAGCCCTTGGCTTTGACCAGCAGGCTCCGCCCGAGGACCAGCATCACCAGAACCGCGCCATCTTCGTCGACGGCCGCCCACTCGCCTCCTGCCGGCTGGACGGAGGCACCGCGGACGGGCAACCGACTGTCCCGGTTGACGATCTCCAGCCACACATGCTCGGGCGAAACAAGCACAACCGAGCCAAGGTCGACCGAGTCTTCAAGGTCGAACTGCCTGGAGTAGGCGAGGCTTCCGCCATCGGTGCGCAGGAGCGCGGTCCCTGGCGAGAACCCCGTAAGGCGGAAACGGCCGTCGGCGCCCGTCTTTCCCGTGTGGCGCTGCATCAGGCCGCCTCCGTTCGGAATCCAGGAGAGGCCCAGCAACCGTGCTTCCGCTACCGGGTCACCTGCGACGTTGACAGCCACGCCGGTCACTGCGTAGCCCGGGCCTAGTTCGACGACGGGTGGCACGTCCTCGAGTTTCTGGAAGGCCGCGGCTGTGCGTGCGGTGCTGCTGACGACCACCAGGGAGCGGTCGGACTCCGCTATCGCCAGGTTGCCTTCGCCCGCGTCGTCCGTGAACTCGAAGGCGAGGAGCTCGGGCGCGCGCCTGTCGGCGAATCGGCCTGGCTGCACCAGAGAGAGACGCGCACCGGCGAGCGGCGCTCGGTCCGCCGTCACCTGGACGGAGACGCCGCCCGCGGGCATCAGCACCACTTCGACCGCGTCCTCTTCCAGCGACACGTCACGCAGGCGGGAAAGTCGTCCTTCGGCGCGAGCCTGCAACCTCCACCGCTCAGCGCCGCGGGGCAGGCTTACCCCGCCGGAGTCAGTGGCCCACGTCGGCAACAGGCTGATCGGCGTTTCACGCCACATCTCGGCCGGCGCCGCGATGATCTCGACTCCGTCAGGCAGACCGGTGCCGCCGTCTGGCGGACCGTTGTCCGTTCCGGGGGACGTCACCCGAATCGACAGCCGGGCGCTTCCGGAAGGGTTGGTCTTGCAAGCGCCGGCGGCATCCTCGCCGCGAGCGACGCGGCGCGGAGGGCAGGCCTCGTTCCACGCCCAGCAATGCGTGGGGCTCCGCTCTCCGGCAAGCAGGTTCGGGTTGCTCCAGATCTGGGTCGATCGGCTGCCCGGGATCGGTTCCAGGGGGTACGCGCGCCGATCCTCGTCGATGCAGAGAATCTGCATCCGGCCATCGCCGATTGCCGACCTGTCCTGAGCGCATATCGGTCCCAGGCTTGCACCGACCGCCAGGATCACGGCCGCTGTGCGTACAGGTACCAACTCAGCTTTCAGGAGGTCCGATTAGAGCTTCGAACACGTCTGCCGGCCGCGCCAGCGCGCCCGCGAACCCCGTCAGGAGGACGACGACCCTATCTCCGCGTAGATCGGCCCGTAGCCGCGTATCGGCGAACCTCGATTCGACGGCACAGGGAAGCGTGGTCACGGCGGTCAACTCGTCGGCACGCGCCTGGACGAGATCCCAGCACACCCTGCCCAATGGAGGATTCGTGGCGCTATAGGTTGCGACCGGTTGCGAGTCGGGGCCGGACTCCGGGGATTCCGGAACGATGCTTCCCGGACCGCCGGGCACGTGGCGAACGAAGAAGTAGATGTTGCCCGACCCGTCGGCCAGGAGTTCGTCGATCACTCGGCGGCGCGCCAACCACCCTATTCTGAATGCAGCCTTCCCCAGCATGGACCGCTTTCCCTCTTCCAACCCGCAGCCCGCGTCGGCACCGAAAGTGTCCGCGCCCAGGCTCTCCAGGAGTTGGCCCGACCGGTCGTAGACGAATACGCCTGGTTCGAGTCCGGGCACCACAAGGACCCGCTCATTGGAGATGAGGCGAATCACGGACACGCCAACATGCCAGCATCGCGCCATGGCTTCTCCGTCGTCCCGCGTGGGCAGGAGCCTCTGCGGCTCGGAATCCCCATCCTTGAACAGCCAGGCGGTGTGATCCTCCCAACCGCCGTCTTCGTCGCGGCTGAGACCAACCACGGCTGTCCGGTCACCACGTCGGTCCACATCGCCGACGATCTCGATCGCTTTCAGAGTGTCGAGGTCGCCTTCACCCTTTAGATAGACGCCGAAGACGCCGCCGGCAAACGCCACGCTTCCTGAACTGCTACCGCCGACGCGGCTATAGCTCTCAAAGCCGCGGTGATAGCCGCCGGCACCCGTCAGGGAGGCTTCGAGTACGCCTTCCTGGTCCCCGATGCGCCATAAGTAGACGCCGCCCCCCTCGACGCCGAGCAGCAACCGACCTTCGTCCAGCCAACGAAGGTCCGCCGTAAGCGCCAGAGTCTCGGGTAGAACGATCGGCCTCAGGCGCTCAAACATTGGGCCCTGACCTCCAGCCACTGCCGGGAAGCACACAATGAACGCCAAGGCACCCGACAAAGCAACCGTCTCCAGCGGGCGACTCCGGCGGAGACGGCACACCTTGCGGTGTCGCAATGTCACGGAGCGGGAGCTGGTTGCAGGACCGGGGCTGCGGCAGAGCGTCGCGCACGAACAGCCGGCGGAGCCTGCCTCGGATCGAGGGCATCAAACAGACCTGGATCTTCCGAACAGCCGCGCTCCACTCGCACGAACTCCCCAATCGAGCTCCCGGGCGGGGACGCCTCGCCCCGATCCAGCCAACCATCCGCATCGTACGACCCTGGCAAGAGCACAGCGAGCTCAGCTCCAAGCGGGGACGCAGCACCATCGTCGTCTTCAAGCTTGTACACCACGATCGAGCCGACGCAGATCGAACACCCGTCACCCGTCCCGGCGCAGGTCAGATAGTCGTCCGACCAACTCGAGTTCGCGTAGTCGAAGCAATCGTCAATCGGATCCCCAGCGGCCGGCGCCACTGCGAGAACACATGAAAGTAGAAACGCGCCCAGCGCGCCACCAACCCAGCTGGCCTTCGTCATCTCAATCCTCCCACCTGTGTAACTCCTGCAGTACATCGGAGAACCTGTCTGTCTAAAGTTCCAAAAATACTGGTCGCGTGGACGAACCGACAACCCTCATTTGAAGGGGGGAATATAGGGGGCAGAGAGCATTCGACCCGGTTCCAGGGAGCCGCCGCGAGCCTCGCGCCGGCCCCTTACCCTTCGAGCCGGCACTCAGTCGCCGCCCTCCATTTGCAGGGGGGCGGTTGCCGGTTGCGCTTCCTTGCTCGGGCAATGAAGATAGACTGCATGCGCCCAAATCGTGACGATACCTTCGTACACATAGCCAAGTCGATCTCGGCACCAGTCTTTCTGGCTGCCTGTCTAGTGGTTAGTTGCGGGATGCCGGTTGACGAGGAGCCGCCTCCGGCCTCGCGACTCTTCGCTGGGTACGACCAGTACGAGCCGTGGCAGGTCGCGGCATACGGCATCCTTGCTTTTCCGTCGGAAGTGGATCTCGACTCCCGTGATCGCTACCGTGTCTTCTGCGAGGCGTTCCTTACGACTTTCGTCACGGCAACACGGTTCGAGGCCGATGGCGAACCACTTTCCGAGCAAATGGTCACTATCTGGCCCCTGCTTGATGACGGCTTGGCGCACTATCTGAATTCCCACACCGGAGCAGGAGTGGAGTTGGTGCCGGAGTGCGACGCGATCATAGACACAATTGACCTGGAGAGGTCCCACGAGGCACTACAGGCAACCAGGCAGTCGCTGACCGGAAGGGGCCCGTACCTCCTCGCATGGTCGCCAGGGTGTGCTTTTGGCAAGACCGACAACGTGCTGCTGGTGGATCTATCCCGGGTAACGACCCTTGCGGAAGCAAGAGCCGAGTTCAGCTTCTGGCGGGAGCAGATTATGGAGGATCCAGAGCTGTGGTCGACCGGTTGGAACTTGGAGCGAGCGCTGATGAAGGTGGCAATGTGGCTTGAACGGCGCGCACCTGCGTTTCTTGAGGCCCTGGGACTAGCGCGAGCTGTTCCTTCGCCGTAAGTTCCGCCTTTCTCTTGCGGCCGTCCTCCAGCCCAGCCCCGTGGGCCATTTGAAGGAACTGAGAGGGCAAGACGAAGTGCATTGGTACGTGAAGAGTGAAGCCAGGGCGGGAGGTGCTGATTGCCTGAGATAGTGGTGCGACTCGGCGTGCGGGGAGCCTTGGGCGTATTGGCTGGGGTGGCAGTGGCCTTCCTGTTCGACGAGTGGATCAACGACCAGACCTTCATTGTGGTGATCGTACTCACGATGTTGGTGGTGGTAGTCGTGTGGGAAGGTGCTCAGGTCCTCGCGAGGGTAGTTCGTCGAGCTAGGGAGGCGGGGAAGCTCAGGATAAGGGATCGGTCGCAGCGTGAACAGGACGACAAGGAGAAGCAGTTGAGCTGGAGCAATAGTGTGGCACACAAGGTGACGTTCGGTTACCTCGAGATGCGCTACTCCATTCCGACGGCGGTCCTGTTGAAGGACCCGCAGATCAAGAACCTGCCGTTTTACAATGACGACCCGGCAGTCCTGCCGCTGGATGTCGGTGTGTTTGCGGGTGAGTTTACGAAGTACCTCGTGAGTTTGGACTTCAAACGTGAGAAGGGGCAGACGTTTGAAGGTGCTTACCAGGCCCTGTTCTCTGCTGGTATGAAAGGTGGGAACAAGTGCTCGACGCTCGGCGATGCGGTGGATGCGAACTTCAGATTCGTTGATGAGGAGTAGGAAGTGCGAAGCCTTGGATTCTGGGCGTTTGCCGGTGTCACTTTTCTTGCTGGGACGGTCGGTGCGGCGGAGGAGCCGCCGGCGGCGGTCGGAACTCAAGGGTCCGGCGACCCGAGTGACGGGGATGTCAGGGCGGACCTGAACAGCGACCCGGGGATTCTGGAAGAGTGGCTCGGGACGTTCCTGAGCCGACGATTGGACTTTGTTGACGTGTCGTATGTCAGTCCGGGCGAGTCGGATGGTGAAGGAGGTTGGCGGGCGGACTACAACTGGAGCTTCAGGCGGAGCGGCGGGGAAGGCTTCAGCGTGAGGGACGGCGAGGCGACGGTGCGAAGCGTCGCTCTCGGTGCGAGTTTGGACGGGTCGTACACCCTTGACGATACCGTCAACACGGAGGAGTACTCGCGTGCAGTGGTGGACCTGGGTTTCGAGCGCGGCGGGTTCGGGAAGGTGGATAGGTTGGTGGAGATCGACGGGGCGGCCTTTGGGGAGTGCCTGGCAGGAGTCGACATCGAGAGCAGCGATTTCGGAGAGAAGAGAAGGGAGTGCGAGGAAGCATTTGGAGTCGCCAGGTACGTACCCGACGGCCGAGAGTCCTGGTTCGTTGTTGGTTCGCTGCACTTCAGTCTGGAGGGCGACCAGGACTTCTCTGCCACCAACGAGGCCTTTGGCGGTTCCGTTGTCTATGCGCCACCGGGTGGATGGCCTTCCGTCGGTATTGGTCTGGAGCGGGTGGATCCCAGCGGAAACGATGCGCGGCTCGCGTTGGCCGGTGGGGAGCACTACTCTCGTTGGACGCTGAGTCTTAGCTACAAGGCGAATCTTGAGGCCATGGTTGGCAGTCCGATCTGGTTTTTTCTGGGCTATCGGCACTTCGAGGAACTGGACCCGGCGCCAGCCGTTCGCGAGGCCGGGATGGACCGATTTGGTTTCCTGTCCGCCTCTCTACGAATCCCGGCGACTACGTGGTCCGACCTGCCTGTTGGGGATTCGACGATGTTGTTCGTCCGTTACACGAAGGGCGACTTGCCGTTTGACGTATCCAGCAAGTCCGCGGTGGAGATTGGCTTCTCGTATAGCTGGGGAGACTAGAGTTCCGACCCGGGAAGTCGGGACCTGCGGGTAGGAGAAGGACGAAGGCCGACTGACCGTCAGCCCACTGGTGCTGAGATCCGAGTGTAGGGCCGGAGCGTGTCACGCCGTTTGTCACGTACAAGCCAAGATGCGTTGGCCGCCGGAGGTGGGTCGGCCCGGAGCGGCACCGGCTGGTAGCCTGCCCGCACCATGAGAGGACACGCTGCTGTTTCAGTTGTCGCGCTCCTGGTGACCGCGGTTTTCACTGCCTGTGGCGGTGCTTCTGCGCCGGACGCAGAGCCCGCCGATCTGGCAATCGTGGGCGCCCAGCTCATCGACGGCAGGGGCGGCGACCCCGTCGCCGACTCGGTCATCCTGATCGACGACGGACGCGTGCGGGCGGCCGGTCCGAGCGACGCCGTCGAGGTGCCGGACGCCACGGAAGTCGTCGATGCGGCCGGCAAGACGGTGATCCCCGGGTTCGTCGACCTGCATGCCCACTACGGCGGCCCGGTGGAAGCCACGGAGCAGGCGCTGCGGTCGCAGCTCTACTACGGCGTCACGACGACCCGCAGCATCGGCTCGGACAGCCCGGAGAAGGTGGCCCTGATGCTGGAGGCGAACGCCGGACGGCCGGACCTGCCTCGGGCGTTCACCGCTGGGCTCGGCTTCTCCTACCCGGGCGGCTTCAACTCGGGCTTCACGAACACGCCGACGACGGAGGAAGAGGCG
>WTGL01000084.1:11142-13552 GCA_011523565.1 Acidobacteriota bacterium
GACGTTCGGGCCGGGCGGCGGCGTGCCGATGGAGGATCCGGTGCCCAGCCAGGCCTTCCTCGACCTGTGTCTGGAGAAGGACTGCGGCTTCGCGCCCACCCTGTCGATCGTCCAGAACAACTGGCATTTCGCCGAGCATCCGGAGCTGCTGGAGGATCCGGAACTGCGGGCCGTGATGAACCCGCGGGTGCTTGAGCGCTGGAGCGACGAGGAGGCCCGCGACGCCGTTCTCGCGGCGGACGGCTTCGAGGGGCGCAAGCTCTCCTTCCGGCATATGCAGGACTTCGTCAAGACGGTCCACGACCACGGCATCGAGGTGGCGCTCGGTACGGACAGCGGCACGCCGAACGTGCCGATGGGATGGGGCACCCACCACGAGCTAGAGCTCTACGTCGAGGCCGGCCTGACGCCGATGGAGACCCTGGTCGCCGCCACGGCCACCGGGGCCGGCCGGATGCCGCCGGTGGGTGAGGCGGACTTCGGAACGCTCACCGCCGGCATGAGTGCCGATCTGATCGTGCTGAACGCCGATCCGCTGGCCGACATCCGGAACACGCTCCAGATCGACCGCGTGATGCTGCGCGGCGAGTGGGTGGACCGCGAAACCGCGCGAGGTTCAGGACCGTAGTCCTGCACAAGGGCCCTTCGCCCAGGAGGATGAGACCAAGCGAGGTGCGACGATGCCGAGGCCGACGATCGGAGTCCTTTTCAGTCCGGTGATGGTGTTGGTGCTCGCGTGTGGAGCAGGGAGCAGGCAGGAGGGCGGCGAGCCAGCGTCCACTGCTTCCAGCGAGGATCTGAGCTGGGCGGCCCCGAACCCCGACGCGCCGGGTCCGGGAGACCTTGCCCCCGCCCTTGCTATCGAAGAGACGCTGAATGGTCCCGCCGATGCAGACGCGGACTGGGAGGCACTGAAGGGGAAGGCGACCGTCCTGGAGTTCTGGGCCACCTGGTGCGCCCCCTGTGTCGACGCAATCCCGCACCTGAATGAGTTGGAGAACGACCTGTCGGGGGAGGACATTCGCTTCGTCTCCGTCACGGACGAGGAGGCAGCGACTGTCACGCCGTTTCTGGAGTCGATCCCCATCTCCGGCCTGGTCGCTCTCGATCTCGACAGATCCGTTTTCCAGGACTATGGAGTCCTGTCGATACCGACGACGTTCCTCGTGGACAAGGAAGGGGTGGTTCAGGCAGTCACCCGGGCTCATGACCTGACCAGGGAGGACTTGCTCGACCTGATCGCGGGTCGTCGCCCCGACGTTCCAGAGTTAGCGGACGTCGGCGGGCTTTTCGAAGTGGATGAAGAGGAGGGGGAAGCCGTCTTCCAGGTCCTCGTTCGTCCGACGACCAAGGCCGAAAGCGGCATGATGCGGAATCCGCGCGAGGTCAGGCTGCTTTCCTTTGAGCCGGACTCGATGCTGTCCGTGGCGTACGACGTTGAGCCGGGTCGTCTCGTGATGGAAGCGGAACTGCCCGACCAGAAGTTCGACGTGGTGGTGAACACCGGTGGTCGGCCGGACCTGCTGGAGCCGACGATGCAACAGGCTGTCTCGGCGGCGCTCGGAGTCGAGGCCCGTTGGGAAGAGCGTGTCATTGACGCCTACGTCGTCGTTACGAAGGGCGAGCCGAAGCTCAAATCACTTCCCGATTCCGCAGGCCGTGGTTCCCGCGTGTCCCCGGATTCGCTGGCGGCCACGGACCTGGATGGCCTCGCGGGGCGGCTTGCTTACTTGCTGGAGACGCCAACGTTGAACGAGACGGGGATTGCGGGTGCGTACCAGATCTTGTTGAAGTACGACTCCCCAGAGCCGGAGTCCGTGTTTCAGGCAATCGAGGAGACGCTGGGTCTGGCGGTCGTGAAGGAGAAGCGGCCGGTCGAGATGCTCGTGGTCAGAAACCACATTGCGGGGGAGTAGCGGTAGGTGAAGGGGCCGGCTGCTAGCCTGCCCGCACCATGAGTAGACCCGGCGCGTTTCCGGTGCCGGCGGCATTGCTCTGCTGCTCCCTGGCGCTCGCCGCCCCGTTCTCGTCCGGCGTCGCCGTAGCCCAGGAGGAGTCGAGCAGGCCGACCCGGACGGCGGTCGTCACGGCGGTGTCGGAGCCGATCCTCCTCGACGGCGTCCTCGACGAACCGGCATGGCAGTCGTCGCCCCGGATCGGCAACCTGGTGCAGCGCATTCCGACGGAAGGTGCCGTGCCTAGCGAGCGTACGGAGGTCACCCTGCTGCGCGACGCCGATCACCTCTACATCGGCGTGATGTGCCACGACTCCGAGCCGGACCGGGTCCTCGCGTCGCAGATGGCACGCGACGCATCGCTCAGACCGGACGACTACGTCGAGCTCCTGCTCGATACCTTTCGCGATCAGAGCAACGCCTACTACTTCTCGACGAACCCGAACGGCGCCCTG
>WTGL01000084.1:13562-14052 GCA_011523565.1 Acidobacteriota bacterium
GTTCGAGGAGGCGCGCTGGGCGGGCGCCCGTTTCGACGCGCAGTTCTTCCAGGTTTCGGAGGCGGGGGAGATCTCGGGCCTCGGGGGTTTGGAGCAGGGCCTCAGCCTGGACATCCGGCCGTTCGTTGCCGGGCGCTGGGATCACAGCGCCGCCAGTGGTGACGACAGCCTGCGCGGCAAGCCCGGGCTCGATCTGTTCTTCAACGTGACGCCCAATCTGAAGCTGACGGCCACGTTGAACACCGACTTCGGCGAGACGGAGGTCGACGCGCGCCAGATCAATCTGACGCGTTTCTCGATCTTCTTCCCTGAGAAACGGTCGTTCTTCCTCCAGGATGCCGGCGTCTTCAACTTCGCGACCACCGGGGTTAGCCAGCCGGGAGGCATTCCCAGCACGGGAGCGGAGATCTTCCCCTTCTTCAGCCGCCGCATCGGTCTGCTGGGAGGCCGGGAGGTGCCGCTCGACTACGGGCTGAAGCTGACCGGCAGG
>WTGL01000084.1:14062-14490 GCA_011523565.1 Acidobacteriota bacterium
CGTTCGCCCCTGACCAGAGCATGTTCGTCGGACGGGTCCGGCAGAACTTCTGGCAGCAGTCCTACGTCGGCGCGCTCGTCACCAGCGGCAACCAGGCCCTCGCGACGGACGCCACCACGATGGGCGTGGACCTCCGCCTGGCCACCTCGGACATTCTGGGCAGCGGCCGGAACTTCGTCTTCAACGCCTGGGGACTCGAGAGCGACAACGAGGGCACTCCTGGAGAAGGCACTGCGGACAACGACGCGTCCTTCGGCTTCGCGGCCGCGTTCCCGAACGACCGGTACGACGCCCAGGTGCAGTGGCGCGAGATCCAGGAGAACTTCGATCCCGCGCTCGGCTTCGTTCAGCGCCGCAACGTACAGATGCTGCGACTCGGCGCCAGCTTCAACCCGCGGCCGAAGAACCAGTGGCTGGGCATCCAGCAG
>WTGL01000084.1:14502-15013 GCA_011523565.1 Acidobacteriota bacterium
CGACACGAGCCAGACGTTCGCGCGGCTGCCGCAAGGCGACTTCGTCGCCAGGATTCACCGGGCGGAGTTCAACTACGCCGTCTCGCCCAGGCTCTCCTTCGCGAACGTGCTGCAGTTCGACAATCGTTCCGGCAACCTCGGCTTCCAGGGTCGGGTGCGGTGGACCCTGGAGCCGGGCAACGACCTGTTCTTCATCTTCGGGCAGGGCTGGGTGCAGGAGGTGGGCGAGCGGGGAAGCGACTTCCGGCAACAGGACTCGAGGCTGGCGGTGAAGGCGCAGTACACATTCCGCCTGTGACAGCATGCCGTCATGAGCATTCTGACGATCGTCATTCTGGCGGGCCTGGTCCTACTCGCCGTCGTCTTCGGTGCGTCCCTGATCGGGACCTTCAACAAGCTGGTCACGCTGAAGAACCGCTACCAGAACGCGTTCGCGCAGATCGAGGTCCAGCTCAAGCGGCGCTACGACCTGATCCCGAACATGGTCGAGGTGGCGAAGGGCTACATGAGT
>WTGL01000211.1:0-10340 GCA_011523565.1 Acidobacteriota bacterium
CCGCTACCTGGCGAGCTTCGGCCGCTACGGCATCCCGTTCTACGCCCTCTACCGGCCCGGACAGCAGCCCCACGTGTTCAGCGAACTCCTGCGCAGCGGCCGCCTGGAAGAGGCGATCCGCAGCTCGGCCGGCGAACCGGTCGCGGCGCGCTAGCCAGGGCGGTTCAGGCCGGCGGCCTGGGCGACGCCACCAGCACGTCCCCCGTATCCTCCTCTCCGAGCAGGAAGACCTGGTCGAGCCGGCGCACGGTAGCGCCCGAATCGAAGTCCATGCACAGGTCGGCGCCGTCCAGCATTCCCGGTTCACCCTGTCCAACCTCGTCGCGCAACAGAACCACCCAGCGGTCCGCGACCCGAACGAGATCGCCCGGCGACGGGGAGCCCTCCCCGGGAGCACGCCAGCCCGCGCTGCCGTCCAGGGCCAGGAGGACCCAGTTCAGATCGTCCCAGCCGATACCGCCGGCGTCGAGCAGTTCGCGCAGCAAGGTCACCCGGCTGAAGGCGAGCCGGTCGTCGTGGAGCTGCTGCAGGCGCCCGAGTGCCGCCGCATCCCACTCGCCGCCGCCTCGCACGATGCCCGGCAGACCGAAGACCACCGAAGGCGGACCCAGCGCCCCGGGCAGGCGCGCCTCGACCCGGGTCGCCCCCTGAAGCGCCGCCGACTTCACCCGCTGATCCGGCACCAGGGCGTCCTCGTCCAGAGCCGTCTCGACCCACACCTGGTACCTGAGGGTCCCGAAGTTCCGCTCGATGTCGGGACTGTCGTCCTCCAGCCAACTGTCGAAGTTGGCCTCGAGCGTGCCGTCCAACGACCAACTGCTGCCCCACTCGTCACGGAAAAACTGCTCGTAACGGAATCTCTCCAGTTCGGCGCCGTTCTCGAATTCGCGCACGGGCACGCCGTTCTCGACGCTGAACCAGAGCAGCCTGACGCGGCCCAGAACATCGAGGTCCTCGACCGGAAGAGCGTCGAACCGCGCGCCGTCGATCAGAACGCGCGGAGTCGGGCTGTAGTACACGCGTTCTGCGTCGCCGTCTCCACCGCCACGCTCCGCTTCGACCACCGCGTGCAGCCGGAAGGTCTGGCCGGCGGCGAGTTCGACCGTGCCGGTCCTTGCTGTGCCCTCGTCACCGACTTCCACGCCGACCCAGGCCCGGACCATCTTCGGCGCTCTCGCCTGCTGGGCCCTCGGCGCCAGCCACAGAACCACCGCCGCCACGCCGACGATGGCGGCCATGATCGCGAACAGCAGGAGGTTCCGGCGCATGTCGAAATCCTAGCTGCCCTTCCAGGGCTCAGGCTCCCGGCCGGGCAGCACCGATCGAAACGTGAGGCGGTGAAGCGGCGTCGGCCCGAGTTCCCTGAGCGCGGCGCGGTGATGCTCTGAGGCATAGCCCTTGTGGCGGGCGAACCCGAAGCCCGGATACTGCCGGTCATACGCCGTCATCAGCCGGTCCCGGTCCGTCTTGGCGATGATCGAGGCGCAGGCGACGGCGAAGCTGAGCGAGTCGGCCCGCACCAGCGGCAGCGTCGGCACTTCGGCGCCGCGGACGTTCACCGCATCGAGCCGCACCGCATCGACGACGGCGACGGCGGGACGAACCTCGAGCGACACCAACGCCGTCCGCATCGCCCACCGGGTCGCCTCGAGCACGTTGATCCGGTCGATCAACGCGGCGTCGCCGATCGCCACCGACCACGCGGCCGCCCGCTGCTTGATCGCCTCGGCCAATCGTTGCCGCCGCGACGCGGACAGCCGCTTGCTGTCGTCAACGCCGGGAATCAGGCAGTCCGGCGCGACGACCACAGCCGCGGCGACGACCGGTCCCGCGAGACAGCCTCGACCGGCCTCGTCGACGCCGGCGACGAGTCCGTAGCCCGCCGTGGCCAACTGCTGCTCGAGCCCGCGCATCAGGCGCAGGCGATATGCCTCGACGAGCAGGGCGGCGACGGTCAGCGCTTGCGCAACTCCTCGATGCGGGCGGCCCGGCCCCGCAGCTTCCGGAGATAGTAGAGCTTGGCGCGGCGCACCTTGCCCCGGCGCACGACTTCGATCCGGCCGATCACCGGCGAATGAAGCGGGAAGATCCGCTCGACCCCGATGCCGCCGGAGACCTTCCGCACGGTGAACGTCTCCCGCGTGCCGCTGCCGCGGCGCGCGATCACCACGCCCTGGAAGATCTGGATCCGCTCCTTGGCGCCCTCTCTGACACGGACGTGAACCTTGACCGTGTCACCTGCCCGGAACTCGGGCAGGCCCTGCTGCACGTACTCCTGCTCCACCTGCTGTAGATCGTGCATTGCGTGTCACCTGTGCCTGGGCCGCAGGTTCAGACCCTGCGGCTTCATTGTCAGTGGCTGTGTTGCCGGCGGAAACTGCTTCGCGCCCCTCCTGCAAACCGGACGACGTGGCGTCCGGTCCAGGCACCGCGAAGCGGTGGGACGCGGATTATCGCCTGTTCGGCGCCCCGGGCGCAACCTCCGGCGCGGAGGCCTGCCCACCCAGGAGGTCCGGCCGCTTCCGCCGCGTCGCCTCGAGCGCCTGCTCGCGCCGCCATCGGTCGATGCGCCCATGGTCGCCCGATCGCAGCACCTCCGGTACCTCGATGCCCTCTACGACCGGCGGGCGGGTGTAGTGCGGATGGTCGAGGAGGCCGGAACGGAAGCTCTCGTTCACCACCGACGAATGCCGCCCTACGACGCCGGGGATCTGGCGCGAAACCGCCTCGATGACGACCATCGCCGGCACCTCCCCTCCCGACAGCACATAGTCGCCGACGGAGAGTTCGGAGTCGACGACCAGCGCTCGCACCCTCTCGTCGACCGCCTCGTAGCGGCCGCAGAGGAGCACGAGCCGTTTCTCCCCGGCCAGACTCTGGACCTTCGCATCGTCCAGGCGCTCTCCCTGTGGCGAGAGCAGGATACGGTGGGCCCCGGAATCACCCCCGGCAATCGCCCGCACCGCCTTGAGCCAGGGCGGCGCCGTCATCACCATTCCGCCGCCGCCGCCGTAGGGCTCGTCATCGACGCTTCGGTGGGGATCGTCGGTGTAGTCGCGCAGGTCGTGAAGGCGCACGTCCAGCAGGCCGGCCGCCCGGGCCCGACCGATCAGGCTCGCCTCCAGGAACTCCCGGAAGATCTCCGGCAGGATCGTTATGACGTCGATCCGCATGCTTCCAGGAGACCCGCCGGCAGGTCGGTCCGTATCAGGCGCTCCTCGACGTTGATCTCCGGCAGCAACTCGCCCACGAACGGAATCAGCACCGGGCCGCCACCGGCCGGCCGCGCCACCGAGAGCAGCACGCCACCACCGTCCTCGACGACTTCGGTGACCTCCCCCAACTCGCCGACGCCATCGTCCACGACCCGGCAGCCGACCAACTGGAAATAGTAGAAGGTGCCTTCTTCCGCCGCCGGCACGGTTTCCTCCGGAACTTCGAGCAGGGCGCCGCGGAGAGCTTCCGCGGCGTTTCGATCCGTCACCTCGACGAACGCGACGAGCTCCCGACCACGATGCGACCGGCTCGAAGCGACCTCCAGCCGCCGGAGGCCGGCCCCGTCACGCACGAAGAGTTCCGAACCGCTCACGAAGCGGGCGGGGTTCTCGCTGTCGGCCACAACGAGCACCTCGCCCCGAAGGCCGTGGGCACGGACGACGGAGCCGACGACGACCATCTCCGTGTCGTCGCTACGAGTCGACCGCGGCGCCTGTTCCATCCTCACCTCCGCCCCCTACGCCCGGCGGCGCCGGCTCGCCTTCCGCTACTCCGGTTCGACGATCTCGACTTCGTAGTACTCGCCGGTCTCGGCCCCGCGCACCTCGAGCAGCGCGCGCAGGGACCTGACGCTCCGTCCCTGGCGGCCGATCACCCGCCCGAGTTCCTCCGGCGCGACCTCGATCTGCAGCACGATCGCGTCTTCCTCCTCGATCTCCTCGACCCGAACAGCCTCGGGTTGATCGACGATCGACCGGACGACGCCGGCGAGTTGCTCGGCGACTTCCGACACGCTCTAGGATTCCGCCGCGGCAGCCGCCCGGCGCACCAGGCCCCGAACGGTGTCCGTCACCTGCGCCCCCCGCGAAACCCAGTGGTCGATGCGATCCGTCTTCAGGCGGATCACCGCCGGGTCCTTGCGCGGGTCGTAGTGCCCTAGCTCCTCGATCACCCGCGACGACGGCACCTTGCGGCTGTCGGACACGACGACGCGGTAGAAGGGTCGGTGGCGCGAACCCATGCGCCGAAGTCTTATCTTCACCATGTTTCGGTCTTCCCGTGTTGTTCGTCGACCGGCTCGCCCGGTGCCGAAGCTCGTCCGTGGCGCCGTCGAAGCAGCAGCGCAGTGTAGCAGTCCGCGCCGGGAACAGCACCCCGGCACGGCGCGCACCTACATCCCCCTGATCCCCTGCATCCACTTGCCGCGGGTGCGCTTCATCAGCTTCCGCATCTGCCGGTACTGCTTGATCAACTGATTCAGTTCCTGGACGGTGCGGCCGGAGCCGCGGGCGATGCGGCGGCGCCGGCTGGCGTTGAGGATCGCCGGGTTCCGCCGTTCCCGCGGTGTCATCGAGTCGATCAGGGCGGTGACCGCGACCAACCGGCTCTCAGAGGCAGCGTCGGCCATGTTCGCGCCGCGGAACTGCCCAGGCAGCAACTCGAGGAGTTGAGTCAGAGGCCCCATACGACGCAACTGCCGCAACTGGTCGCGCAGATCCTCTAGGGTGAACTCCTGACGCGCGATGCGCTCCGCGATGCGCTCCGTTTCTTCCCGGTCGACCACCCGCTCGGCCTTTTCGATCAGGGAGAGCACATCGCCCATGCCGAGGATGCGGGACGCGAGCCGGTCGGGCGCGAAGGGCTCGAGGTCGTCGAGTTGTTCACCGACGCCGACGAACCGCAACGGGACCTCGGTGACGCCCCGGAGCGACAGCGCGGCGCCGCCGCGGGCGTCGCCGTCGAGCTTCGTCATCACCGCGCCGGTGAGCGGCACCCCGTCCGCGAAGGCGGAAGCGCTCCTGACCGCGTCCTGGCCGGTCATCGCGTCGCAGACGAACAGGGTCTCGCAGGGGTCGACGCGGTCCACCAGACCCCGCAGGGCCGCCATCTCTTCCGCATCCACGTGGAGCCGGCCCGCCGTGTCGATGATCAGCGTGTCGAAAGCGCCCTCGCGCGCCGCGCCAAGCGCCCGATCGGCGAAGGCCTCCAGCCTCTCGCCAGCCTGCGGCTCCAGCACCGCCGTGTCCGCCGCTTCGCCGACCTGCCTGAGTTGCAGGGCGGCAGCCGCCCGCCGCAGGTCCGCGGCGGCCAGAACCGGGTTCCGACCCTGGCCTCGCAGCCGCAGCGCCAGCTTGCCCGCGGTCGTCGTCTTGCCGGAGCCCTGCAGGCCGCAGAGCACGACCACGGCCGGACGCCCCTCGAGCTGGAGCTCGCTCCCCGGCTCCCCGAGCACGGCGACCAGCTCGTCGCGCACGATACGGACCATGTGCTGATCGGGGGTCAGACTCTTCAGCACCTGATCTCCCAGCGCCTGTTCCTGTACCCGCGCGACAAAGGAACGCACGACCCGGACGTGAACGTCGGCCTCGAGCAGGGCAAGACGGATCTGACGCACGGCGCGCCGAACGTCGTCCCGGGAGACGCGGCCCTCCGAGCGCAGGGACTGGAAGACCCCCTCGAGCTTGTCCTGGAGACCTTCGAACATCAGGAGAGTCTCGCCGCGCGCCGGCGAGCGAGCGAAACCAGGGCCGGCAGCAGGGTGATCGAGACCAGGGCCGTCGCCGCGGCGCCGAGGATGGCGACGTAGCCCATCGAGCGCAGGCCCGGATAGTGCGACAGGGCGAGCGATCCGAAGCCGACGCTGGTCGAGACGGCGGCGAGCACGATCGCCTTGCCGGTCTCGCCCAGGGACTCGACCAGGCGCTCGCCCTGAAGCGCCTCGGGGCCGAAGCCGACCTCGCGCCAGCGATGGACCATGTGCACCCCGTAGTCGACGCCGATGCCGATGATCATCGTGACGACGAAGATGTTGAAGAAGTTCATGTCCTCTCCGATCAGCACCATGATCCCGAGCATCCAGACGACCCCGACGCACAGCGGCAGCAGTGACAGCAGGGTGCTCGCCAGCCACCGGTAGTCCAGGAACAGAAGCAGCGCGACGAGAACGAGACCGATGATCGAGGCCGTCACGGCATCGACGCGAATCGCGTTCCGCAGCCGTTCGCCGACGACGTTCACGCCCGTGACCTCCGCCTGCGGACCCAGTCGTTCGGCCAGTTCGACCGCCCCCGGGGGCGCGCTGCGGCGACCCTCGCCGGGCGGCGGGTAGAGGTAGACGACCAACTTGGTTTCGCCCTCGTTCCGGCTCAGGTACCGGTCCAGTCTCCGTTCGACGACCGGCGAGCGGCGGAGCGAGGCCGCGGTCACCGGCTCGCGATTGGCCCCGGCGTCCGCCAGCAGATCGATCCCGCGGCGGAAGGGCGCCGCGCGCAGTCCCTCTTCCGTGGCATAGCGCTCGAACAGCTCGTGCAGGCGCTCCCTGTCGAGCAGTTCGCGGTGACGATCCAGCCAGTCGTGCCCCGCCGCCTGGTTGGCCGGCGAGGGAATCAGGCTGCCGATCCCGTCCGTCCGGGCGAGGATCCCGCGGTCCACCAGTTGCTGGGCTCCCTCCTCGGCGCGGATGGAAAGCTCGAGGGCGTCCTCCTCCGTCGCGCCCGAGAGCACGATCATCGTGTAGCGCAGTCCCGACCCGAAGTACTCGGCCACCTCGTCCTCGACCTCAATACCCGGATTCCCCTCCGGTCGAAGCTCCCTGATCGCGTCCTCGAACTCGAGACGCGGGGCAAGGGCGCCGGTGGCCGCGGTGACCGCCGCGCAGGCGCAGATCACGAAGACCGGCCGCTCGAAGCTCCAGCGGACCAGACGGCGGGCGCCGAGACCGTGCAGAACGAGTCTCGGCATCCGTCCGCCGGTCCGGCGATGATCCTCTCGCCATGCCAGCATCGCCGGCAGCAGCACGAGCACCGAGACCATGCAGAAGAGGATGCCGGTGCCGGTCAGGAGCCCCATCTGTCGCAGGCCCACGAAGTCGGTCACCATGAAGGCGTAGAAGGTCGCCGCCGTGGTGATCGCCCCGGTCCAGACCGCTCGGCCCGACGAACCGCTCATCGCCACCAGGGCTGCTCGCAGACCCGCCCCGCGGCGCCGCTCCTCGACGTAGCGTCCGTAGGACACGATGACGAAGTCGATCCCCAGACCGACCAGCAGGGCCGCGAAACCGCTGGTCAGCGCGTTCAGCTCGCCGAGCACGGTGCCGGCGAAACCGAAGGCAAGCACCAGCCCGAAGGCGAGCGGCACGAAGGCATAGACGATCAGCCCCACACGCCGGAACGCCAGGGCGAACAGAAGGAGCACGCCGGCCAGGGAGGTCGCCATGTTCGACGCCAGCCCGGTGACGATCGTGCCCGCGTCCGAGACGGCGGTCACGTAGGTGCCGCCGAGAGCCACCTCCGGCGGAGGCAGCGGTTCGCCGTCCCCCTCCTCGCCGGCGATCTCCGGCCAGCGGGACAGAAGGTCGGCCGTCGACTCGTCGATCGCCGCCAGCAACCGCCGGCCGAACTCGACCTCCTGGGCCGGCTGCGCGGGGCGGGCGATCAGGAGCGCCCGCGACTGGTCGGTGGAGAGAAAGTAGCCCGAGGTCCAGTCGACGTTCACGCCGCCGCGAGCGAGTGAGAACTGATCCACCAGGACCTCATGGATGTCCAGCGGGTCGAGCAGCATCAGGTCCCGCAGCACCAGCGCCTGAGGGGAAGAGAGGCTCCGGCGCAGCTCGGCGATCTGGAGCCTGAGGCCGTCGTCCGTCAACCGGCGCGCCACTTCCTCCCGGCCCTCCTCGTCGAGGTAAACGAAGGCATGGGCAGAGAAGAGTTCGAACAACTCCAGCAACTCGCCGAGGTCGTACTCGACGTAGTCGATCTCCTCGAGCTCTTCCATCGACGATCCGAGCTCGTCGACGAAGGACAGGTAGGGGTCGAGCGGCTGACCCTCCGGCAGGCGTACCAAGACCAGCAGGTAGTCGAGGCTGCCGAAGTCATCGATCGTCGACCGGAAGGTCGTCACCACCGGATCGTCGTCCGGCAGCAGGTTCAGGACCTCGGTGTCGAACTGGAGCGTCGTCGCGGACGAGACGCAGAGCACGACCAGCAGCGCAGCGACCACGAACACCGCTCGATACCGCCGCCGGGCGAAGGCGGCCACCGAGGCCAGGGCGCGCTCGATCAAGGTCGGTCGCCGAAGGCCATCAGCACGGTGCGGCCGTTGCGCACGAAGTACTCGACGCCCGAGTAGACCGTCGCGGCCAGGGCCACCCACAGCGAGAGCGGCGCCAGCAGGTTCAGGGCGCCCAACTGGCCTGAGATGATCAGCAGCGAGATGGCGACGATCTGGGTCGTCGTCTTCACCTTGCCGGCAAAGCTCGCCGCCAGCACGACATTCTGCGCCGCGGCGAGCGACCGCAGGGACGAGACCGCGAACTCCCTCGCGATGACGACGACCACCACCCACGCCGGCGCCAGGCCGAGGCCTACCAGCGCGATGAACGCGGCCGACGTCAGGATCTTGTCCGCGGCCGGGTCGAGCAGCTTGCCCAGCGCGGTCACCTGCTTGCGGCGCCGGGCGAGGAAGCCGTCCAGGAAGTCCGTCAGCGACGCGATCAGGAACAGGCCCAGGCCGTAGAACTCCCAGCCGTCGATGTTCGTCAACAGGACCACGACCAGCAGCGGGACGATCAGGATGCGGCTGAGCGTCAACGCGTTCGGCAGGTTCAGGCCGGCGCGAAGGGACGGCGCCGCCGGCAACGGCCGGTCGGTTTCGCGCTCGCTCGCCATTCCGGTTCCCTAGCTAAGGCTGTCTTCGAGGTACCGCTTGGCGGCCGCGAAGGCCGGGAGCAGGTTCTCGGCCCGGCCCCCCGCCTGGGCGAAGTCACGGCGGCCGCCGCCGCTGCCCGAGATCGCGGAACCCATCGCGCGCGCCACGGCGGCCGCATCCACACGATCCTCGAGATCCTTGGTCACCGACGCGACGAGCTTCACCTTGCCCTCGTCCCGCGCGCCCAGCACCACGACCCCCGAACCGAGTCGACTCCGGAGCACGTCGGCCAGACTGCGCAGCTCACCGACGTTCGAGGCAGGCACCTCGCGCAGGACGACGTCGACGCCCCTGATCGAGCGGGCTTCGCCATCGGCCGACTGCCCGCGCTCCGCCTTGCCGTCGCCGGCCAGCAACCCGAGGCGAAGCTGGGACAGTTCTTTCTCCGCCGCCCGCAACCGCTCCTTGAGCGCCCGCACCTCCGCCGCGGCCTCCTCTCCCGACGCACCGAGTTCCGCCTCCAGCGCGCCCAGCAGGTCGGCCTGACTCCGGTGCAGGCGGTCGGCGCGGTCACCCGCGAGCGCCTCGATGCGGCGCACGCCCGCGGCCACGCCGCGTTCGCCGACCAGAGTCACCGGGCCGATCTCGCCCGTGTTCCGAACGTGACAACCGCCGCAGAGTTCGAGACTGAACCCGGGCACCTCGACCGTGCGCACACGGTCGCCGTACTTCTCCCCGAACAGGGCCATCGCTCCGGCCGCCACGGCTTCGTCGTAGGAACGCTCGCCGATCGTAAGCGGAACCGCCCGCCGCACCCACTCGTTCACGGTGTCCTCGATCGACTGCTGCTGCTCTTCGGTGACCGGCGCGCCGTGCGTGAAGTCGAAGCGCAGCCGGTCCGGATGGACCAGGGAACCGGCCTGGCGTACGCCCGTACCCAGGTGCTGGCGCAGCGCCGCGTGCAGGAGGTGGGTCGCGGTGTGGTGCCGCTGGGCAGACTCCCTGCGCTCGCGGTCGACCTCGAGTTCGACCGGCGCGTCCTCCTCGAGCTCACCATCGACGACCTCGATTCGATGCACGATGCGGCCGCCGTCGCGGAAGGTATCGAGAACGCGAGCTTCACCGCCGTTCCACTCAACCAGACCCACGTCGCCGACCTGTCCTCCGGCCTCCGCGTAGAACGGGGTGCGATCGAACACGACGAAACCCTCATCCGTCACCTGACGGGCCGGTTCGCCGTCGCCGGACGCGATCGCCATGGTCCGCGCCTCCGCCTCGAGATCGCTGTAGCCGACGAACTCGGACTCGACGCGCGGACGCAGGCCCGAGAACTCGAACCTGGCCGGGATGACGGTAGCCGTGGCCCGCCGCGACCGTTCCCTCTGCTCCGCAAGCGCCGCCTCGAACCCGGCCTCGTCGATCCCGAACTGCTCCTCCTCGGCGATCTCCCGCACCGTCTCGATCGGCAGGCCGAACGT
>WTGL01000211.1:10350-31561 GCA_011523565.1 Acidobacteriota bacterium
CGCCGAACCGCCCTCGGCGCGCGCCTCCTCGATCGCCTGCTGGACCTTGCCGGCACCGACCGCGACCGTCTCCAGGAAGCGCGTCTCCTCCGCGGTCACGGTCGCCGACGACGGCTCGCGGGCCTTCTCCAGCTCCGGGTAGTGACCGGCGAAGGCCTCCTCGAGCGACGGCAGCAGCGACGAGAGAAACGGTTCCTCGAAGCCGAGCTTCATGCCGTGGCGCGAGGCCCGGCGGAGGAGCCGGCGCAGCACGTAGCCGCGGCCCTCGTTGCTCGGCAGCACTCCGTCGGCGAGCAGGAAGCCGACCGCCCGCAGGTGGTCGGCGACCACCCGCATCGACACGTCCGCGTCCGGATCGCGGCCGTACTCGCTCGCCGCCGCTCCGGCCACCGCGGTCAGAATCGGGCCGAACAGGTCCGTGTCGTAGTTGGAATCCACGCCCTGGAGCACCGCCGCCACCCGCTCCAGGCCGGCGCCGGTGTCGATCGAGGGGTTGGGCAGCGGCTCGCTCCGGCCGTCTTCGTGGCGCTCGAACTGCATGAAGACCAGGTTCCAGATCTCCAGATAGCGCCCCGAACCCTCTCCCTCGTCCCAGCCGACCTCGGGCAGGTCCGGCGCGGTGTCGACGAAGATCTCGCTGCATGGACCGCAGGGGCCGGTGTCGCCCATGGCCCAGAAGTTGTCCTTCTCCCCGCAGCGGAGCACCCGCTCCGGCGGCAGCCCGGAGAGCCTGACCCAGAGGTCCGCCGCCTCGTCGTCCTGCTCGAACACCGTGGCGAAGAGGTGTTCCCGCCTGAGGCCCCACGGCCCGGTCACGAGTTCCCAGGCCGACTCGATCGCCTCCTCCTTGAAGTAATCGCCGAAGGAGAAGTTCCCCAGCATCTCGAAGAACGTGTGATGGCGGGGACTGGGCCCGACGTTCTCCAGGTCGTTGTGCTTGCCCGAAACGCGAAGACACTTCTGGGAGGTCACCGCGCGGGGCGAATCCGGCTGTTCCAGCCCGAGGAAGTAGTTCTTGAACTGGACCATGCCGGCGTTCGTGAACAGCAGGGTCGGGTCGTCGCGCGGGACCAAGGGCGAGCTCGCCACCTCCGCGTGCCCGCGGCCGGCGTAGAAGTCGATGAAGCTCCGCCTGATATCCCGACTCAACATGACTCGTGACCCCGCACCCCTGCCACCCCGGCCGCGTCATCGGTCGAGTCGAACAGGACGGCGCCAATAGTACGGGGAGCGAAACCGCGACGTTCGAGGTGCCGGGCCAGGGCCGCGGCGTCGCGCGCGGGGTGCGCCCTCCGCCAACGCGCGGCCACCGACTCCGCCCGCTCCAGTTCGTCCTCGTCGCCCACACGCTCGAGGGCGGCGCCCGCGGCCGCCGCGTCGGCCCCGCGCCGCCGCAGGTCGAGTTCGAGCCGGCGCCGGCCGTAGCCGCGGCGCTGAAGCGAACGCACGAGCATGTTCGCGGCCTCGTGTTCGTCGAGAAAGCCGTCCGCGGCCAGGCGTTCGATCGCGCCGTCCACCTCTGCCTCCGGATAGCCGCGGCGGGAGAGCTTCGTCCGCAACTCGGCGGTGAAGTGCATTCTCCGCGCCAGCAGGTCCAGCCCACGATCGTAGGCCGGCCTGACGTTGCGCTCTCGTTTCGGCTTTGACCTCTGCACGTGTCGCTCCGTAGGTTCGGAGACTAGCGCCGTCACGACCGGCACAGGACCACGGCGAGCGCCGCGACCGCCGCGGTTTCCGTGCGCAGGACACGCGGGCCGAGGTTGGCGAGAATCGCTCCGCGGCCAGTGAACCACGCGATCTCCGCTTCGCTGAAGCCTCCTTCGGGGCCAATCACGAGCGTCCGCGCGCCGCGCGCCGCCGAAAGTTCCGTCCCGGCGCCCGGGTGGAGCACCGTCGTTCCCGCAAGTTCACCGACTTCCTCCAGCGGGACGGGCGCGCCGATCCGCGGCAGCCAGGCGCCCCCGCTCTGTTCCAGCGCGGACTTCGCCACCCGCCTCTGCCGGTCGAGAGCGCGCCCGGTGAAGGCTCGGCTCGTGCGCTCCGAGACGAACCACTGCAGCTTTCTGACGCCGAGTTCGGTCGCCTTCTCCACCAGCCACACCGCCCTCTCGGGACGAACCACCGATACGAGCAGCGTCAGGCGCCGGGACGGCTCGAAGGTCGGGGCCGGCCCCTCGAGGTCCAGCCGGGCCCGCTCGGCCACGACACCGCCGACGATCGACCAGCGGGCGCCACCCCGGCCGTCGACCAGCCGCACCCGGTCGCCGACCACAAGGCGGCGGGCCCGGAACAGGTGCCGGTAGTCGTCCCCCTCGATCTCGACCGTGTCGCGGTCGAGGTCATCGCCGCCGACCAGCAGGTGGATCATGGGCCGCTCCAGCTCAGGCCTCGGACGTCCTCTTGCCCTCGCCCGCCTTGGGCCTGCTCTTCTGTCCGGCGCCTGAGAAGAAGGCCACCACCCGATCGAACACGCTTCGCGCTTCGCGAATCGTGGCGCCCGTCGCACCGTGGGTGTCCTCGTTCAACTCGTTCAACTCGGCCAGGGCGCGCAGGTGTTCGAGTTCCTGTTCCGACAGATCCCGGGGCGCCGGCACCTGGAGCAGCACTTCGACGATGTGATCTCCACGTCCGCGGCCGTCGACGCGGGGGATGCCCTGGGACCGGAGTACGAAGGTGGACCCGTGCGTCGTCGCCGGGGGCACCTCCAGGCTCGAGGTGCCGTGAAGCGTTTCGACCTCCATCGTGCAGCCGAGCACGGCCTGCGGATAGCCGACCGTGACGGAACTCAGCACATCCGTGCCGCGGCGCACGAAGCGCTCGTGCTGTGCGACCTCGATCACGACGTACAGATCTCCCGGCGGGCCGCCCTGCCGGCCGTGCTCCCCCTCGCCCGGAAGGCGCAGCCGGGAACCCGTATCGACGCCGGCCGGAACGCGGACCTGGATCGAGCGCTGCCGCTCGGTCAACCCCCGACCCCTGCAGCCGGTGCAGGGATCCCGGATCACCGTGCCCGCGCCCCGGCAGTCGGGACAGGTGCGCGCCACCGAGAAGAAGCCCTGGCTGTACTGGACCTGCCCGCGGCCGGCGCAGACACGGCAGGCGGTCGGACCCGATCCCGGCGCCGCGCCGCTGCCGCCGCAGGTGTCGCAGTGCTCCAGCCGCGGAATGCGCAGCTTGGGTTCCGTGCCGAAGGCCGCCTCCTCGAAGGACAGGCGAAGGTCGTACCGCAGGTCCGCCCCGGCCCGCCGGCGTGTGCGGCCGGCCCGGTTGCCGAAAATGTCGCCGAAGCCGAAGACGTCGCCGAGGATGTCCGAGAAGTCGGCGAAGATCGTCGGATCGAACCCGCCGCCCGACGGCGACGCCTGGTGGCCGAAGCGGTCGTAGCGGCGCCGTTTCTCGGGATCGGACAGCACGGCGTACGCCTCGGCCGCCTCCTTGAACTTCTCCTCAGCGGCGCTGTCGTCCGGATTCCGGTCCGGGTGGTAGCGCACCGCCAGCTTGCGATACGCCGACTTGATCTCCTGCAGGGTGGCGGAGCGCTCGAGGCCAAGGACCTCGTAGTAGTCACGCGGCATGATCGCCTAGGCGCCGCCGCTCGCGGCGTCCGACTCCGCGGCGGGGCCGTCCGACGCGTCGATTCCATCCGGCGGCGCGCCCTCCGGAGCCGCCGGGGCCGCCGGCATCGCAACCCGGACCATGGCCGCGCGCAGCAGCGTCGACCGCATCGTATAACCCCTCTGCAGTTCCTGAACGACCGTGGGCTGGTCGACCTCGGCGCTCTCCTCCCGCGCGACCGCCTCGTGGAGATTCGGATCGAAGACGGCGTTCAGGCTCTCCACCGGTTCGACATCGAAGCGGCGCAGGAGATCCCCCATCTGCCGGCGGATCATCTCCACGCCGGCGCGGAAGTCGTCGGCCGCGGCTTCGGACCCAAGCGCCCGATCCAGATTGTCGACTACCTCCAGGAACTCCCGCAGCGGGGCGGACAGGTAGCTCGCCCGCAACTGCTGGCGCTCGCGGTCCATCCGCTTGCGCTGGTTGTCCAGGTCGGCCAGAGCCCGCAGCAGCCGGTCCCGGGTCGCCGACAGCTCTTCCTGGAGCTGGTCAAGGGCGCTGGGCGGAGAGCCGTCCTCCCCCGCCACCGTCTCGAGCACTTCGCCTTCGGCGGACGCGCCGGCTTCCGCTTCGCTGCTCTCCTGTGCGGGAACCTGACTCTCAGGTCCCTCCTTCGGCTCAACTGTCATGCCTCACGCTCCGGTTACAAGCCGCCGGCCAGGACCTCGGACAGACGTTCGCCCAGGTAGTTCACCAGGGGCACCATGCGCGGGTACTCCATGCGCGCCGGCCCAACCACCGCGATCGATCCGCTGACGCCGTCTCCGGCACGGTAGCCGCGAACGACGAGGCCGAAACCGAGTTCCTCGGTCAGCCGCGAATCCTGACCCAGCACCACGCGCACGCCATCAGCGTCCAGACAGCGGTTCAGCAGACCAGCCAGGCGGGCGCGCTCCGCGAACATCTGGAACATGCCTTCGATCCGGGCCATGTTCGGCGACGCATCGAAGAGGCTGTGCGTTCCGTCGACGACGAGCGAGGGGGCGTGGCCCATGTTCATTCCGTCCCGGGCCAGTTCGACCGCACGGCGCAGCATCTCGTCGAGACGTGCCCGCTCGTCGCTCATCATGCGCAGCAGTTCCTCGCGGATCTCGAACAGGCTCCGCCCGGCGTAGTTCTCCGTCAGGTAGTTCGAGATGCGCACCAGCTCTTCGCGCGGAATCAGCTCGTCTGTTATGACCAGCTTGTTCTCCACGAACCCGTTCTCCGCCACGACCACGCAGAGCACCTTGCGGCCGCTCAGCGGCACGAACTCGATCGCCCTCATCACCGCGGCGCCGAGAGCGGGGGTGAGAACGACGCCGACGTGGTGGGAGAGCTGGGAAAGCAGCTTGGAGGTCTCCTCCGTCAGTTCCTTTCCGGTGCCCCTCGCGGTCTGCAGCCGATCGTCGATCAACCGGCGGTCGTCGTCGCTCACCTTCTCGGCCGGCATCAGGTCGTCGATGAAGAGATGAAAACCGGCCTCGGTCGGCAGCCGGCCCGCCGAAACGTGAGGCTGGCGCAGGTATCCCATGTCTTCCAGATCGGCCATCACGTTGCGGATCGTGGCCGCGGAGAGCTGGATCTGCCGGTCCTTCGCGACCCGCCGGGAAGACACCGGTTCGCCGGACGACAGGTACGTCGCGATCACCTCGCGCAGGATCTCGCGGTCGCGCTCGCTGAGCAAGTTGCCGGCACGGCTCATAGGGCCAAGCATGTTACAACGGCGAGGCGCCCCTACTGGTAGTTTTCGGGCGCCGCCAGCGGCGCACCGCAGCGCCACAGAGGCCCGGAGTCCGGCCCGTCAGTTCGCACCATGAGATGTCCGTTCTGCTCCGCCAACGACGACCGCGTGGTCGATTCGCGAGACGTCCGCGGAGGCGAGACGGTCAGGCGCCGCCGGGAGTGCCTGAACTGCCGCCGCAGGTTCACGTCCTACGAGCAGATCGAGAACATCGCCTACCGGGTCGTCAAGTCGGACGGACGGCGGCAGGAGTTCGACCGCCAGAAGCTCCTGGCCGGCCTGCTCAAGGCTTGCGAGAAGCGGCCGGTGGCTCTGCCGGCACTCGAGGAGATCGTGGACGAGGCCGAGGCCCTGCTCCACCGGAAGGAGGATCGCGAGATCGCGACGAGCGAGTTGGGGAACTTCGTGATCGACCGCCTCAAGACCCTCGACCAGGTGGCCTACGTCCGCTTCGCCTCCGTCTACCGGAAGTTCGAGGACGTGGATGCCTTCATGGCCGAACTCCGCTCGCTGCTCGAGGCTTCACGCAAGGACTGACCCTCCGGGGACCGGGCCGAAAACGGGTGCGCCGCCCGCGCGGCCGACTGGTAGCGTGAAGGCATGGCCGAGACCCTGAACCACGGGCAGTCCGACGCCATCACGCTGCCCGACGTGCTGCCCGTCCTGCCGCTCAAGGACTCGGTCATCTTCCCGTACATCATCCTGCCCCTCTCGATCAGCCGGGACCGCAGCATGATGGCGGTCGAGGACGCGCTTAGCAACGACCGGATCATCCTTCTCGCACCTCAGCGCGACAGCGCGATCGAAGACCCCGGGCAGGACGATCTCGACGAGATCGGCACGGCCGCATCGATCATGCGCATGCTGAAGTTGCCGGACGGCCGCGTGCGGATCCTGATCCAGGGTCTCGCCCGGGCCCGGCTGCGGCACCTGAGCCAGACCGAGCCCTTTCTGCGGGCCCGCGTGGTCGAAGTCGACGAGGACGAGAAGGACCAGAACCGGCTCGAGGCGGAGGCCCTCGCCCGCAGCGTCAAGGAGGGCCTGGAGACCGCGGTCAACCTGGGCAAGGACATCTCCTCCGAGGTCATGGTGATCGCCGCCAATCTCGACCGCCCCGGCCGGCTCGCGGATCTGGCGGCCAGCAACCTGGGCCTCAAGCCGGAGGAAGCGCGCACCGTCCTGGCGACGATCCCGCCGCTTGAGAGGCTGCGTCGGGTCGGAGACCTGCTGACCCGCGAAATCGAACTGCTCAGCATGCAGCAGCGCATCTCGGCGCAGGCCAGGAGCGAGATGGACCGGAGCCAGCGCGAGTACTTTCTGCGCCAGCAACTCAGGGCCGTTCTGGACGAACTCGGGGAGGGCGACGACCTTCACGGCGACATCGACCGCTACCTCAACGCCGTCAAGGAGCGCGGCCTGACCGAGGAGGCCGCCACCGAAGTCGAGCGACAGGTCCGTCGGCTCGAGCGCAGTTCTCCCGACAGCGCCGAGAACGCGACGATCCGGAGCCACCTGGACTGGCTGACGGGACTCCCGTGGTCCACCGTGAGCGAGGACAGCATCGACCTCGACCACGCCCGCGCCGTGCTCGACGAAGACCACTACGATCTCGACCGCATCAAGGAACGGGTCCTCGAGTACCTCGCGGTGAGGCGCCTCAAGCCGGACGCCAAGGGACCCATCCTCTGCCTGGTCGGCCC
Organism: Acidobacteriota bacterium; assembly: GCA_011523565.1. Taxonomy (GTDB): domain Bacteria; phylum Acidobacteriota; class Thermoanaerobaculia; order Multivoradales; family Multivoraceae; genus Multivorans. The sequence goes on from WTGL01000211.1 coordinate 17,389, forward strand.
TCCCGGCGTCGGCAAGACCTCGCTCGGCCGCTCCGTGGCGCGCGCCATCGGCCGCAAGTTCGTGCGCATCTCCCTCGGCGGCGTCCGCGACGAGGGCGAGATCCGGGGCCACCGGCGCACCTACGTCGGTTCCCTGCCCGGGCGCATCATTCAGGGACTGAACCAGGCCGGAACCAGCAACCCCGTCTTCATGCTGGACGAGATCGACAAGCTGGGCAGCGATTACCGGGGCGACCCGGCAGCGGCCCTGCTCGAGGTGCTGGACCCCGAGCAGAACTCCACGTTCAGGGATCACTACCTCGGCGTCGACTACGACCTGTCGCGGGTGCTCTTCATCGCCACCGCGAATCTGCTCGAACCCATTCAGCCCGCGTTTCTCGATCGACTCGAGGTGCTTCGCCTCTCCGGCTACACCGAGGACGAAAAGGTGCTGATCGCACGGCGCCACCTGATTCCGAAGGCGACCGAGGAGCACGGTCTGACCGAAGAAGCCCTGGGAATCACCACCGCCGCGCTGCGCGGCCTGATCCGCGGCTACACGAAGGAAGCGGGCGTGCGCAACCTCGAACGCGAGATCGCGACCCTGTGCCGCAAGGCCGCGGTGCGCGCGGCGCGCGGCGACGATCGCAAGCTGCGGGTGACCCCGGCCCGGCTGAAGGGTCTGCTGGGCCAGCCGCGGCACTACAGCGAGGAGTTGCTCGACCGCGACCGGATCGGCGTGGCGACCGGGCTCGCGTGGACCGCGGCCGGCGGCGACCTGATGCTGATCGAAGTAGCGGCCTCCCGGGGCAAGGGCAAGCTGGTCCTCACCGGTCAACTTGGCGAAGTGATGAAGGAATCGGCGCAGGCTGCACTGAGTTGCGCGCGGGCCGCGAGTTCCGAGGCTCCGGCGGGTTCGGCTTCCGACTTCCTCCGCCGGAACGATCTCCACATTCACGTCCCGGCCGGATCGGTTCCGAAGGACGGTCCGTCCGCCGGCATCACGATCGCCGCGGCCATCGTGTCCGTCCAGACCAGCCAGCCGATCGATCACCGGATCGCCATGACGGGTGAGATCACGCTCAGGGGCGAGGTCCTTCCGGTCGGCGGTCTCAAGGAGAAGCTGCTGGCCGCGCGAGGCGCGGGAATTCGCAAGGTGATCCTGCCCGAACGGAACCGCCGCGACCTTTCCGAGATCCCGGCAACGGTAACCCGCGGCCTGGAACTGGTCTTCGTCGACCACTTCGATCAGGTTCTCGAAGCCGCGCTGCGCGACCCGGAGCACCGCCCCTCATGGCCGGCGGCGAAGACCGGCTGACCGCCTGGCTCGCGAACCTCGCCGGCTCGGGGAAACGGATCGGCGACGACGCGGCTCTGGTCGAGGTCGGCGAGCGGAGGTTCGCACTGACCGTCGACAGCCAGCGCGCGAACGTCCACATCCCGGTCGATCTCGACCCGGCTGCGGCCGCGCGGCGCCTCCTGGCGGTCTGCCTTTCCGACCTCGCCGCCACCGGCGCCGAACCGCTCTGGACCCTCCTCGCGCTCGGCGTCGACGACGAGAAGAGCGCGCGAAGGTTCCTGGCGGCACTCGTTCGGCGCGGCCGCCGCTACGGAATCGAGCTGATCGGCGGCGACACCGCCCGCTCCTCGTCGCCGGGCCACCTGGACGCCAGCCTGACCGTGATCGGAGAAGTGCCTCCAGGTGGCCATCCCCTGACCCGTAGCGCCGCCCGCGCCGGCGACGAGCTCTGGGTCGGCGGTACTGTCGGCGAGTCCGCGCTGGGGCTCGAACTGGTCCGGCTGGGCGCCCGGATCGTCGGGCGCAAGGCGCGGCTGCCGGAAGGAACCCCACCGGATCTGGCCCGCACAGCCAGCCGGGTCGTGCGCCGGCACCTGGAACCTCGACCACAGCTCGAACTCGGGTTGACCCTCGCCAGGCGATCTCCGCCGGGCGCGGCCATCGACATCTCGGACGGCCTCGCGGTCGACGCCGGGCGGCTCTGCCTCGCGAGCGGCGTCGGCTGCGTGTTCGAAGAGGCGGCGATCGCTCCACGTTCCGACGCCGGCCGGCTGGCCGCACACCTCGGCCTGGACCCGCTCGACCTCGTCCTGGGCGGCGGCGAGGACTACGTCCTCCTATTCACGCTGCCGGCGAACGCGACCTTCAAGCACCCCGGCTGCCGCCGAATCGGCCACATCACGAGCAGGCCCGGGATGAACCTGCTACGACGGGACGGAAGCCTCGACCCCCTGTCCGCAGAGGGCTGGGATCACCTGAGCTGACCGCTAGGTACTAGCGGTCAGCCCTGAGCGTGATCGTGATCGGCTGCTCCAGCTTCTTCAGCACCTGACTGACCTGGGCCTCGAGCGCGGCCAGGCGTGCCTCGACGCTGCTCGCCGCCGCGGCCGGCGCGGCCTTCCTCCGCGGCCTGGCCTTCCGCGCCCTCCGCCTCTTCGCCGGAGCCGCTGCCTCGACCTTCATCTTCGGTTTCCGACCCCGCCTGCTCTTCGACCGGATCTCACGGAACACATCCGCCGCTTCCGGGTGGTAGCGGCGCTTCCTGCCCTCGCCCTCGTGCGGAATCCGGTCTCCATGCAACTTCATGTAGCGCTGCAGGGTCGGGCCGGAGATCCCGGTCTGCTCCCGAATCGCGGTCAGCGTCAGGAGCTTCGGTGCCGGTGCGCTCGGAGGAGCGGCCTTGGCGCGCGCTTTTCGCCGCCTCGCCGGCGCCTTGGCCTTGGGGGCAGCCTTTGCCTTGGGTTTGCGGCCCGGCCTGCTTTCCGCCCGAAGCTGCCGGAAGACCGCGACCGAATCCGGATGGTAACGGCGCTTCCGGCCTTCTCCCTCATGCGGAATCCGATCGCCGAACAGCTTTACGTACCGTTGCAGGGTCGGATAGGAGATGCCGGTCTGCTTGCCGACACTCGAAAGGGTCAGCAGGCCGGTTCCGGACGCGGCGGCCTTCACGGGCTTCTTGCCACTCCGCTTGCTACCAGCGCCCCGGCGTTTCGAGACCCGTTCCTTCTTCAACTGGTTGAACACCCTGACGGCTCCGACCGTGTACCGCTGCTTGCGTCCTTCTCCCTCCGACGGGATTCGATCCTGGTACAGCTTCTTGTATCGCTGCGCCGTCGCCATCGAGACGTTCGAGCGGCGGGCGACCTCGCCCAATGTCAAGAGCTTCTTCCTTCCAGCAGCGGCTGCACTCACTTCAGTTCCCCCTCTTGTCGACCTTCCTTGTTTGTCGCTGCTCCCTCTCCGGAAACGACGACGGCTCGTCCGGACCTTAGCAGAACACCACGGTCGAGCCGAAGCGCGTCAACGAACCCCTCTCCTTTCGATTAGTGCGGATCTTCAGAAAAGCGGCAACGCCAGCAAACGGCGTAGGAAGTTATCAAGAGAACAAGGGTCCGCTACGGATCGTAGTTCAGCTTTCTCACCAGGTAGGACAGTGCCTGGCGACTCAGACCCAGGGCGCGCGCCGCACGCGCCTGATTCCCGTCGGCCTCGGCAAGCGCCTTGCGGATCAGGCCTCGGCGATACTGTTCCAGCTTTCCGTGATAGTCGGCACTTCCCGCCTTGGGAGTGCGCTCCGGTTCCTTCTGAAAGCCCAGCATCTGAGCCGTAATCACCGGGTGTTCGGTGAGTGCCACCGCGCTCTCGATCGCGTTTCGAAGCTCTCGGACGTTACCAGGCCAACGATACTCCCGGATCCTCTTCCTGGCGCGTTCGCTGAATCGCAGCCTCTCCCGATCGGCGCTGAACGCTTCGAGGAAGTGATCCGCGAGCAACATCACATCGTCGCCGCGGTCGCGCAGTGCCGGAGCGTCTACATTCGCCACCCGAATCCGGTAGTAGAGATCCTCCCTGAACTCACCGGCCTCAACCATCGCCAAGAGATCCCGATGGGTCGCCGAAACGAGACGAAAGTCCAAGCGACGCGTCTGACTCTCACCAATCCGGCGCATCTCACCTTCCTGCAGGAGACGCAGGAGCATGCCCTGCGCCGTCCTTGGCAATTCCGCAATTTCATCAAGAAACACCGTGCCGCCGTCTCCGCTCTCGAACACACCGATCCGCTCGCTGTCGGCGCCGGTGAACGAACCTTTCACATGCCCGAACAGATCCGACAGGAGCAAACCCTCGGGAAGGGCGGCACAGTTCACCGCCATCCACGGCCCCGAGGCGCGCATACTCGATTCATGAAGCTGGCGCGCAAGCATTTCCTTGCCGGTACCCGACTCGCCCAGTATCAGCACGGGCAGGTCGTGCACGGCCAGCTTCTCGACACGCTCCTGGGCCGCCAGCAGGACCTTGCTGCGACCGATCATGCCGCCCGCGGCCACATTCCTCGCCTCTGCCAACTCCAGAACCTGACGGCTGCGATGAGACGTTGGTGCCCGGGCCGCAATCACCGCCAACAACGCGCGGGCCGGTTCGTCGATCCGGTCCGCGCTCAGTATGAGGCGGCCGGCGGGTACGCCGATCGAGAACTGCTCCGAGCCGCCTGGTCCGTCCAGCAGAATGTCGGTCGGCTCGTCGTCCCCACCGGCATCGGGCGACTCGTAGAGCGCGATGCGCGCCTCAGGATGACCGGCCGAGGACAGCAACGCCTGGAATGTCCCCGGCGCAAGCTCCTCCACGTCCAGGAAGGAGCGAAGAGCTCTCCAGGGGCCCAGCCGCGCGGCGTCCACTCGCTGCGCGAGGGCCTCGGCACCGGTTTCCGACAGCGTTCGCACCGCCTCCCTGAGCAGCCGGGCCGGCACAGCGACTCCCAGACAGACCAGATCGTGGATCGCCATGGCTGAACGGAAGGCGCCCTGCGCTTCGAGCCGGCGCCAATCGTCATCGCTGGGAGCCCGGCTCTCACCGACCGCCTGCCACAACTCCTCGCAGGCGGCGCGCGCTCCAGCGGCGCGAGCCTCGTCCCGCAGCCCGGCAAGGAGAAGCACTGGCGGCAGCTCGTCGCCACCAACCTGTGGCCGGGCCAGGCGGTCCCCGAACGGCGGCGAGAGCGCTGCCAGGAGTTCCTCTCCAGCCTCCTCGCTGCGACCGAGGTGCACCAGGGCGCGGGCCGACAGCAGGCCGAGCGGACGCTTCCGACCTCCGTCCAACTGCCGTTTCCGTAACTCGTCCCGAGCCGCCCTGCACGATTCCAGGGCCGAACTCCAGCGGCCCCGTGTCAGGTTCAGCCGCGCCTCCAGTTGCCGTGCTTCGATGATCCCGGCGGCGCTACCGGCCATCAGGCTCGCGCGGCGCAGGCTCTCGATCGTCTCCCGGACGCCGTCGAGACAACCGGCGCGCATCCGGGCCTCCGCCAGGCCAGCGTGTGCCGCGACCCTCGCAGCGGGGCCGTCGCAGTGCCGGAAGAGCCTGACGGCAACGCGCGCCGCGCGTTCCGCGCCAGTGTCATCGTCCACTGAGAGCCGAAGGGTCGCCAACTCGTTCCATAGACTGGCGCGATCGTAGACGGGGAGCTGTCTCCGAAACAGCCTGAGCGCCGTCGCCAGGACCTGATCGGCTTCTGCGATGCCGCCGCTGTCCATGGCGAGACGGGCCCGGGCCAGGCACCACCTCCAGTCCTCGGGCTCCCTGTCCCGGTCAAGCAGAGAGGTCATCTCCTCGCTCGCGCCGACCTCGCGCAACGCCAGCGCAGCGAGCGCAAGCCACCGATCGGCAAGGGGACCGAACGCGGCCTCTCGGGCACGCTCCGCCCAGGCCTTGAGCCCTGCCGAGCGACCGGCCGCCGCGTGGATCCTGATCGCCTCCTCGCACTGCTGGAGCTTGGCCGCACGGTCGAGACGGCGGTCCTCGAGCACGCTCAGCGTGCGTCGGGCCGCTGCGAGCCGGCCCATCCTCACCTGACCCTTGAGACGGATCAGGATGTCTTCGGTCCGGTCAGAACGCTCCACCAGCGCGAGGGCGGCTTCGAACCGGCCGACGTCGAGGAGCGCTCTCGCCAACGTGCTCCTCGCTGACCGCTCCGTCGGCGGCGTCCGCCGGGCCTCGTCCACCGCTCGGCGCCAATCACCCCGGGCGATCCAGTCGATCGGCCCGCCCGAATCCTTGTCGCCAAGCCAATGGTCCAGTGCCTCGTCGCCGCCGAGAACGAGAAGGAGCCGTTCGAGGTCGGCCCCGGCGACCCGCAACAGTGAGCGCCGCCACCTGGAATGGCCGACGACGACAACTTCTTCGCCCTGTCTGTGTTCGTGGACGGCGACCAGCGACCGCCTCGCCGTTCGGTACTCGTCTCCCCACAGAAAGGGGGCTTGATCCAGAAGGTCCGCGACCAGGCGATTCGCGGGGAGCGGCAGCAGGAAGTCGCACCAGCCCGCGACCACGGGTCGGAGCGCCGCTCTCACCGCGCTCCGGCCGACCATCTCCTCGCTACCGAACAGTAATGAAGCGAACTGTCTCAGCACGGTCTGGGGCAGCCGACCGTCCCGCCCCACCCTCAACATGCCCGCCTCGACGCGCAGCACCCCGCGCGCATCGACGACAAGTCCGGTCCAGGACGGCAATCGCCACCCGGCGGTCTGCAGATGGGCGAGCAACGCAGCACCCTGAAGCAGCAGACCGGCCCGTTGCCGATCGTTCAGCCTGCTCTCGGAAAGACCGACGGCGTCGACATCGTCCGGAACGGCTTCCAGCGCCTGGTGACGGATTCGCAAAACCACGGTCATCGTGCAATCCCCTCAAGGTCGGCCCAGAAGCCGGGGTAGGACTTGGCAACCACCTCCGGGCGGCGAATCGAGAGGCCTCCCCGCCGGAGCCCCACGAGCGCCATGCTCATCGCGATGCGGTGGTCGTCGTAAGTGTCGACCGCGACGCGCCGAGAACCGGGCGCCGCGGAGAGATCGGGTTTCCCCTCGATGCGCAGGCCGTCCGGCAGCTCTTCGATCGAGGCGCCCGCCCGTCGGAGTTCGGTTCCGATCGCGGCGAGCCGGTCGCTCTCCTTGATCCTCAGGTGCGCCACGTTGCGGATCGTCGTCTGGCCGTCCGCGAAGGCGGCGAGCGCGGCAAGCGTGGGCACCTGGTCGGGCATCCCGGAGAGGTCGCAGTCGAGCGCCCGAAGCTGGCCGCCGCCCTCGACCTCGATCGCCTGCGGCGTCATCCGCACCTGGGCTCCCATCCCCTCAAGGATCCCCAGGAACGCGCGGTCCCCCTGGGTCGAGGTCGGGGCCAGGCCCCGGAGCCGCGCGCGGCCGCCGCACAACGCGGCCGCAGCGGCGGGATAAGCAGCCGCGGAGTCGTCGCCGGCGACGCGGTAGTGACCTCCCGGCGCCTCCGGCCTGTGAGGTTCCACCCGGAATTCGCGCGCGCCGCCGGCGCTGCCGGACCCTACGGAAGTGCCGAAATCGGCCATGACCTGAAGAGTTGTGTCCACATAGGGACTAGAGACGAGAAACGGCGCGAGAAGCTGGATCGGCCCCTCCGCCCGCAGGCCCGCCATGAGCAGCGCGGACACGTACTGACTCGACTCCCCGGCGTCGATTTCGACCCGGCCGCCGGCCAGGGCGCCGCCGCGGACCCGCACCGGCGCGCAGCCCGGCCGACCGAGCTCATCGATGCTCGCGCCGAGTCCGCGGAGTGCTCCGAGCAGAGGGCCCACCGGTCGTTCACACAGCCGCGGCGACCCGTCGAGGATCCAGTCGCCCGGCGTCACCGCGCAACTCGCGACCAGGAACCGCAGCAGGGTGCCGGCGCTATGGCAGTCCAGTCGCACCGGCCCATCGGGCGGGCCGTCGGGCGGTGGTTCGATCCGCACGCCGCTGGAGACGCGCTTAAGACGCCACCCCATGCCCTCGAGGGCGTCCAGGAACGCGGCGATGTCGTCTGCTTCGAGCAGGTTCTCGATCGTCGCCGGCCGGCGGCCGACGAGCGCCAGGTTGAGCGCCCGATGCGAGATGCTCTTCGAGCCCGGAGGCTCGACGACTCCCGCCACGCGGCCGGCGCGCCGTACCGGATAGGGATCCGGCAGGGTTTCCTTCACCCCAGCCACAGCAACTCCCTGTCGTCGTACCAGGCATTCGCGATCCGCACCTCGCCGCCGCCAACGGACCACTTCCGCGGCTCGTGGAAGTGGCCGAGCAGGAGTACGTCGTATCCCGCGGCGAGTCGCCGGGCGGCGTAGCGCCGGATCGCCCCCTCCGGAATCCGGCTCTTGTGCTCCAGGTTGGTACCCGAGAGCCCCCGCTCGGTCGAGGCCACGAGCCGGCGGCCGAACGCAACCGGCAGCCGGAAGGCCAGCCACCGGCTGATCGGGTTCTTCGACAATCTGCGCCAGCAGAGGTAGCGCCAGTCGTGACGATTCAACCCATCGCCGTGCACGGCGAGGTACGTGAGGCCACCCGCCTCGAAACGAATCTCCAGGCCGTAGTCGTCGAAGAGATCGTCGTACTCGCCGCCGGCGAGGAAGAAATCGCGGTTCCCCTCCACGTAGGAGACCCGGATGCCGCGCCGCCTCAGATCACGGATCACGGGGACCAACCGCCGCACCTCCGCGGTCTCGAAGCGTCGCGAGCCGATCCAGAGGTGGAACAGGTCGCCGAGAAACAGCACCCGGGCGCAGCGCCCGGTCTCGAGCGCCCGGAGCTGTTCGGCCAGTTCTTCCCCGCTCCCCCCGGGACCGCCCAGGTGGGCATCGGCGACCACAGCGACACGCATCCGAGAGCCCTAGACGATCGTCAGGGTCGGTCGAGCGGAGGCCAGCTCCACGAGCCGGCGCTCGACCGCCACGACGATTTCCTGGAAGATGCCCGCAAGCGGCCCGTCGGGCGCCGAGACGACGATCGGCACACCGGCGTCGCTGCCCCGCACCAGCGCGCCGTCGAGCGGAATCGCCCCGAGGACTTCGCAGTCGAGCAGCTCCGCCGTGCGCTCGACGCCTCCCCGCTTGAAGATGTCGGTCGCCTCTCCGCAGTGCGGGCAGACGAAGGTGGACATGTTCTCGACCATTCCGAGCACCGGAACCTCGACCTTGCGGAACATGGCCAGGCCCTTGCGGGCGTCGATCAGGGCGACGTCCTGGGGCGTGGAGACGATCACGGCCCCGGAGAGGGGCAGTTTCTGCGACAGCGTGAGCGCCGCATCGCCGGTGCCGGGCGGCAGGTCGAGGAGCAGGTAGTCGAGCTCACCCCAGTCCACGTCGCCCAGCAGTTGGCCGAGGGCCTTCATCACCATCGGCCCCCGCCAGATGACCGGCGTGTCCGGATCGAGGAGGAAGCCGAGCGACATGACGCGCACGCCGTGCCGCTCGAAGGGCTGGATCTTGCCGTCCACGATCTCGGGCCGGCGGTCGATCCCGAACATCAGCGGGATGGAGGGACCGTAGATGTCCGCGTCGAGTAGTCCGACCCGCAGCCCGGCCGCCGCCATCGCCGCACTCAGGTTCGTCGCCACGGTCGACTTGCCGACGCCTCCCTTCCCGCTCGCGACCGCCACGACATGGGAGACCCCCGGCAGGAGGGAGGGATCGCGTGCCGTGGCCGGAGCGGGCGCCGTCGCCACCTCGAGCGAGACCTGCACGTTCGACACGCCCTCGACCGAGCCCACCGCGTCGACGATGCGCCGACGGATCTCCCTGGCGGCCTCGGCGTCGCGGGTCGGCACCCGCAGATCGACGACCACGTCGCCTCCACTCACACCGACCCGCTGCACGAAACCGAACGAGACGATGTCCCTCTTCATGCCAGGGAAGGTGATCGTCCGGAGGCACTCGCGAACCCTGCTTTCGATCGCTTCAGCCATCACTCTCTCCCGCGGTCTGAAGACCCGCCAACCGGCCGACGCACCGCTCGACGTCCGCCATGAACGTACGCCGACCCTTCACGCCAACGCTGGCCGGATCCATCACTTCGCCGAACAACAACTCGACCCTGGCCGGACGCACCGCCAGCTCGCCCTTGCGCCGGATGCGCCCCGTGCCGCGGATGCCGATCGGAGCGACCGGCGCCCGCCCCTTGAGGGCCAGCAGGAATCCGCCCCGCTGAAACGGCCTCATCCGGGGCCCGGAACTCCGCGTCTCCTCGGGGAACACGACCAGGGAGACATTCGAGGCCAGCAACTTGCCGGCGGCGGCGAACGCTTCCGCGGCGCGGCTGCGATCCTCACGGTCCACCGGCACGAAACCCGCCGCCTTGAGCCCCCAGCCGAAGCCCGGCACCCGGAACAGGCTGCGCTTCGTCAGGAAGCGCACCGGCGACTCCAGAGTCGCGAGCAGGGCCGCCACGTCGTACAGGCTCCTGTGGTTCGCCATGTACACCAGCGGACGGCCCTCGGTTGTCGCGCGCCAGGCCGCGTGGTCGCCGCCCGCGTAGTCCAGCCGCAGGCGGACGCCGCTCGTGATGAGCAACCCCCGGGCCCACCACCGGGCCACCACTCCGGACCAGTCACGGCCCGGGAGCCACGAGGCGATGGCCGCGGCAACTCCCATCAGGACGCTGCCAAACGCGAGGTAGAGGTTGCCGGTGACGGTCGCGACCGCCACCGCCCAGGCTCCGAGTTTCGGCCCATCCCGTCCTTCCGGCGCTTTCGCCGTAGACTTGCTGCGTTGCGTGCTGCGGCGCAAGTTGGGGCTCGGATTCGACAAGGTTCTGCTCAGCGCTGTCAGGAGGGGAAGCTAACACCAAGCACGCGCCGCGAGCACGACACACGAAGAGGTTGCCCCGCGGACTGATGCAACAGGCTGCACCCAGGATTCTGCTCGATTATGGGGCCCCGCTACGCCATGTCGGCAACCTGTCGATGCTCGCCGGCCGGGGTCTGACGGCCCTCGTCAGACCGCCATACGAGTTCCGGTCATGGCTTCATCAGATGGAACATCTCGGCGTCAGCTCCCTCGGAGTCGCCGCGGTCACCACCCTGTTCACGGGCATGGTCCTGGCGCTGCAGACCGCGTACAGCCTGCCCGAACTGGGGGTCAAGTACTACATCGGAAGCGTGGTTTCCAAGTCGCTGACCCGGGAACTGGGGCCGGTCCTCGTCGCCCTCATCGTCGGCGGCCGGATCGGTTCCGGCATGACCGCGGAACTCGGCACGATGAAGGTCACCGAGCAGATCGACGCGATGCGCTCCATGGCGGCCGATCCGGTCAAGAAGCTGGTCGTGCCGAAGCTCGCCGCCAGCCTGATCATGCTCCCCGTTCTCACCATTCTGGGCGACTTCCTGGGCATCCTCGGCGGCCTGTTCATCGCCACGAACCAGTTGAACCTGTCCTACGGCCTCTACACGAACGACGTCCTGCAGGCGCTGACCCTGGGAGACGTCCTGAACGGTCTCGGCAAGTCGGTGTTCTTCGCCCTGTTCATCGCGATCATCGGCTGCTACAACGGCCTGACCGCGAGCGGCGGGGCCGAAGGGGTGGGGCGCGCCACCACGAGAACCGTCGTCTGGGCCTCCATCATGGTGCTCGTTTCTGACTTCTTTCTGACCAAGCTGTTCCATGTCCTCACCTGAGCAGCCGGCGCACCCCGGCCGCGGCGAAGCGCTCTATGCCGTGCGCGGGCTCTGTCGCCGATTCGGCGACCGGTCCGTCCTCGACGACCTGAGTTTCGACGTCATGCGCGGCGAGTGTCTGGTCGTCCTCGGCCGTTCCGGTTCCGGCAAGAGCCTCACGCTGAGGCAACTCAACGGACTCGACGAAGCCGAAGCAGGATCGGTGCTGTTCGAGGGAACCGATCTCGTCCAGTTGACCGAGCGTCAGTTGTACCCGCTACGGCGGCGGATCGCGATGCTGTTCCAGTCGGCAGCCCTATTCGATTCGATCGACGTGCTGGAGAACGTCGCCTTCCCACTCCGCGAGCACGGCGGGCTGAGCGAGGAGGAGATCCGTGAACGCGTGGCGGGCTCCCTGGCGTGGGTGGGCCTCTCCGGGATCGAAGACCGCATGCCGGCGGCCCTGTCGGGCGGCATGAAGAAACGGGTCGCTCTCGCCCGCTCCCTGGTCCAGGAGCCCGAAGTCGTTCTCTTCGACGAACCCACGGCGGGACTCGATCCCGTGACCTCGGCGACGATCGCCAGCCTGATCCGGAGCACCCAGGCAGAGTTCGGAACCACATCCGTGGTCGTCACCCACGACCTGCGGCTCGCGCGCGAAGTGGGCGACCGCGTCGCTCTCCTGGACGGAGGCCGCTTCTGCTTCATCGGTACCTGGGAGCAGGCGGAACGAAGCACGGACCCGGCGCTCAGAGCGTTCCTGGAAGGTCGACAACCGCCCTCGGAGGAGGACATCGATGCAGCGTGACTCGAACACAGCCAAGGTGGGCCTGACCGTGCTGGCGGCGCTCATCGTCCTGGCCGGCTTCATCCTTGCCATCGGCGACCAGAGTTTCCTGTTCCGCGCCAGCAACACGTACCGCATCATGTTCCCGAGCGCCGCCGGCCTGCTGGAGGACAACCCGGTTCAGTTGAACGGCGTCACGGTCGGCAAGGTGGACCGCATCCTGCTGAGCGAGCGGCCGGACAGCGAGATGCTGGAAGTGCGGATCAGCGTCGAACGCCGGTACGCCAACCGGCTGCGCCGCGACTCCCTGGCCCGGATCAAGACGCTCGGGTTGCTCGGCGACAAGTACGTCGAGATCACCTCCGGCTCCCCCGACGCGGCGCTCATCAACCCCGGCGAGGAGATTCCCGCCGCCCTGCCCACCGACGTCGACGACCTCATTGCCAGCGGCGCCGATGTGGTCGACTACGTCGTCTCGACCGCGCAGTCCCTGTCGACCATCCTCGCCCGCATGGAGCGCGGCGAGGGGCTGCTCGGCGAACTCGTCGCCGGCCGCGAGGACAAGCGAATCACCGACACGGTGATCCACACGCTGGAGTCGATCGATCGCCTGACCACCCAGGTGGAGGCCGGCCAGGGCGTGCTCGGCCGCCTGCTGACCGACGAGGAGATGGGCGACCAGCTCGCCTCCTCCCTGGACAACATCGACGAGACCCTGGCCCTGCTGCGGGAGGGCGACGGCCTGGCGCCGGCCCTGCTCCGCGACGGTGAACTCAAGACCCGTTTCGAGTCGACTCTCGCCGAAACGGAGATCGCTGCGGCCGATCTGCGCGCCATCGCCGCGGACCTGCGGGACGCCGACGGGCTGCTGCCGCGGCTGCTGAACGACGAGGAACTGAGCGAATCGCTGACGACCGAGGTGGAGGAACTCCTGGGGAGGCTGAACTCGACGCTCGAGCAGGTCGCCGAAGGCGACGGCACGGCGGCGAAGCTGATCAACGATCCCGCGATCTACCAGGCGCTCGACGACCTCGTGGTCGGCATCAACGAATCGAGGCTGCTGCGCTGGTTGATTCGCAATCGCCAGAAGGCGGGGATCAAGAAGCGGTACCGCGAGGCGCAGGACGCCGCCGGGGACTCTGGCACCGCGACGTCGGAGGAGAGCCGATGATCGTCTGCGCCCGCTGCAACGAGGAGCGCGAAGCGCTGGGCGATCCGCCGCTCCCCGGTTCCCTAGGCGAGGAGATCGGCCTCCGCGTCTGCGCCGGCTGCTGGGAAGAATGGACGGCGATGGAGATCAAGGTGATCAACGAGCTGCGCCTGAACTTCATGGACCCCGACGCGCAGGCGACGCTGTCCCGCCACATGAAGGACTTCCTCTTCCCGGCCGAAGCCGACCAGGAAGGGCGTCTCGACTTCGACTCGATCGGCGAACCGGCCTAGGCGGCTGGCCCTACAGCAGGTCCGCGACCGTGGTCTCGACCTCGCCGTTGTTCGGGAAGCGGCCGAGCTGCTTCTTCGAGAACACGGGACGGCCGTCGAGGGCGACCTCGAACACGCCGCCGCTGCCGTCCACGAGTTCCGAGTCCAGGTCGAACCGCTCCTTCAACTGAGCCGCCAGACCGGCGGCTCGGGGGCGGTAGTTTCACATCACGCAGTATTCGATGGTGACTCGGCTCATCTGGATTCCCGTTCGGTGGTTGTCTTGAGCGGCCTACGGTAGCATGCCGCGATGCGTGTTCTGGAGCCGGTGGAATCGCTTGCCACCCAGGAGCAGAGACAGCAGGAAGCCGCGATCCGGGTTCCGGACGAGCAGCGGGTGGAGCGCCTTGCGAGGCGCGTCCGGGACATGCTCGTCGAACTCGGGCTCGACCTGGACGAGCCGAACCTGCGCACCACCCACGAGCGGGTGGCCCGGATGTACCTGGAGATGTTCCGGGGCCTGGACCAGGGGACCGAGCCGAGAGTCA
>WTGL01000211.1:31571-40563 GCA_011523565.1 Acidobacteriota bacterium
GAACTACCGGGCCATGGTGATGGAGAAGGACATCCCGTTCTACTCCATGTGTTCCCACCACCTGGTGCCCTTCTACGGGCACGCGCACATGGCGTACGTGCCCGGCGACAAGATCCTGGGCCTGTCCAAGTTCGCGCGCATTCTCGAGTTCTACGCCAAGCGGCCGCAACTCCAGGAGCGCCTCACCGAGCAGGTGGTCAGCTTCCTCGAAGAGGAACTCAGGCCACGTGGCGCGATGGTCGTGATCGAAGCCCGGCATCTCTGCGTGGAGATGCGTGGCGTCGAGAAGTCCGGCGCGATGACCGTGACGTCCGCGCTCCGGGGCATCTTCCACGAACGGCCGATCCGGGAGGAGTTCCTGGATCTTTTGAAGGGTCGTTGACGGTGCGGCGCCCCGCGGCCCTGGTCCTGGCCCTGTTTGTGGGGGCGACCTCGGCGGCGGTGGCTGCCGACAGCCTCGAGCGGCTTCATCCGGAGGATCTGATCAACCCTTTCCTGGGGCCCGCCTATACGCGCTGGCTGGTGGGACCGGTCGGCCAGCTCGCCGGCGAGGAGGAACGGACCCTCTTCCTGCTGCTCGAATCGAACGAGGAGGCGGCAGCGTTCGTCGAAGAGTTCTGGAGCCGAAGAGACGGCAAGCTGAAGCGGCAGTTCGAGCTGCGTGCCGCCGAGGCCGACAAGCGCTACTCGGAATCCGGCCTGCTCGGCCGTCGAACGGATCGCGGCATGGTCTATGTCCTGTTCGGCGACCCCGACAAGACGGAGTGGGAGGAGCACCGCGACATCGATGACCCGCACATCGAACTCTGGACGTATCCCAAGGGCGCGGCCAAGGGCCTGAACGGCAAGAAGCCGTCGCGCCGGTACCGTTTCGCCCGTGACGGCGACGTGATGCGGCTGTTCTCCAACGACCCGAGCGACCCGGACAATCGCCGTCGCCGGATGATCCGCCGGATCAGGGAACCGCCCCGCCGCCCCTGGCGGTAGCGCCGCCGGGACCTTAGGCCGGACGCTACGATCGGGCCGTGCCCGGCACCTTCTCGCTTCGCCTCGGCAAGGAGGACTTCAAGTTCTCCGCCGCGCACTTCACCGTGTTCGGCGACGGTGAGGCCGAGACGCTTCACGGCCACAATTACCGCGTGACGGTGGAACTGAGCGGCTCCGAGCTCGACGACCTGGACTTCCTCGTACCCGCCGCCGCCACGAAGCGGGACGTTCGCGCTGAATGCGCCGCTCTGGATGAGAAGGTCCTGCTGCCGGCAGGTTGCCCGCACCTCGAAGTCGCCGAAGAGGGCACGACGGTGACGGCGCTGCTGGGAGCCCGGCGCTACGAGTTCCCATCCTCCGAGGTCGTCCTGCTACCCGTCGCCAACGTCACGGTCGAGGCGCTTGCGCGGTTCCTCTGGCGGCGTCTCCGGGACCGATGGGAGCACCTTCGAGATCGAGTGGATGTCGTCGAGGTCACCGTGACCGAGACTCCGGGGCAGGGCGCCAGCTACCGGCGCAGTCTGTAGCTGGCCGGCCGCCTCCTCAACCGGCCTTCAGGAAGGAAGCAGCGCTTGAAGAAGAAGAACCTCGACCCTGACGACAGCCAACTGGCTTTCCTCGCCTCGCTCGATCCGGACGCGCCCGTCGCCGCGCTCAACCTGTTCCAGTTCAACGAACACGCGCGGTACGGCCCGGGCGACGAGGAGTACGGCACCGAGGCCGCCGACGTCTCAGGCCAGGAAGCCTTCTCCAGGTACGTTGCCGCCGCTGGCCAGGTCCTTGCCGGTCTGGGAGGCCGAGTCGCGTTCAGCACGAAGGTCGAGCAGGTGATGATCGGACCGTCCGACCCGCCCTGGCACGCCGCCGCCATCATGTCCTTCCCCACCCGCCGAGCGTTCATCGAGATGACGATGAACCCTGACTTCCAGGCCGCCTCCCGCCACCGCAAGGCCGGATTGGCCAACCACTACCAGGCGCACCTCGACGGCGCACCGTGGGTGACGGAGTAGGCAACGCCGTCTAGCCCGCCAAAGGCAAGCGCTCCCGTCGCAGACTCACCAAGATCGCCTCACTGTCACACAGACGTACCGTCTGCTCACGCCAAGCTCACACGGGAGGGCTACGCTGAGCGCTGATGCCAAACAGCTCGTTTCGGTGGCGTCCGCAGCAAGCTCTCGGCTACTCCGTGGGATTCCACAGCGAACGGACCTTTCGCCGGGTCTTCCATGACCACGTGGGCTGCAGTCCGTCGGAGTACCGGAAGCGGTGGCTCGAAAAGAGGGTGCCCGTCGAGCCGGCGTAAGTGGCTCTTGAATCGCACTTTCACGCCGTTCACGGTGTCTAGAACATCGCCAGCTCTGACGCCACCCAGGAAAGCAGGTGCTTGAGGAACCACATGCTCCTCTTTGTCTCTACCGGAATAGCCTGTTCTCACTCCAGGCCGTTACCTCGCCAGCCGTGCAAGCGTCAGCAGACAGACAGTACGTCCACCTGCCAGGAGCCAACTCGCTCACCACGTACTCATCACCTTCCACACGAACATGCCATGAACCGTTGATTCCACGAAGGCTGTCCGTATCCCACTGAACGCCACCGGGCGACACGATGAATCCGCTATTCGTGAACGGCACCCTCAGGCTGCCCCGCAGCCCCTGAAGCTCCACCTGAATCGGACCCTGATTCAAGTCGAACCGCCATGCGACCATCCCCATCCCACGCTTGCGCACGACAACGTCCATCGCGCGGCTCTCGGATGGCAGCCAGAACTCAGCGATCCCGTCCAGCCTCGTGACTCCCACGCCGACAACTTCACTTGCGCCAACCGGCCTCGCCAGTACATGGGCGCTAGCGACCGGAACACCACTAAAGGACCGAACCGACACGGTGACGCGCTGTTGTTCCTCCAGTCGCAGATCAACCGATGTCAGGGACTCGCCTACCGTCGCCGTGACCGAACGTGCTCGGAGCTCGCGGCCTCCGAGCGTCACCGCGGCCTGAATCCTGTAGACCCCTTCAGGCACGCCTGTAACCCGGTACTCACCTTCAGCGTTTGACTTGGCCCGCCACACGGGGCCGCTCTTCGACTCATGCGGCACAACAATGATGCGGGCACCGGAAACCCGTTCTAGCGCTTCGTTCGCCCGGCCCGCCCGGAAGACCTGACCCTCGAAGCCCCCCTCCGGAAGCTCGATTTCCACGCGGGCGACACCGTCGCTGCCCGCTTCAATCTCGAGGCTGCCGACCTTCGTGACGGAATCGAGATCCGAAGCGACGCGGTCCCATCCCCCTTCGCACGGGTCGCATTCCGGCCATGGGCTGACCTCCACGTACCACCTGGACCCGCTCAGGGGAAGCCAGCCTTCGAAGGAACCGCCTTCCGTGCTGCGCATCGCGACCCTCTTCACGATAGAGCTGTCCCTGTCCCCGAGGGCCTGCTGTGACTGTCCCGAGACACCCCCGAACCAGATCGTCACGTCTTCGAGAGGCTCATCGCCCCGCCTGATCTTCCCAGCTAGGGGTATCGCGTCCAACTCGACGAATACGCGGTCGTAGCCACGAAACTCGATCGGCTGACCACCCAGACGATTGCCCGCGTGGTCGCCAACCTGAACCTCGTAGGACCCGGCCGGAATACCGCTCCAGGTCCATTCGCCGGAAGCGTGAGATGTCGGTTTCAGCGGAAGGCCACGCCGGTACACGTTGCCATTCTCTGAACGGGCCACGGAGTTCAACTCCAGAGTCAAGTCCGCTGCTTCCACGGGAAACGGCTCTCCGAGGGACACGACCAGCCGCGTTTCCGCGGACGAATGAAGACCCCCAAGATCGACTACGTCATGCAGTGATTCAATCGAGACCGTCCAAGTCTCGCTAGCGCCGATTCGGCCCAGTTCGTACTCGCCGGGATGGAGTCCTCCGAACTCGAAGAACCCGAGGCTGTCCGCCCAGGACGAACGAGAGAAGAACTGGGATGCGTCCACTCTCCGCAGAACGAAGCGGTTCGCTTCGCCACCCGCATCGTCCAGGAACGTCCCGGCGACCGAGGCGCCTCGAACCGACTCGACCATGATCGGCGTCATGTCGGCTCCAACGCTCACGTCCGACTGCCGGAATGGCACGAACGGCCCGAGCGTGACTTCCAGGGCAGCAACAGGGCCCAGGGCAAAGGGGCAGAGTACGGTTGCCGTGACCTCTTCCGGGTCTGATTCAACTCGGCATCTGCCCCGATAGATCCCTGGATCCAGAAACGCTCCCTTGGCCTGCGAACCGCGGCTGATCCCGCCCGCAATGGCCACACCGCGGGCGGGATCGATGCCCCGCTCGGCTCGGATCAACTCGAGGCGAACCAGACCGGCGGGAACCAGAACCAGGTCGAGCTCTGCTTGATCTGTACCGACAAGGGAACTGGGACCCCACCATCCATCCGCAGTAGCTGCCACTTCCCAGAACCGGCCGACTGCGGGCACGGGAACCTCGGCACGGAGATCAAAGGCCTCAGCGTCCCCGGCTTCGGCTGAAACGGACCCAAGGGGTGTCCCCGTCGCGGCCTCCAGGAAGTCCACCCGGATCTCGGCGGGAAACCCGCCATCTACTGTCCCCAACGTCTCCACGCGGAGGCTCACGCTCGCGGTCTCGGGTCGCTGCCCATGAAGTGCCTCCGCAACCGGAAGAGCGAGCGTCACCGCAACAGCGCCAACGGCGAGGCGAATCACAGAACAGCAGTCCCTGCCCGGGAAGGAGTTCCTAGCCAGCCTGAGGGGGCTCACGCTCAATACTCCGGCGATCCCCAGTCACCACACAGGTCAGAAGGCCATTGATCGCATGTCGTCGTCGTGGTCCCGTCCGGGTGATGGGTGGTGGTGGACATGCACCGCCAGCCCGCGGTGGCGCTACCCGAAGGACAGTAAGCGTACTGGCCGCACACCCCGCACCCCGCGCCGGCAAATGCGGGCCCGACGCCCCACAGCAACGCGAAGAACAGCGCGCTCAGCAACGTGCCTCGAAGTAGTCTCTTCACCCCAATACTCCTTTCCTGGAGTCAATGGTCGGTCAACAGCGCCCGTATGGAACGTGTTCCGCCAGTGGTCGGGACTCAAGATGTGGAGTCGTGGCCCGACTCAGCCAACGAACACATCCAAGAGGCTAACCAAGGAGCCGCCAAGAAACCGGCCACGTAGTAGCCAATTCCGGCCAGTTAGCATCGACACCGGCCAGATCCGAACATCAGGTCGCCCAATGGCCACTCCTGTCGATGGCGGATCAAGAGGAAGCCGGTTGAGCGGCGGTAGAGGCCGACGCGCCAACTGCTATCCCGGCTTCAGCAACGCCTCCGCAACTGGACGACTGTCTCCAGGTGGGCGGTCTGCGGGAAGATGTCGAAGAAGGTGATCGTCTCCAGGTCGAACTTGCGGGTCAGTTCGCCGAGGTCTCGCGCCAGCGTCGCCGGATCGCAGGACACGTAGGTCAGCCGGGCCGGCGCGGCGCGCAGCAGGGCCCGACGGACGTTGCCGGACAGGCCGACGCGGGGCGGGTCGACCAGTACGCGGTCGAGTCCCTTTTCCAGGCCGTCGCCGCCGGCGTGGCCGTCGACCCAGCTCTCGACCGCCGCCCGCTCGATGCGGCAGTGGCGCAGGCCGTTCAGGCGCAGGTTGTTTCGCGCGTAGCGGGCCGCGACCGACTCGCCTTCGACCGCCGTGACCGAGGCGTAGCGGTCGGCCAGACCGACCGTGAAGAAACCGACGCCGGCGTAGAGGTCCACCGCCGTCTCCCCTGCGAACGAACCTACGGCCGTCCGGGCCAGGGTCTCGAGCAGCCCCCCGTGGGCCTGGAAGAAGGTGCGCGCGTCGTAGGTCAGGCGACGTCCAAGCACTTCGACTTCCAGGGCGCCGCCCGCCAGCCCGGCCAGGGGGGGCGCCGCGGCCACCGGTCCGTCTTCTTGGAGGCCCTCCGTGGCCAGGCTGAGACGCCCCGGCACCGAACGCCCGGCCCGCGCCGCGTCGTCGAGCATCCCTGGCAGTTCGGCCAGCCGCGCCTCGAGCGCCGGCGCCAGCACCGGGCAACGGTCGACACGGACCAGGTCGTGGCTGCGACGGCGGCGGAAACCGACTCCGGTCGACCCGTCCGAATCCTGTTCGACGTGGACCTGCGCCCGAAGGCGATAGCCCCACTGCCGGTCCGTGACCGGTTCTCCGACGCGGCACCCGGCGAGCTGGGCCGGATCGATGCCGCCCAGCCGGCGCAGCGTCTCCAGGGCGGCGGCCGCCTTGAGTCCAGGCTGCGCGTCGTCGTCGATGTGCTGGAGCTGGCAGCCGCCGCAGCGCTCGTAGAACGGGCAGGGAGCTTCCCGCCGGAGCGGACCCGCCGCGATCACCCGCTCGATCTCGGCGCGCGCGTAGTTCGGCCGGCGCTCGGTGATCCGCGCCACGACCACATCGCCCGGCGCCGTCCGCGACACGAAGATCGGCAGGCCGCGCCAACGCGCCAGACCGTCACCGCCCAGCACGATCTTCTCGATGCTCAGCTCGAGGCGGCTAACGCCGGCCAGAGCGGCAAGCGTCTCCAGGCGTTCAGCCGAGAGGGGCTTCCGGCGAATCGGCGGCATCGCCGTTCTTCCTGCCTTCGAGGGCAGCCTACTCGTCGTGGCCGCCGCTATGGCGCCGGCCGTGGGCCCAGGTCGGATCCCGGCGCGCGAACTCGTCCAGTTCGTCCGGGACCTCCACCAGCGTGCGGCTCAGCTCCGGATCGCACACGTCGTTCTCGCACTCGTAGACGTACACGTTCCAGTCGTCCCGCCGCCGGTACGCGCACAGCGTCTGGTACGTGTCGCAGTGCCCGCACTTGATCGAGAGGTTGCGGATGTTGATCACGGCGCGAACGGTCCTGCTCGAACGCGGGCGCGGCGGCGCCTCCGGCCTCAGCCGGGAAGGGCGGCGCGCGCTTCCTCGATCGCGTTGCGCACGACGCTGGCGCCGGTGATGCCGATCGAGATGTAGGAAACCTCACCGAGCGGGTTCAGCACCAGGAGGGTCGGCAGGGCGTACAACTCCGCGGTCTGCATCACCTCCGCCTCCGGGTCGAGCAGAACCGGATAGCCGAACGGCTTCTCGTCGACGTGCTCTTGGACCGTTTCGAGATCCTCGCCCGTGTTCAGGGCCAGGAACGTGACCCCCTGATCGGCGTACTCGGCGTGCAGCTTCTCCAGGATCTTCGCCTGCACGTCGCATGGCTTGCACCAGGTCGCCCAGACGTCGATCACCACCACATCGCCACGCAGGTCCGGCGGACCCAGACTTCCTCCCTCCAGCGTGTCGAGCTGGAAGCTCGTCAGGATCGGGTCGAGCCCGGCGATGTCGGGAGGCTCGGGCGCGGTGGCCAGGTTCCTTGCCAGAAAGCCGAGAAGCACGACGAACAGGGCGCCGAGCACGGCGAGCCCCGCGAGCAGTCCGATCGCCAGTCGTCTGGTCATGCGGGCAGCTTAGCAGCGCTCGCCGCCGCCGAAACCGACCGCTGCGCGGTTCAACTGCAGCCGCTGGTGGAGCCGCAGTTCATGCACTTGTAGCAACTGCCGTTGCGCACCATGATCGATCCGCAGTCGTGGCAGGACGGGGCGTCCTGCTGCAACAGGAACGTGACCGGGGCCAGTTGGCCGCCGTCCTCCGCCGCCGTCGTCTCTTCCGCCGCGGCGCCGTTCGCCTTCCCGGCGTCCCTGCTCTGCGTGCGCGGGTCCGCGCGGTGGATCACTCCGGCGACTTCCTGCGCCTCGGGCGACAGGAACTTCGACGCCAGCCACCTGAAGATGTAGTCCATGACCGACTTCGCCATCGGGATCTCGGGGTTCTTCGTGAATCCCGAGGGCTCGAAGCGGCTGTGCGTGAACTTGTCGACGAGGATCTGGAGTGGCACGCCATACTGGAGCGCCACCGACACCGCCTGGGCAAAGGAGTCCATCAGGCCGGAAATCGTCGATCCTTCCTTTGCCATGAGCAGGAAGATCTCGCCCGGCTGACCATCCTCGTAGAGGCCGACGGTGACGAAGCCCTCGTGGCCGTTGATCGAGAACTTGTGGGTCAGCGCGCGCCGCTCGTCGGGCAGGCGCCGGCGGGTGATTCCGGCCGCGATACGGGCGTCCACCGCCGCCTGCAGGTCGTCGCCGTCAGCCGCCGCGTCGCTCGTCGTCGAAAGGGGCTGCGACCGCTTGCAACCGTCCCGGTAGATCGCCACCGCCTTCAGACCCAGCTTCCAGCCTTCCATGTAGGCCTCCTGGATCTCCTCCACGGTCGACTCCTCCGGCATGTTGATCGTCTTGCTGATCGCTCCGGAGATGAACGGCTGCGCCGCCGCCAGCATCCGCAGGTGCCCGAGATGGTGAATCGACCGGGCGCCGTTCGCCGGCTTGAAGGCGCAATCGAACACCGAGAGGTGCTCGTCGGCCAGGTGGGGGGCGCCCTCGATCGTGTCGTGCTCGTCGATGTACTCGACGATCTGCTGGACCTCCGACTTCTCGTAGCCCAGCCGCTCCAGCGCCAGCGGCACCGTGCGGTTGACGATCTTGATCATGCCGCCGCCGACCAGCTTCTTGTACTTGACGAGCGCGATGTCGGGCTCGACCCCGGTCGTGTCGCAATCCATCATGAAGGCGATCGTGCCCGTAGGCGCCAGCACCGAGATCTGGCTGTTGCGGATGCCGTTCTCTTCGCCCAGTTCGACCACGCCGTCCCAGGACTTCTTGGCCGCGTTGAGCAGCTCGAGCGGCACGTGGGCCGGGTTGATCTCGCGCAGGGCGGCCCGGTGGTTCCGCATCACTCCCAGCATCGCGTCCCGGTTCTTCTCGAAGCCCTCGAACGGACCCTTGACCGCCGCGACCCGCGCGGACTGAAGGTAGGACGACCCCGACAGCAGGGCTGTTATGGCGCCGGCGTAGTCGCGGCCGGCGTCCGAGTCGTAGGGCAGGCCACGCGCCATCAGCAGGGCGCCGAGATTCGCGTAGCCGATGCCGAGCGGCCGGTAG
>WTGL01000211.1:40573-41168 GCA_011523565.1 Acidobacteriota bacterium
GTTGCTGGCGTTGATCCGGTCCGTGTTCGGGCAGGTGTGCCAGTGGTTGATCGTCGAGTCGAACTGCATCCCCGGATCGCCGCAGACCCAGGTCGACTCGGCGATCATGTGCAGCAGTTCCGCGGCCCGGTGGTTGTCCATCGGCCGGCCGTCGGTCACCGCGGTCGTCGTCCACTCCGCGTCGTCCACCACGGCCTGCATGAACCCGTCGGTGGCGCGCACCGAGTGGTTCGCGTTCTGGTAGAAGATCGAGTCGTAGGCGCCGCCGGGGACGTTGAAGCCCGCGTCGTAGCCGGCCTCGATCAGGGCCCAGGCCTTGCGCTCCTCGACCTCCTTGCAGCGGATGAACTCCACGATGTCGGGGTGATCGGCGTCCAGAATGACCATCTTCGCGGCGCGCCGGGTCTTGCCGCCGCTCTTGATCACGCCGGCGAACGCGTCGAAGCCGCGCATGAAGGACACCGGGCCCGACGCCGTTCCGCCGCCCGCCAGGGTCTCGGCGGAGGAACGAAGCGCCGACAGGTTGCTGCCGGTGCCCGAACCGAACTTGAACAGCATCCCCTCCGTCTTGGCGAGACCGAGGATCGACTGCATC
>WTGL01000211.1:41178-55439 GCA_011523565.1 Acidobacteriota bacterium
CTCCTCGATCCCGACGTTGAACCACACCGGCGAGTTGAAGCAGGCGTACTGGTGGAGGAGGATGTGAGTCAGTTCCGCGTGGAAGGACTCGGCGTCCGCCTCGGACGAGAAGTAGCCGCCCTCGCGCCCCCAGTTCGCGATCCGGTCGGCCACCCGGGAGATC
Source organism: Acidobacteriota bacterium (assembly GCA_011523565.1). Taxonomy (GTDB): domain Bacteria; phylum Acidobacteriota; class Thermoanaerobaculia; order Multivoradales; family Multivoraceae; genus Multivorans. The sequence continues at coordinate 41,342 of WTGL01000211.1, forward strand.
AACTGCCGGACGCTCGACTCGCGCCCGGGCGTCCCCAACTGGCCGCGAAAGTACTTCGACACCACGACGTTCGTCGCCGTCTGCGACCAGGCCTTCGGCACCTCGACGCCGTGCTGCTCGAACACCGACTCGCCCTTCTCGTTGGCGATCACGGCGTCGCGGACGTCCCACTCGACGCGGTCGAAGGGGTGGATGCCGGGCTCGGTGTAGCGGCGCTCGATCGTCAGGCCGGAAGGGCTCGAGGTTGGCGCCGGTGGGTCGGCTGCCGGCGCCGACCGCGCGGCGCCGGCCGCAGCGGGCGCGGCCATCACCTGCCGACCGCTGGCTGAACCCGCCCCTCTCGCGCTGCCGTTACCGCCCTCCCGAGCGCCTGAACCGTTGAACGCCATCTGCTCCTCCCTGACTACCGACCTCGCTTCACGTCGGCACTTGTGTCGTGAATGCGCAACTGTAGCCCAGAACGGCCGCTCCGCGCAAGGAGAATCGCCGCCCGAAACCACACTATGTAGCCATCGAGGCCACCGGCCGCCACTAGATATGGACTCCGATGCGCACATAGCTGTTTATCGATATATGCGGACCAGGTTCGGAAAGAGACCGCAGATCCTGCGGAATAGGCGCGGCGATAAGCTCTCCTGCCGTGAGCACCCGCACAACGAGTTCGGACATCGATCTGCCGTCCTTCTTCGCGCCCGAGGACGTCGGGGAAGGCGCCGGCACGGCGCCGCCGGGATCGTTCCCCTTCACCCGGGGCCTCTACCGCGACATGTACCGCAAGCGGCTGTGGACGATGCGCCAGTACGCCGGCTACGCCAGCGCCACCGAATCGAACCGCCGTTACCGCTACCTGCTCGACCAGGGGACGACCGGCCTCTCCGTCGCCTTCGACCTGCCCACCCAGATCGGCTACGACTCGGATGCCGCGCCCGCACGCGGCGAGGTGGGACGGGTCGGCGTCGCGATCGACAGCATCGACGACATGAGGACCCTGTTCGACGGGATCCCGCTGGACCGGGTCACGACCTCGATGACGATCAACTCGACGGCCTCGATCCTGCTGTCCATGTACCTGACGGTGGCGGACGAGCAGGGGGTTCCCTGGTCGGCGATCGGAGGAACGGTCCAGAACGACATCCTCAAGGAGTACATCGCCCGCGGGACCCACATCTACCCGCCGAAACACTCCCTGCGTCTGGTCACGGACCTGATCGCGTTCTGCTCCGAGCACGCGCCGAGGTGGAACCCGATCTCGATTTCCGGCTACCACATCCGCGAAGCCGGTTCGACCGCTGCCCAGGAGATCGCCTTCACGCTGGCCAACGCGCTCTGCTACGTCGACCTGGTGCTGGAACGCGGCCTCGACATCGACAGCTTCGCCCCGCGGCTGTCCTTCTTCTTCAATGCCCACAACAACTTCCTCGAGGAGGTCGCGAAGTTCCGCGCCGCCCGAAGGCTCTGGGCCGAACTGGTCCGCGAGCGCTACCGGCCGAAGAACGAACGTTCCTGCTGGCTCCGCTTCCACACCCAGACCGGCGGTTCCACGCTCACCGCGCAGCAGCCCGAGAACAACGTCGCCCGGGTCGCGATCCAGGCGCTGGCGGCCGTCTGCGGAGGCACCCAGTCGCTGCACACGAACGGCGCGGACGAGGCCCTGGGCCTTCCCACCGAGACCTCGGCGCGAGTGGCGCTCCGCAGCCAGCAGATCGTCGCCCACGAGACCGGCGTCGCCGATGTCGCCGACCCGCTCGGCGGTTCGTGGGCCGTCGAAGCGCTGACCGCGGAACTCGCCCGCAAGGCGCGGCGGATGATCGAGCAGATCGAGGCACTCGGCGGCGCCGCGCAGGCGATCGAGGAGGGCTACCAGCAGAACGAGATCTCGGGCGCCGCCTACCGCCACCAGTTGGCCGTCGAAGCGAAGGGCACCGTGATCGTCGGCGTCAACGCCTACACCCAGGAAGAGTCCGGGGACGCCCAGTTCCTCGCGGTCGACGCCGAAGCCGAGGCGCGACAGGTCGAGCGCGTGCGCCGGGTGCGCGAGGAGCGGGACGGGGCGGCCGCCACGGCGGCCCTCGACGGCCTGGAGCTGGCGGCCGGCGGGGAGGGCAACCTGCTGCCGCGGATCCTGAACTGCGTCCGGCAGCGCGCCACGCTGGGTGAAATCTCCGACCGCCTGAGGGCGGTCTGGGGCGAGTACGAGCGGTGAAGTCGGCCTACGAGAGGGCGCTCGAGAAGATCGAGAGCAGCGGCATCGCCGCGCCCCGGCAGGACGCGCTGGACGAGGAACAGCGCCGGCGCATCGAGGACGAGCGGAGCCGCCACCGGGCGAAGCTCGCCGAGCTCGAGATCCTCCACCAGAAGAACCTGTCCACCGATCCAGCCAAGCGGGTCCAGGAAGAAGAGAACTTCCGCGCCGAGAAGCGACGTCTCGCCGGGCGGCTCGAACGGGAGATCGGGCGCATTCGCCGCGGCGCCAGCTAGCCCGCCAGGACCGGGGCTTCCAGATCCTGCAGGCTCGTCACCTGCAGCAGACTGTCGCGCAGCGCCTCGATCGCATCGACGGCCGCCATCGCCCCGGAGATCGTCGTGACGCAGGGGATGTCGAACTTCAGCGCCGTGGTTCGGATCTCCATGTCGTCCTGGTACGACTCGCCGCCCAGGGGGGTGTTCACGATCAGGCCGACCTCGCCGTTGATCAGGTAGTCCACCACGTGCGGCCGCCCTTCGGCCACCTTGTTCACGCGCCGCGTCACGATGCCCCGGCTGCTCAGGTAAGCGGCGGTGCCGGCGGTGCACAGCAGTTCGAAACCGAGATCCCGCAGCCGCTCCGCCACCCTGAGCAGCGCCCTCTTGTCCCGGTCGTTGACCGAGAGGAACGCCGCTCCGCTGTCGGGGAGCGCATGACCGGCGCCCAGCCAGGCCTTGGCGAAGGCGCTGCCGAACGAACGCCCGACGCCCATCACCTCGCCGGTCGATTTCATTTCCGGTCCGAGCACCGGGTCGACGCCGTGGAAGCGGTCGAAGGGGAAGACCGGCGCCTTGACGAAGAAGCGGTCGACCGGCGGCTCGGAGACGAGACCGATCTCGTCGAGTGTCTCGCCCACCATCACGCGGGTCGCGATCTGCACCAGGGGAAGACCGACCGCCTTGGCGATGAAGGGCACCGTTCGGGACGCCCGGGGATTCACCTCCAGCACGTACACCTCGCCGCCATAGATCGCGAACTGCACGTTCATCAGACCGACCACGCCGAGCCGCAGCGCGAGCCGCACCGCGATGTCGCGCATCCGATCGAGGTCGGGTTCGCTCACCCGGTAGGGCGGCAGCACCGCCGCCGAGTCGCCGGAGTGGATGCCCGCCTCCTCGATGTGCTGCATGATGCCGCAGACCACCGCGCGCCTGCCGTCCGAAACCAGGTCGACGTCGACCTCGAAGGCGTCCTCGAGGAAGCGATCGAGAAGCACCGGCCGGCCGGGCGAGACGTCCGCGGCGCGGCGCATGTAGTTCAAGAGCGTCGGCTGGTCATAGCAGATGGACATCGCGCGACCGCCGAGCACGTAACTCGGCCGGACGACCACCGGGTAGCCGATCTCGTCCGCCACGCTGCAGGCCTCCGCAAGGGACACGGCGGAGCCGTTCGCCGGCAACAGGATCTGCTCTTCCGCGAGCAGGTCGCCGAAGCGCCGGCGATCCTCCGCCAGGTCGATCGCCTCCGGCGACGTCCCCAGGATGTTCACGCCCGCCGCCTCCAGGCTGCGCGCCAGCTTGAGCGGCGTCTGGCCCCCGAGCTGGACGATCACGCCGAGCGGCTGCTCGCGGCGATAGATCGCCATCACGTGCTCGAGCGTCAGCGGCTCGAAGTACAGCCGGTCCGAGGTGTCGTAATCGGTCGAGACGGTCTCGGGATTGCAGTTGACCATGATCGTCTCGAAACCGGCCCGCCGCAGTGCGAAGGTGGCGTGAACGCAGCAGTAGTCGAACTCGATTCCCTGTCCGATCCGGTTCGGCCCCGAGCCGAGGATCATCACCTTCCTGCGGTCGGTCGGCAGGGCCTCGTCCTCGACGCCGGGTGTCGAGTACAGATACGGCGTGATCGCCGAGAACTCCGCGGCACACGTGTCGACCCGCTTGAACACCCGGTCCAGGTTCCGTCTCGTGATCTCCCGCGACACCATGTCCTCCTCGCTGCCGAGCAGCGACGCGAGGCGCTGGTCGCCGAGGCCGTTCAGACGGGCGCGGCGCAGGAGCGGATCGGGCACCGAATCGAGATCCCAGCAGGCCAGTTCCGCCTCGCACTCCACGACCGATTCGATCTCGCGCAGGAACCAGGGATCGATGCTGGAGGCGCCGGCGACCTCTTCGACCGTCCAGCCCTGGCGGAGCGCCGCGAAGACGGCGAAGAGCCGCTGCCAGTTCGGCGTGCTGAGCCGCCGCCGCAGACTGACCGGATCGCTGACCAGCTCCTCCTGCTGCGGCCACGCGGCTTCCAGCTCCAGGCCCGAGAGGCCCTTCATCAGCGCCTCGCGGAAGTTGCCGCCGATCGCCATCACCTCGCCAACCGACTTCATCGACGTGCCCAGGGTGCCGTCGGCGCGCTCGAACTTCTCGAACGCCCAGCGCGGGATCTTGACCACGGTGTAGTCCAGCGTCGGCTCGAAGGCGGCGAAGGTCTTGCCGGTGATGTCGTTGGCGATCTCGTCCAGGGTGTACCCGACGGCGAGCTGAGCCGCAATCTTGGCGATCGGGAAACCGGTCGCCTTGGAGGCCAGGGCTGAACTCCGGGACACCCGCGGGTTCATCTCGATGACCACGCGCCGTCCGGTCCCGGGCTCCACCGCGAACTGGATGTTCGAGCCTCCGGTCGCTACGCCCACTGTGCGGATCACGGTGAAGGCGTCGTCGCGCATGTCCTGGTATTCGGGATCGGACAGGGTCTGTTGCGGCGCCACCGTGATCGAGTCGCCGGTGTGCACGCCCATCGGATCGACGTTCTCGACCGAGCAGACGACGATCGCGTTGTCCGCCACGTCGCGCATCACTTCCAGCTCGAACTCCTTCCAGCCCAGAACCGACTGTTCGAGCAGGATGAGCGAAACCGGACTCGCCTGCAGGGCGCGCGAGATCACGTCGTCGATCTCGTCGCGGTTGAAGACCACGCCGCCGCCCTCGCCGCCCAGGGTGAAGCTGGGCCGCACGATGACCGGGAAGCCCAGGCGCTCGATGATCTCCCGCGCCTCCGTAAGCGTCTTCGCGGTACCGCTCTCCGGCACTTCGAGCCCGGCCTTCACCATGGCCCTCTTGAAGAGCTGGCGATCCTCGCCCAGGCGCAGAGCTTTGATCCCCGCTCCGAGGAGCTTCATGCCGGAGGTCTTGAGAAACCCCGACTCGGACAGCGCCAGCGTCAGGTTGATCCCGGTCTGTCCGCCGACCGTCGGCAGCAGCGCATCCGGCCGCTCCCGCTCGATGATCCGTTCCACGACCTCGGGCACCAGGGGCTCGACGTAGGTCGCGTCCGCGAACTCCGGGTCCGTCATGATCGTCGCCGGATTCGAGTTGACCAGGATGACCTCGCGGCGCAGGACCCGGCAGGCCTGGGTGCCGGAGTAGTCGAACTCGCACGCCTGGCCGATGACGATCGGCCCGGAACCGAAGATCAGGATCGATTCGATGTCCGTCCGCCTCGCCATGAGCGCGCGGAGTGTATCTGCAACCGTGGGCGTGGAATTCGTGGGAATCTCACCCTCGGAGTAAACACTTTGGCCTCGAGTACCGTATAGTTCTCATAGAGGCGGCACCGAGTCGCCGGCGCAGTGTCAATTGACTTTGGGCCCCGGCTCCCGTGTCGTCACCCACCGGGTTGCGACTGGACCGCGTCCGCGGCCAGCGGAACTGCAACCCACCACCCGGACATCGTCCGGACCTGCCTCAAACCTTCAGACCTCCGGGTCGGCTGGCCACGGCCATCCGACGCGCGATTCACCAGAGAGGGGTTGCTTTCAGCAACCCCTCCTTCCAATTTGAGCTTGCTGACCGGCGGCCCGGTTCGCTGCGCCTATTCCCAGCGCAGGGCGCGCGCCGGCTCGACCGCCGCTCCCAGCCTCGCCGGCCACCAGCAGGCGAGCGCCGTCACCAGCAGGCTGAAGCCGGCCACCGCCAGCAGATCCAGGGTCCGCACGTCGAAGGGAACGCTGCTGATGAAGTAGATCTCCGCAACGCCCGGATCGAACCGCACGAGTTCGTAGCGGGTGATGATCACGCTGATCAGGGAACCGAGACCGAGACCGAGAGCCGTTCCCACGACACCCAGGCTCATCCCGCCGAGCAGGAACACCCGCCGCACGCGCCGGGGTCCGAGACCCAGGGCGGCGAGCACCGCGGTGTCCCTGCCCCGCTCCCGGACCAGGACGACCAGCGCCGACGCGATGTTGAACGTCGACACGAGGACGATCAGGCCCAGAATCAGGAACAGGCCCCACTTCTGCAGCCGGAAGGCGGCGAAGATGCCGCGGTTGCTGAGGCGCCAGTCGGTCACCAGCGCCTCCGCGCCCACGAGTTCCTCGATCCTCTCCTGCACGGCGGACACCGAGGCACCGGGCGCCGTAGCCACCTCGATGACCACCTGGCCTCCACCGAGAGCGACTGCCGTCTCGCGGTGGACGACGGCGTAACTGCGGTCGTACTCGGAGAAGCCGGTCTCGAAGGCGCCGGCGATCCGAAGGGTGCGGAACGCGAACTGGGGACCGGAAGAAGCCGGGGGCAGGATCGCCGTCAGGCTCACCCGGTCACCCTCCGACACGCTCAGCGCGCGCTGCAGTTCACGGCCGACGACGATCGCATCGGTCCCGGCATCGTCGCGCGCGAGCTGTTCCTCGCTGGCGCCGAAGGACGAGGCTCCGGGCAGGACACCGCGCGTGACGATGTCGACGCCCGCCCGATTGCCGCCGCCGGAAAGCAGACCCTGACCAGCCACGGTCACGGCCACCGTTCGGGTGCCCGGCACGGTCCGCAGACGTTCGGCGAGCCGGTCCGCGGCCACCGGGTCCAGAGCCGCATCGCCGAGCGGCTGGACGAGGAGCGGACCCGCCTCGAGGAGCCGGCTCCGGACGCTGTCGCTGTAGCCGCTCATCAGCGCCATGGAGATGACCATGGAAGCCACCCCCAGGGCCGTCGAGCCGAGGGCGGAGCGCGCCGTCCCGCTCAGGAGCCGGCTGCGCGTGCCGAACAGGTAGCGCGCGGCGATCCACCAGACCACACCACCGCCGCCCGCCCCTGAACTCACAAGGCTTCGTTCCGCGGCCCGGCCTCCTGGACGCAGACGTCCAGGAACTCCCCGAACAGCCGCGCCGCATCGTGCGGCCCCGGCGCCGCTTCCGGGTGGTACTGGACCGAGAAGATCGGTCGTCCGACGGCTTTGAACGCCTCGACCGTGCCGTCGTTCAGATTGACCGCCGCCACCTTGCAGTCCTCGGGAAGGCTGTCCGCGCTCAGCGCGAAGCCGTGGTTCTGGCTGGTGATCGAGACCTGGCCGGTCTCCTCGTCACGCACCGGCTGGTTGCCGCCGCGGTGGCCGAACTTCAGCTTGAACGTCTTGCCGCCCAGAGCCAGACCGAGCAGTTGATGCCCGAGGCAGATACCGAAGGTGGGCACCCTGGCCTCGACCAGTTCGCGCACCTCGCGGACGATCTCGTGGAGCGGCTCGGGATCCCCCGGGCCGTTCGACAGCACCACGCCGTCAACGCCCAGGGCCAGACATTCGGTTGCCGGCGTGCGCGCCGGCAGCACCGTCACCCGGGCGCCGTGCCGGACCAGGGAGCGCAGGATGTTCTGTTTGACGCCGAAGTCGTAGACCGCCAGCCGGACCTTCTCCCCGCCCTCCGGCTCGATGTCGTACGGAGACTCGCACGTGACCTCGTCGACGAGAGCCCGCCCCTCCATCGTCGGCTGCTGGCGCACCTGCTCGATCAGCTCCTCATCGGGACGGTCGCAGCTGGTGATCATGCCGCGCATGGCGCCGAACTCGCGCAGCCGCCGCACGGCCGCACGGGTGTCGATGCCCGCCAGGGTCGGAACGCCGTTCGTCTCCAGATAGGCGCCCAGGTCCACATCCCCCAGACCGGAGCGGCGGCCGGTGAACTCGCGGGCGACGAATCCCTCGACCCAGACCCGGTGCGACTCCTCGGCGCCGTCGTAGGCGCCGTAGTTGCCGATGTGGGGTTGGGTCATGATGACGATCTGCCCGCGGTACGAGGGGTCGGTCAGGATCTCCTGGTAGCCCGTCATGGAGGTGTTGAAGACGATCTCCGCGAAGCGGCTGCCTTCGACCAGGGCCTCCCCGTGGAAGACGGAGCCGTCCTCGAGAATCAGGCGTCCGCTCACGACGCCGGCCCAGAAGCGTGCGACGGGCCGACGCCCGCGGCCCATACCGACCAGGGAAGCGACCAGCTCACGGCCGTGACTCCGCCGGCTCGGAGAGTTCGACCAGCACGCCGCCGGCGCTCTTCGGATGAACGAACTGCACGGTCGCGCCCTCGGCACCCGGCCCCGGCCGCTCGCGCAGGAGCTCCACGCCGTCCCCGCGCAGGCGCGTGTCGTCCGCGTCGATGTCGTCGCTCTTCAGGCAGAGGTGATGGATTCCCGGACCCCGGCGCTCCAGAAACCGGGCGACCGGCGAATCGCCGGACAGCGGCTCCAGCAGTTCGATCCGGCTGCCGCCGCAAGGGATCATCGCGACGCGGACGCCCTCGTGTTCGACCTCCTCGATCGCGGAGACCGCCAGACCCAGGTTCTCGTAGAACGTCCTGGCCTCTTCAATCGACGGCACGGCGATCGCGATGTGGTCCAGGGCGGTGATCATGAGCGGTTCCTCCGTCTCGTCGGAATCCACCGACGAACTCGGCGACCAGCCGGTCCGCAAGCTCATACGGATCCACCGGTCCGCCGTTTCCGGGCGCCCGATTCTGCTGCGATTCCGGCGCCCCGTAAAGAGCCCTCTCCCGCTTCCCATCGCCGGCTTCCGGGACGAGACGGCCGGACTCGACCGCATCCATCGCCAGCCGCAGCACCTCGGCCCGGTACAGGTCGAGCACCCGCCGGCGGAAACGGGCCGCCCGTCGGGCGGCGATCTCGCCGCCGGCATCCAGTCCATCGAAGCAGCCGGAGATCGCCTCGAGGAGGTCCGCCGCCCCTTCACCTGCCGTCGCGACCGTCGACACCACCGGTCGCGGCTCGCCCGCGCCGCCGGGCTCCGGTGAGGCCGCGTCCTCGATCGCTAGCCGCGCGGCGCCGGCCCCGGGCAGGTCGCTCTTGTTGACGACGAAGACGTCAGCGATCTCCATCGTGCCGCTCTTGATCGCCTGAACGCCGTCGCCCAGACCGGGCGCCACAACCAGCACCACGAGGTCCGCGTTGCGGCGGATCAGGGTCTGCGTCTGCCCCGCGCCGACGGTTTCGACGAGGATCCAGCGGAAACCCGCGGCGTCGAGCAGATCGGCGGCGGCGGCGGCCGCTCGCGCCAGGCCGCCGGACGCGCCGCGCGAGGCCATCGATCGGATGAAGACGCCCGGATCCGTCTCCAGGTCGGACATCCGAACCCGGTCGCCGAGCACCGCGCCGCCGGTCAGCGGGCTGGTGGGATCGAACGCCAGGACCGCCACGGGTTCGCCTCGCTTGCGGAGCTCCCGGGCCAGGGCCGCGGTCAGGGTGCTTTTGCCAACTCCGGGCGGACCGGTCAAACCGACCGTCATCGCCCGGCCGGCTCGCCGGAACGCGGCCCTCGCCCAGGCGGCCTCGGCCCCACCCTCGACCGCCGTCAGGGCGCGGGCGAGACGCCGCGTCTGACGCCAGGGCTGCGGTCCGTCCAGCCAGGCCTCCGGTGCGCGGTCCGCGGTCACGACCCGAAACTGCCGATGTCGACGGCGCCGTAGTAGTGCCAGAGAATCTCGCGGTAGCCCAGACCGCGCTGGGCCATCAGGTAGGCACCGATCTGGCACATGCCGACGCCGTGTCCGCGCCCGTTGCCGTCGAACCGCCAGCCGGCGACGCCGCCGGCGCCGGTTTCGGCGGTCATCCGGACGAGATTCTCCGGTACGTCAAGCAGCCAGCGGATGGCCAGGCCGCGGACTTCGACCGAGCGCTGCTCGCCGATCAGGTCGAGCCTCGCGATCCGGCCCGAGACGCCCCGCTCGAGCACCCGCAACGAAACCAGGCCCAGGCCGGGAAAGCGCCGCTCCACCAGCTCCCTCAGCTTGCCGTGAGACCGCCAGACCGACCAGGGCACGGCAGCCGGCTGGCCTCCCAGGGAGGGCGTTTCGTGCACCACGAGGACCGCACGGCCACGGGCGAGATAGGCGCGAACGCGATCCCCGGGCGCCATGTCGACCGCATCGACCGGAGCGCCCAGGTCCGTCGCCTTCGCGCCGGACGCCGCTGTGGCGGTCATCAGTTCGGCCTCGGGCGCCAGGGGCAGCAATCGCCGCACGCCACGCTGGCGCAGTCGCAGCCAGCTGCCGTCCATCCCCCCGAGATTCCCGGCCACGACCTGAAGCGCGCCTCCGGAAAGGGCCCGGGCCAGACGCTCGCTCCGCCGGCGCGCCCGGACTCCGGCGATGCCGAGCGCCTTCAGCAGGTGCCGCTCCGGCGTACCGCCGGCATCTCCGGCCAGTCGCACGACGCCGCCTTCGACGCACGCGGCGCCGGTCGGACCCTCTCCGGACAGACGCGGAAAGACGTTGCGCATGAGTTCCGTGCTGCCGCCGCAACTCGCCGTGAACAGGGCCTCGAGCGGCTCGCCCGACCGGACCAGGATCTCTCCCCGCGTCGCCGCCACCGCCTCGTCCGAGCGCGGATGCTCCGCCTCGAGCCCGCCATAGACCTGGCAGAGGGGCGTAGCGCAGATGTCGTAGCCCTCACCCATGAACTCGCCCCGATGCCGCACCGCGTACGTCCGCACCGCGACCGCCTGGGCCTTGGTCGCCTCGAACTCGGGGTACAGGTCCGGACCCAACTCGCCCGGCACCACGCCACGCACGTAGTCCTCGAGCGGGGCGGCGTTCACCAGGTTCAGGCCGGCCCGTTCGTTCACGAACAGTTCCAACGCTCCCCGGTAGCGGCGGCCGAGAATGCGGACCACGTCCCCGGCCGACTCGAGCCGGAGCCGCCTGCCGGCAATCCAGCCGATACCGTCGACGACGAAGCCGGGGTCGTCCAGCACCGCGCCCTCGACAGTGATCCAGATGTCGTCGAACCCTTCGACGCGGAGTCGGCCGCGGGCCTCCTCCGCCTCCTCCCGGCTTCCGTAACGCCCTACACGCACGCGATACAGCCCGGTGCCGGCGTCGAGGACGGAGTCCGCATCCTCGTCGAGCAGCTCGGCCAGCCCCACGGCGAGCCGCACCGCCTGCCAACGGTCCCGCAGAGCCGCCACTTGGAGTCGATGAACTCCCGGACTCGCCTTCCCCGGCGCCGGCCGCACGTCGAAGCGGCCATCCACTTCGATCTTCTCGCCGTCCTCGGCCACCAGCCAGGAGGGACCTTCACAGCAAACGACCTCGACCCGCTCCAGGTCGGTGGCGAGGCCGACCCTCACCTCCGCCGGCAGCACGATCGACCCGGGAACCGGACTCGGACCCGGGGCCGGCGCCGGCCACGCCGCGGCAACGAGCAGGCAGGTCGCCACACCCACGCCGGCGCCGATCGCCCACCGACCGACGTGCTCTGACTTCCGCTTCGTCATTCCGCCTCTTCCATACGTTATTGGAAATAGGCGAAACCGCGCCCCTTTCCGCCAGCGTTCTACCGGTGCTGGTGGGCCTGGACGTCGTGCCGGTAGTCACCGACGTCGTCGTTGATGCGGATCGGCTTCGCCATATGGTGCAGGCGGCTGACCAGGCTGGCCGAAACGCGGTCGGCAAGCGTCTGGCCGGCAGTTACGTCGTCCTCGCCTTCAGCCGTCAGGTCGTAGTTGCTGGTGAAGAGGGTCGGCCGTTTGGCCATGTAGCGGCCGTTGATCAGGAGGTAGAGAGTGTCCAGGACGAAGGGCGTCGGCCGTCTGGCACCGAGTTCATCGACGACGACCACATCCGCCTCCTGGAGCGGCCGCAGCAGATCGGCCTGGCTCAGGTCACTGTCTGGCTGGAATGTGGACTGGATGTCCGCGACCAGCTTCGTGAAGTCGACGAAGCGGCCCCGTACACCGTACTGGTCCACGAGCTCGATCAGCACCGACACCGCCAAGTGCGTCTTGCCGCGGCCGCTCGGGCCGACCAGGACCAGACCCGACTCACGTAGGGATCCGTCGAACTCGAGGAACTCCTCGATGTAGAGCTCGCAGCCGTGGCGGGCAGCACGCAGTTGATCGTTCGCGTCGCCGGCGAGGCGGAAGTTGCTGAGCCGGCAACCCTGGTACTTGGGCGGGATCCCGAGTTCGTCGAGCCGCCAGCTGCGAACCCGCGCCGAGTGGCAACTGCAACGACGCGCCCGATTCGTGACCAGATCGACGATCCAGCCACGGTCCCGGCAGAACTCGCAAGCGGCCTCGCTCAATCCTCTTCCTCGACCTTCACCAGGGCGCCGCTTCGCACCCAGACCAGGGCATGCCGCCGCCGCACTCCGCGGCGCCGGTCAGACACCTCGCGCTCCACCATCTCGAGCAGACGGTTCCGCTCTTCCTCCAGCCGGGCCAGCCGCTCCTGCAGGGCCAGAACGACCTCGACGCCCGCGAGGTTGACGCCCATGTCGCGGGTCAGCGTCAGGATCGACTCCAGCCGGTGGAGGGAGTCCTCGTCGTAGAGACGGGTGTTGCCGTCGCTTCGTTGCGGCTGGAGCAGTCCCTCCCGTTCGTAGAGGCGCAGGGTCTGCGGATGGATGTCGTAGCGCTCCGCCACCTTGCTGATCATCACGTAGCGACCGCCCCCCACCCGCCGGCGGCGGGACAGGGGGCGGCGCTTCCGTGAGGACCGCGGCTGAGCCATGGCAACCCCTAGTCTGCCTTGTCGTCCCCGGAGGTGTCGTCCACGTCGACGAAGTCGGCGTCGATCACATCCTCGTCGCCCCCGGAGGCCGGACCTTCCGGACCGGCGCCCGCTCCGGGAGCACCCGCCGGCGGCGCCTCCGAGCTCGTCTGCTCGTAGATCACCTGGGCCAGCTTGTGCGAGGCCTGGGTCAGGCCGGCCGACGCGCTGGCCATCGCCGCCGCATCCTCCGCCTCCATGGCCTTCTTCGCTTCCTCGATCGCCGACTCGATCTCGCCGGCATCGGTCTCGGACAGCTTGTCCTTGTGCTCGGCGAGGTTCTTCTCGGTGCCGTAGACGAGCGAGTCGAGCTGGTTGCGGGCATCGATGACCTCCCGGCGCTGCTTGTCCTCTTCGCTGTGCGCCTTCGCGTCCTCCACCATGCGCTCGATCTCGTTCTTGTCGATTCCGCCGGAACCGGTAATCGTGATCTTCTGCTCCTTGCCCGTGCCCTTGTCCCTGGCCGAGACGTTCACGATGCCGTTCGCGTCGATGTCGAAGGTGACCTCGATCTGCGGCAGGCCCCGGGGCGCCGGCGGGATCCCCACCAGGTGGAACCGGCCGAGCGTCCGGTTGTGACCCGCCATCTCGCGTTCGCCCTGCAACACGTGGACCTCCACCGAGGTCTGGTTGTCGCCGGCGGTGGAGAACGTCTCGCTCTTGCGCGTGGGGATCGTCGTGTTGCGATCGATCAGCTTCGTGAACACGCCGCCCAGCGTCTCGATGCCGAGCGACAGGGGCGTGACGTCCAGCAGCAGGACATCCGTGACGTCTCCCGCCAGCACGCCGCCCTGAATCGCGGCGCCGATCGCGACGACCTCGTCCGGATTCACTCCCCTGTGCGGCTCACGGCCAAAGAACTCCTTGACCGCGTTCTGCACCGCGGGCATCCGGGTCTGGCCGCCGACCATGACGACTTCCTCGATATCGCTGGTCTCGAGACCGGCATCCTTCAGAGCCTGCCGGCACGGGCCGAGCGTGCTCCCCACCAGGTCTTCGACCAGCTGCTCCAGCTTGCTCCGGGACAACTTGACGTTCAGGTGCTTCGGACCCGAGGCGTCGGCAGTCACGAAGGGGAGGTTGATCTCCGTCTC
>WTGL01000211.1:55449-60299 GCA_011523565.1 Acidobacteriota bacterium
GATCGTGCGGTCGCCCTCCTTGTCCAGGCCGTAGGCGAGCGCCGCCGCGGTCGGCTCGTTGACCAGCCGTTCCACGGTGAGACCGGCGATCTGGCCGGCATCGCGCGTCGCCTGACGCTGGGCGTCGTTGAAGTAGGCCGGCACGGTGATCACCGCCCGGTCGACCGGACCGCCCAGGTAGTCCTCCGCCGCCTGCTTCAGCTTCTGCAGCACCATGGCCGAGATCTGCGGCGGGGTGTAGCTCTTGCCCGCGGCCTCGATCACAACGTCGTCGCCCGAGCTCGTGACCGAGTAGGGAACCATCTTCTGCTCCCCCGAAACCTCGCCCAGGCGCCGGCCCATGAACCGCTTGATCGAGAAGATCGTGTTCTGCGGATTCGTCACCGCCTGCCGCTTCGCGACCTGCCCGACCAGCCGCTCGCCCTTGTCGGTGAACGCGACAATCGACGGCGTGGTCCGGCTTCCCTCCGAGTTCGGAACCACCTTCGGATCCGAACCCTCCATCAGGGCGACGACGCTGTTCGTCGTCCCCAGGTCAATGCCTATGATCTTGCTCAAGTCCTCGTCTCCCGATCGCCCGCGCCAACCGGCGCGAACGGTTGTTTTCTTACCTCTAGGTCTTGCTGCCGGGGCCAAAGCCCCAACGCGCCGAGCATCCTAAGACCTAAGCGACATGATGTCAAGTCCTGCACAGCCTATATCTGACAGCACTACGCTCATATACATGAGCCAAGCCAGTGCGCCACCCGGATGGCGGCGTCCCAGGATGGACCAGCGCCGCCGACCCTGCCTGCCGGGTCAGCTACGGGTCTTCTCGACGTAGCGCATCCGGAGCTGGGCGAGCAGGTCCTCGAGCAACGCCGTCTCCTGAGCGCTCGCGTTCCCCCGGGTCTTCTCCTGGAGCACCCCCAGCAGGTCGATGTGCATGCGAGCCCGCGGCAGATCCTCAGCGCTCTGGCCATCCGGAAGCTGCGCATCGCCGAGCAGGAAGGCGATCGGCTCGGCGAGCATGGCCACCAGATCCATGAAGCCGGGACCGGGACCGGCCGCCGGCGATGGCCCCGCGCCCGCCTCGGAGGGTCTCGCGCCCGGGCCGCCCATGGACGGTTCGCCTCCGTCCACGCCCGAGGCTTCCCGCGGGGCGGGGTCCGGTGCCTCCGACGCCGGGCTCTCGGCGCCTTTCGCGCCCTTCTGCTGCTCGAGAAAGCGGTACTCTTCGCGCAGCTCGCCGTCGTCCGTGAACATCCTCCTGTCGGTGACCTTCACATCCGACCCCCACCGAAGAATGAGCGATCGTAACAGAGCCGAGGGAGCTCCCCGGGACCCCTCCTCACTGGCTCCGATCGGCACCCTGATCGACCGGCTGCGCCGGGATTGTCCCTGGGATCGCGAGCTGTCCCTTCGGGATCTGCGCGCCTACCTGATCGAAGAGGCGCACGAACTGGCCGCCGCGATCGACGAACGCGACCCGGTGGCGATCAACGAGGAGCTGGGCGATCTGCTCTTCGAGGCGGTGTACGTCGCCCGGCTCGCCAGCGCCGAGCTCTCGGACGTCCCGGTCGGCGACGCCATTCGAACGGTGATCGAGAAGATGGTCGCCCGCCACCCGCACGTGTTCGGCGACGAGAAGGCCGCATCCGCGGCCGAGGTCGCGTCCCTCTGGGAGCAACGCAAGCGCAATCGGGCCGGACGTTCCGTTCTGGACGGCGTACCGGCATCGCTACCGGCGCTGGTCGGTGCCTATCGCCTCGGTCAGAAGGCGGCCGGCATCGGCTTCGACTGGGACGCGGCAGCGGCCGTGCGCGCCAAGGTGTCCGAGGAGCTCGAGGAACTGGACCGGGAGATCGCTGCGGGCGAGCCGGCGGACGGGTCGGAGCCGCCGACGAAGGTCGAGGAAGAGCTGGGCGACGTCCTCTTCGCCGTGGCCAATCTGGCCCGACATCTCCAGGTGGATCCGGAGCGCGCCCTCGCGGCGGCGAACCGGAAGTTCCGTCGCCGCTTCGCGGTGGTGGAAGCGGAACTCGAATCGGGAGTCCGCGCCGAGCCGGCCGGCAACCGGATGGAGCGGATGGAACGGCTGTGGGAGCGCGCCAAGCGGGGGGAGGAGTGACCGCGGCTACTGACTACAGGTTCGCCGACTCCGCCGGAGGTTCCAGGATCTTGTCGATCGCGCCCTGGAGCACCGGATCCGACCCATCTTCCGGCTCGGCGAAGAAGAGAGCGCCGAGGCGTTGCTCCCGCTCGATGCGGATCCTGCTGTTGAGCCGCTCGCCGTCCGGGTCGGTGTAGAAGGCCGAGGTCAACTCCAGCACGCCTCCGCCGTTCGGCAGCTCGATCTGCTCGACCTCGCCCGCGTAACCGAAGGTCGGTTCACCGTAGAGCTCGGCGCCTCTCCCCTTCCCGAGCACGGCGGTCAGGACTTCGGCGGCTCCCTGGGAACTCCGGTCGACCAGTACCGCGATATCGCCCGCATAGAGGCCGCCGGCGCCGTCGAAGCTCAGGAGCTCGCGGTCCTCGCGGTCGACGAGGCCGCCCAGTTCACCCTGCACGAAGCGGCCGGCAACCGCGTAGGCATCCGCGACCGATCCTCCGGCGACACCGCGCAGATCGATCAGCAGCGAGTCGCCCGCGTACCCGGCGAGCGCCGCTTCGACGTGGTCCGCCGTACCGTCGTCGAAGCTCGGGATCGTGAGCACGCCGACGCCGCGCACCTCCTCGAACTCCGGCGGCAGGAGATCGTACTCGGCAAGAACGAGGCTCACCTCGAGCGGGTCCTCCTCGCGGCTTCGAACGACTTCCAGCCGCACGTTCGAGCCAACCGGGCCGGCCAACTGCCGGCGCACCTCCCAGAGCGGCATTTCGCGAGACGAACGGCCGTTGATCATGGACACGATGTCGCTCCGTTCAAAGCCCGCCAGGTCGGCCGGGCTGCCGCGGTCCACCGCGGCGACGTAGGCCGTCCCGCGCTCCTTGAGCACCAGCAGGCCGCTGTGCCGGCGGCCGATCTCCCGCGCGGCCCGGTACGACTCCACCTCGCTCGCCGGCACATACACCGAGAACGGGTCCAGGGCGTCGGTCACTCCGTCCAGAGCGCCCGCCATCAGACCGCGGCCGCCGACCTCCTCGACGTAGGAGCCGCGGATCAGCCGCAGGACTTCCTCCCACAGCGTGATGTACTTGTAGATCGAGTCGGTGCCGGGCTCGTCGTCGCTGGCGCCCAGCCACGCGCCGCTGGCAAGGCCAAGGACGAAGAGCAGCGAGACGCAGACGAAGAGCAGCCTGCCACCGACTCCTGCCCCGCGTTCCACCGGCGGACGTTCCTCTTCGTCTGCGATCACGGGTTCCTCAGGAAACCGACGCGACCGCCTCGTCCTCGTCCTGCATGATGTCGAGCACCGTGACCAACTGGGTGATCTGCAGCACGCCGAGCACGCGCCTCGGCAGCGCGAACAGACCCAGCTTGCCGCCGCGGTTGGTCACCGTCGTGTAGGCGGCGATCAACTCGCCGACACCGGAGGAGTCGATCGTTCGCACGCGGCCCATGTTGAGCAGAATGTTCACGGCGCCCGCGCCGACCGCTTCGTGAACGGCCTCCCTCAGAGCAACGTCTCCCTCGCCTATGGTGATCTTGCCCTGGAGATCGAGAATCGTCGCTCCATCCCGCTGGCGCTTGTCAATCTTCATTCCGCTCCTCCCTGGTCTCCTTCGGCGCCCGTCCGCGGACCGCCGAACTTCTTGTGAAGCCGGACCTTCGTGCCGCCCTCGGCGCCAAAGTCGTACTCGATCTTATCCATGAACTTCCTCATGTAGAAGATTCCCCGGCCCTGTGTCTTCAGCAGATTGTCCGGCGCCAGCGGATCCTCCACCGCGGCCGGGTCGAACCCGCTGCCCTCGTCTTCCACCGTGATCTCGATCCCGTCCCCACGCACTTCCAGGGACACCTCGACCTTCTTTTCCGGGTCCTGCGCGTTGCCGTGCTTGATCGCATTGGTCAGGGCCTCCCGCAGCGCGATACCCATCCAGTAGGCGCTCTCCTCGTCCACCTCGAGCGGTTCGAGCACTTCGTCCACCACCGCCAGCACCAGTTCGATGTTCTCGTACCGGCTGGCGACGCTGAGCCGGATGGTCTGCCGAGAGGGTGCGGACACGGTCCTGGGTACGCTCAGCTCCGGGCCCGCGTCGCACCGACCTGGTGCTGGTACTTGCTCTTCGCGCCCGGCTCGCCGTACGCGATCTCCGGCTCCGATTCCATCGCGATGAAGATCAACTGGGCGATTCGGCGGCCGGCGTCGAGCACGAAGGGGACCGGCCCGAGGTTCTGCAGTTCGAGCGTGATGTTCCCCTCGAAGCCCGGGTCGCACCAGCCGGCCAGGGAGTGGTTGATCCACAGCCGGCCCAGCGTCGACTTGAGCTTCAGGTCGCACGCAACCGAACGCGGGATGCGCACGAACTCGAGGGTCGTGGCCAGCACCACTTCGTTCGGGAACAGCTTGACCTTGTCGCCGCGAAACTCCTCCGGGTCGCGCGTGGGGCAGATCCAGTGGTCCCCCACCCGGACGTCGTAGCTGGCCGCGTTCACCTGCCCCGGTTCGAAGGGGTCGACTCCGCCGCCCTCGCCCCAGGCGCGGATCCAGTGGTCCGGCTTGATCACGGCCGCTCCGCCATTGTGCCGTCCACGCTCCCCATCTCAGTAGAAGTAGACCGGACCGCCGTCCTCGCCACGGTGAATCGTCTCGACGAAACGAATGACGCCCTCCTTGAGCGACATGGTCAACGTCGACGTCCGGAAGCCGTCGCCGAAGAAGCGGACGCCCCGGAGCAGGTCGCCGCCGGTGACGCCGGTGCAGCAG
>WTGL01000141.1 GCA_011523565.1 Acidobacteriota bacterium
ACGCCCAGGTGTTGCGAGATCGCCTGCCGCGAGGAGTTGATGCCGTGTTTCATGATCAGGCGCCCGCAGAGTTCGAAGAGCGACTGACCCGACCGATCGACGAGCTCATCCAGGATGGCTCGCCTGGTTGGGTCAGCGATCGCGCGGTAGATGTCCACATGTCCGGGGTCGGCTTTGCGGGTGGAGGCTTGACGATATGCAAGCGCGTGCTTGCACGTCAACTGTGAGCTGTGCGCGGCCGCCCCGTCAAGGTCTCGTCAGGATGATCTCGTACTCACGGAGCGCATCGTGAAAGTCGACGCTGTCCATGAGGGGAACCACCATCGTGGCCGTCAACTTCTTGATCGCCCGATCGAAGACGGCAAGGCAAACGTCCCCGGTGAACCGCGAGTCGTAGAGGAAGCCGTCCGCCTCAGTGATCTCGGCGTGAACGAACGACGAAAGAGACCGGCCGGCGGCGTGGTTCGCATCGTGCGCCACCTTGGTGGGAGCACCGATCCTGATGGGACCGTCCCTGCGAAGATCGACCAGATTCAGGTCGCTCGACGAGTCGATCCACACTATCGATCTGGCTTCGACTTCTTCCGCGGGGATCTCTCTGTCCCGGCGGCGGTCGAACCGACTTCGAAGAACCGCCTCCACGAAGCCGGTTCGGGCGTTCCGGGCGGCATAGAGCACTCCATACCGGCCATCGGGGTCGCTGAATCTGCTGTCCGCGGGCGCCGCGTCCAGCGGGCCGCCAGCGCGTCGAGCCCGGATCACCCGGCACGCCTGTTCGATCGAGAGCGGGCGAAGCCGGGTTCGGATGCGCCCGGCCGCGTAGCCGCGCGTCATCCAAAGTCGCCCTGCGCGTACCCCCGGGCGGCAGACTCGACGCGGGCAACGTCGTCTTGCCGCAGAAGATCGATCGGCCTCGCGCCGTCCAGAGCATCTTGCCGGTCCCTGAGCCAGCACCAAGCGGAATAGTGGCCTTCGAAGTGCGGTACCACGCCGCCGAGTCCGTTCAGCGGGCGGCCACGCTCGTCCAATTGGTCGGCGGGGAACACGAATCCTCGCTTGGCGCCTTCCCACCCGATGATGCGTCCCTTCTTGAGCCAGTTGTGGACGGATTGGCGGCTCCTTGCCCCGGTTCGCCTGGCGAACTCCTCCGAAGTCAGCAGCTCGCCGCCTTCGCTCCGGACCACGCGGGTTCGTCGAGAGAGTCTTCGCTCGGCTTCCGCGTGGTCCAGCAGAACCGCCGGCTGACCGGCGACGGTCTCGACCTCTTCAGCCACCGGTTCATCCAGGTGAACCCGAACTGCCGTCGCAAGGGCCGATCGGATCGTGTCCGGATGCGCCAGGAGCGTGGTAACGGCGGTCGGGCCCAAGGCAGCGACAGACTCGTGGAGCCGGCTGACCAACTCCGCTTCCCGCCGGTCGCTGGTCCCCCGTTCCGGGTGCGCCTCCCTGGCGGGGCCTTGGCGGGACCGTCGTCCCTTCTCTGGCCGAACTTTGTCCTCGGGTTCAGCGGCGGGCAACGGTTGCGTTTCGGGAGCGGGCATGCAACGAGACTTGTCCATTTCGTCCAATCTGTCAAGGTTCGGCTCTCCGGACTTGAGCCGGTCAAAGTCGCAGGAACGCCACACGCACCCTCCAGCCCGGCAGCCCAAGACTTCATTCAACCCAAAGGTTGAACAACACCGACAATCCCGCTACCCTCAACCACATGGTTGAACAACACCTGAACCGCGTCTTCCACGCCCTCTCCAACCCCACCCGCCGCGCCATCCTCGGTCGCCTCGCCTCCGGCAAGACCACCGTCGGCGACCTCTCCCGCCCCCTCCCCCTGTCCTTCGCCGGCGTCTCGAAGCACCTAGGCGTGCTCGAACGCGCCGGCCTCGTGACCCGCGAAGCGCGGGGCCGGGAGCGCGTATGCCGGCTCAACCCGGCCGCGCTCCGGGACGCCCGGGACTGGCTCGAGTTCCACACGCGCTTCTGGACGGAGCGCCTCGATGCGCTTGGC
>WTGL01000158.1:0-454 GCA_011523565.1 Acidobacteriota bacterium
GATCGAACGGAGTTGCGGCCGCGAGGGCGAGAAGGAGTTCCTGCCGATGCAGCCGGGCGACGTCGTGCGGACCTCGGCCGACCTCACGCGCGCCAGGGAGTACCTCGGCTACGAGCCGACGACCGCGATTTCCGTCGGCATCCCCCGCTTCGTCGACTGGTACCGCGAGTACTACGGCCTCTAGTCGAGCCGCTCCGCCCAGGCCGCGGTCCGCTGCCGCATCGCCGGCGCGTCCTCGGGCAGGACCATGCCCTGCTCGATCAGCCGGTCCAGAGCCGCGTTCCAGGCCTCGAGATAGTGCTTGCTGTCCGGGTACAGGGCCGCTAGCTGTTCGCTGTCGAAATCGGTCGCTTTGCCGTACAGGAACCCGAACCGCGTCCCTTCCCTCTGCGTTCCGAACCCGCTGTGCGAGGCGGTCGGCGCCTCGAGCTCCGGCAAGCGAATGCCGCCCCGG
>WTGL01000158.1:464-999 GCA_011523565.1 Acidobacteriota bacterium
CACGCGCGGCATCCTCGGTGGCTCGACACCGTCCCTGATCCAGCGGTGCAGGTGTCTGATCGCGGCCTGGTACACCGGGGAGTAGGACAGCCAGTTGGAGCCTTCGACGGTGCGTTCCTTCGGTCTGGCAGCGGATACGTGCGAAGTCCCCGCCACCTCCCAGAGCCGGAAGCGGGCCGAGTCGGGCTCCCGTATCGAGTAGTAGCTGGTCAGCTCGGTCTCCGAGTTGACGACGATGACCGGGACATCCAGGTCCGATCGGACAGACGCGAGAGTGCGCCCCCGCCGTCCGCCGCCGCGCTCGGAGGCGAACGGCACGACGCCGCCGAAGTCGATGAACGGCAGGAAACCGTCGAACACCTCGGTCAGCGGCTGAACGCCGTTGATGTAGGTGCGCAGGCGCGCGGCGGATTGTGAAGCGCCGGCCGCGATCAACCGCTCGACCTCCAGGCCGCCCATCGGGTCCAGGCCCTGCCGGTCGCGTTCCGGACCGATGGCTCTCGCTACCTGCGTGAAGATGTCGTAGGAGTAGGCG
>WTGL01000158.1:1009-1540 GCA_011523565.1 Acidobacteriota bacterium
GCCGGCGGTGACGTTCAGCCAGAAGACGATGACCGTGCCGTTGAATGCCGACGCGTCTTCGGGCCGGACCACCAGCAGGCGCGTCTTGTAGTCGGCCTTGTCGGCCGACGCCCGCGTGTTCCACTGGCCGTCCGCGCCCTGGGCGCCAGAGGCGAGTTCGTACGCGGTCGCCTCGCCCTCCAGGAAGTACTCCTCGGTCAGATAGCCGCGATCCGCCACGTTCACCGCGGCGAACGGCGTGCCGCGTTCCCCGCCCGTGATGGGCCCGGAGAGGGTTGGCGCGTTCGGGGCGAGTGCTGCGGCCGCGCCGAGCGTCATCAGGATCGCTGCGAACGTCATCTGGCTGATCCTCTTCGCGGTGTCTTCCATCTCTTGGGTCCTCCAGCTTCTGGGACGTTCCTGGTTCCGGGTATCGTAGCCGCCCCTCTCCCCACCCAGAATCTCAGGAGTTCCAGCGTGAAGGTAGCCCAGGGCGTAGCCGAGTACCTCAAGCGGGAGGGCGTCGAGTTCATCGTCGCCTACCCGGTCAAC
>WTGL01000158.1:1550-2001 GCA_011523565.1 Acidobacteriota bacterium
CCAGCACGTGACGAAGTGGTGCGAGCCGCTCAGCATGGGCAAGGCGCTGCCCGAAGTGATGCGCCGGGCCTTCACGCAGCTCCGTTCCGGCCGGCCGGGCCCGGTGATGGTCGAGGTGCCGGCGGACGTCTTCGGCGAGGACGTGCCGGACGATCTGGGTCCCCGCCCGAGCGGGACGGTTCGCGTCGGCCCCGATCCGGAGCTCGTGAGCCAGGCCGCGGAGATGCTGGCGGCGGCAGAGCGGCCGGTGATCTACGCCGGCCAGGGCGTCCACTACGCGGAGGCCTGGGACGAACTGCGGCGCCTGGCGGAGTTGCTCAACGCGCCGGTGACGACCAGCCTGGGCGGCAAGAGCGCGTTCAACGAGGACCATCCCCTGTCGCTCGGCTCGGGCGGCCGCGCGGTGCCGAAGACGGTCCACGAGTTCCTGGGCGCCGCCGACGTGATCTTC
>WTGL01000301.1:0-930 GCA_011523565.1 Acidobacteriota bacterium
TCCAGTGGCGACAGGAACAAGAAGAACGCCTCGAACAGCTAGGTCCCGGCCCCGCCGCCTCGCGACTGTTCTTCGTCCCGGTCAACCAGGCCGGAGGCGCCGGGGCCGGGACCTAGCTGTTCGAGGCGTTCTTCTTGTTCCTGTCGCCACTGGAGGCGGAAGTAGAGGGCGTGCTTGCGTTCGGTGCAGGTGCGGCAGGTGCCGCAGGGGTTGCCGGTGCGCAGGCCGTCGGTGATCGCGGAGAGGAGCGGCGAGCGTTCGACTTCGGCGAGCGTGGTCTCGGGGTAGAGGCCGATCGGCTGCTCTTCCCAGAAGATGCAGGGGGAGACGGCGCCGTTCGGCCGCACGACGACGGTGTGGCCGGGCCAGGCGCAGCCGGCGACGGCGGTCCGGGCGCGACCGAGCAGGCGGCGGCGGTCGTAGAGTCCGGCGCGCCAGCGGAGCAGGTGGCCGCGAAGGCCGATCGGGCCGCCGTCGTCGAAGTCGGGGTAGGAGACGAGCTTCAGGCCCCGGGCCGCCGCGTCTTCGGCGGTTGCAGCCAGCTCGGCGCGCAGCGCCCCTGGATCCTCGCCGTCGAGCAACTCGTCCTCGGCGGTGACGTGGGCCGTCGGCGCCACGAACCGGACGTCGAGCTCGCTGGCGCCGACTTCCTCGGCGAACCGCGGCAGATCGGCGAGGTCGGCGCGGTTCGTCCGCATCCAGACGAAGATCAGCCGCAGGTGCGTGGCGGCGCCGCGGCGGACATCGTTCAGCAGATCGAGCACGCGCCGGAAGCGCGCGTACGTGGCGCCGACCCGGATCGCCTCGTAGGTCTCAGGTCGGGTGCCGTCCATCGACACGGCCACCGTCCGGACGCCGGCCTCGCAGATCGCCTCTGCCTTGGGCGGCGTCAGCGGCAGCAGGTTGGTGGGGAACCAGAGGTCGGGCACG
>WTGL01000301.1:940-14881 GCA_011523565.1 Acidobacteriota bacterium
GCACAGCCCAGGGCGACCTTGCGGGCGCGGGGGAAGAGGTCGGCCGCGACCCGGCCGAAGGTTTCAAGCGGCATCATTCCGGTGTGCGACAGGTGGCGGTCGTAGGGCGGGAACTGCAACCGGTCGACCGCAGAGAAATAGCACATCTTGCACTTCAAATTGCAGCGTTCGGTCGTATCCAGGATGACCTCTAGCGGACGGCTACGTAACGCGTTCATGGCAGGGCCGCCAGCATCGCCTTGCAGACGCCGAATCCGGAGCTTCGTTCACGCCACACCGGGGCGATGGTAGCCGGGTCGCGGTCGCCGCGGCGCCAGGCGTCCTGCTCGGCCTCGATCGCACGGGCCAGGGGGCCGGCGCGGTGGGAGGCCGCGACCCGGCCGTAGGCGCCGCCCTCGGACCAGCTCCGGAGGCTCGGGATCGGCGTGCCGACGATCGTCGCGCCCATGCTGAGCGCCTCGCAGCCGGCGTGAGGGGAGCCCTCCCAGCGCGAGGAGAAGACGATGGAGCGGCTACCGGCCAGCGCCTCGGCCAGCACCGGCGGGTGCTGGGGACCGTGGTGGACGACGTTCGGGAAGCGCTCGCAGAGGTCCCTGAAGTGCTCTTCGCCGCCGGGGCCGAAGATCCGGACCGGCTGACCCTGGTCGTCGCCGGCGCGGGCGAGGTAGCGGTGGAGTGCTTTGGCCAGGAGGGGCGCGTTCTTCTGAGGGTCGTCCCACCGGCCGATCGCCACCAGACCGCGGCGCTCCCGCTCGAGGTCGGGGAACTCGCAGAACACGCGGTTGATCGCGAGCGGCGCCACGTGGACCCGTTCGGCGCGGTCGGCGGCGCCCGCCTTGCGCAGGAACCCGCGGAAGTGGTCGCATGACTCGGCGTTGCCCAGGATCAGCACGTCGGAGAACCTGGCGCTGCGCAGGAACTCGGCGTCCTGCGGGTCCCGGCGCTGGAACGAGCGCAGGTAGCGAAACCCGAGCCTGGCCAGCCGCCGGCGCCGCTCGCTCCGGTCCGAGACGCCGGCGTGGACCGTCCGTCTCATCGTCGCGAGCGGAAAGGCGCGCAGGCCCATCTGTCCGTCCGAGTCGCCCATGGCGATCGTGCGCACGCCGACGCGCACGAGCAGCTCGAGCAGTCCGGACATCTGGTGGAACGAGGGCACGATCGCGGCCTGGACCTTGAGATCGAGCCAGAACTCGCGGTCCGCGAGCCCCCCGCCGAGCGCCGGGCAGAAGGTCGGCACGGGGAAGCCGTCGTCCGACGACTGGGGGCAGACGACGAACGCCTCGTGACCCAGCTCCTCGAGACCGCGAATGTACTCCTCGAACCGGAACGAGCACTGGCTCAGGGGCGTGCCGAGGTTCCAGACGACGGCGACCCGCATATGTTTGACGCTACAGGAGCATCATTCGCAACGGAAAGCGGATGTGTCGTTGCGGGCGGCCGCCGTCTCGCCCTGGCGATTGTGATGGCTCCAGGTGCGACCCTCGCCGTGCGTGACGTAGAGGTTGAACGCCACGTCGGTCACCGGCGCGACGAACACCCAGCGGTGTCCGTTGAAGCGGCAGCCGTCGAGCACCTTGATCAGGACCTCCGCGTTGCCGCGGCTGAAGAACCAGAGCAGTCCCGACTCCGACGAGGCCCAGATGCCGGCCTTCGCGTCGCCGACCTCGCCGGCCGGCGTCTCGTAGCACATGCGCACCTCATAGCCCCCCTCGAAGACGAGCGGTGCGGTCCGCGGGCGGCACTGCGTGAAACCCTGGCCCGGGGGAGGGTCGAAGCGGTCCGGAACCGGGTACAGGGCTCGCACCGCGGCGCGGTCGTCGCTGTTGAGGTCAGCCCCGCGGCCGTCGGCGTGGACCCTGGCCCGCATCAGCGCCTCGTCGGTCACGCTGTCGCAGGGGCCGCTTGCACGGTCGCCGCAAGGGTGGCCGATCCCCAGCGCATGCCCGAGTTCGTGGCCGATGATCTCTTCGTGGGACCGGCGCGGATTCGACGTCCCGCTCACCCACTCCTGGTAGCCGTCCTGAGTGGTCATGTTCGCTTCGACGATCGCGAGCGCCTCGACCGCCTCGTTACCGGGAATCGACTGCGGCGGCGTGGAACGGTCGCAGTAGAAGAACGTGTACGTGATCGCCAGCACGCCGCCGCCATCTCCATACGATCCGTCGATCTCGTCGAACGGATCTTCGTACGAGATCGAGTTCACGCCATCGACGTCGTCGATCAGGAACTCCCGGCTGGAGGTGCCGTCGAGGACCAGGTTCACCCGGCTCCCGGGATCGCCGTTCCAGGCCCGGATGGCGGTACGCACCTCGGACAGGCCGCCGCCGGGCACTCCGGGCTGGCCGCCCGCCTGCACGGTGACGCCGATGCGCTCGCCACGGTCGAACTCCCGCCACCTGACCGGCAGACCGTCGTGAAAGCAGGTCCCCGGACTCCGCAGGAGGCGAAACGGTTCGGCGAGACCCAGGGTACCGTCGGGCCAGTCCTCGAAGTAGTCGGACGGCCGCTCGACTCCCGCGACGCGGTCGCCGATCCAGCGGCGGAAACGGGCCGCGTCGCGCGGCTGACGGTTCGGCTCGCCCGCCAGCAGCTCACGACCCCCGGCCCGAAACTCGAAGAACAGGCCGAGACCGAACTCGACGGGGCGGTAGACACCCTCCGCCGGATCGAGGAAAAGGAGAACCCGGTCACCCTCGGCCAGCATCGGCAGGCCGAAAACTCTCATCGCCACGCCGCCCGGCCCGACGCCGCCGGGCTGGCGAACCAGGATCGTACCGCCGGGAACGAAGCCCTTCAGCACTTCCTCGACTTCGACCGCGTAGTCCGTGGACGGCAGGCCGGCGCCGGACGCCGGCAGGGCGGAGCGGACCTCGCCGAACACGATGACCGGCGAGCGCTCGACCATCGACGTGTCGGTCGGCAGGACGTAGACGATGGCCGCCGCGGGAGCGGCGAACAGAGCGGCGGCGAGGGGGAGGGCCTGCACGAGGGCCGTTTCCCGTCCATCAGCGCGGCGCCGACGCCGCGACTCGACTACTCGCTGCATCGGAAGGCGAAGGTGTCTCTGGCGGGAACCGCCACCTCTCCCTGCCGGTTGCGGCGGGACCAGGACTGTCCGTTCCCGTCCGTCACGTGGAGATTGAAGGCCACGTCGGTCACCGGCGCCATGAACACCCAGCGGTGGCCGTTGAAGCCGCAGCCGTCGAGCACCTTGATCAGGACTTCCGCGTTGCCGCGGCTGAAGAACCAGAGCAGACCGGACTCGCCGGAGGCCCAGATGCCGCCCTTGCCCTCGCCGATGTCGCCTTCGGGCGTCTCGTAGCAGAGGCCTACCTTGTAGCCGCCGTCGAACACGAGCGGCGTGGTTTCGGGCTCGCAGTCCGTGTAGCCCTCGTCGGTCGGAGGCTCGGGGTCGGGGTCCGGGTCGGGGTCCGGGTCGGGATCAGGTTCCGGATCCGGATCGGGCTCGGTGTGGTCGACGGCCAGCCGGATGCCGTAGGCCTTGATGTCCGGATTGGTGTCCGCCTGCCACTCCAACCAGTCTTCGCCCTCGGTTACACGCGCCCGGAAGGCACGCCTGCCGCCGCCGGGGCCATCCTCGTCGGCCATCAGGAACTTCGTGTTCTCCGGCGGCGTCGCCCGCAGCCAGGAGACGGCGACCCAGACCGCGCCGCCACCCAGCTCCAGACCCTCCACGGCGCCGCGAAGGGTGAAGCAGGTGTACGTTCCGGCCTCGAGTTGCACCGTTCCCTCGAACCCGCGCAGCAAGGACGCCGGCACAGCACCGGCGCTGGAGTAGAAGTTGAGACCGAAGTCCAGCTCGGCGCTCGTGTCGTCTACGTCGCGTCCCAGGCACATGACCGCATACGCGACCGTGCCGGGTCCGGACAGGCCAAATCGCTGAGCGAGCTCGAACTCGAAGAGCGGTTCCTCCGTCTCGTCGTCGACCAGGTACAGGGGCGCTTCGAGATCGTCGTCGTCGTACTGGTACAGCTCGGTGGCCGGCGATGCCACGCCGACCGCATCGCGGGGCGCCGCCTGCAGGTCGCGGACGCGCACCGAAACCGGAACATCCGCGGCCCGCGGGACGAGTCCCGAGCGGACCGCGCCGGCGCGCACGGGCGGCTCCGGAACGAGCAGGTCGCGGCCTCCCTGGGCGGCGAGCGGGACCGCGGACGCCACGAGCAGGGCGGCGAGAAAGACGGAAGAACGGCGATCCAGGATCCGGTGCACCACGACGAGCCCCCTTCGGTGTTCGTGAACGGTCGTCTGTCCGGCGAGAGCTTTGCACGCCGCGTGCCAGACGACCGCCGAAGGGGTCGCGCCCTATCGGGCGGGCCGCAACCGGCCCGCCCGCCTGTTCCAGGCCTGGGTGCCTAGTTGCCGCAGGCGAAGGCCATGTCGCGGATCGACCCCCCGGCGCGCGCCCGGAACCACTTGAGCGTGTTGTCCATCGTGTCCCGGACGGCAATGGCGTAGTCCGCGTCCGACGCGGCGCCGGCGTACAACATCCAGTAGCCGCTGCCGCTGCAGTCGTCGACCATGCGCACCAGCAACTCCGGATCATCGCCGCCGAAGGTGAACAGGCCGGCGCCGCCCGACATGCTCCCTCCGGCCGTCTGGCCCGGCATGCCGGCGACTACGTACCGCGTCCGTACGCGGAAGCGGCCGTTCAACTCGCAGGTCCCGCCCGCGCACGAGGTGTCCAT
The DNA here is from genome assembly GCA_011523565.1 of Acidobacteriota bacterium. Lineage (GTDB taxonomy): Bacteria > Acidobacteriota > Thermoanaerobaculia > Multivoradales > Multivoraceae > Multivorans. The sequence goes on from WTGL01000301.1 coordinate 5,650, forward strand.
TCCCGGATCGGGGTCCGGATCGGGGCCCGGATCGGGGTCCGGGTCCGGGTCGGGCATCGGATCGGGTTCGGGCGGGTGCGTCCTTTCGACCGTGAAATAGATGCCGAGCGCCTTCAGGCCGGCGACCGTCTGGCTGGGGTTCAACCGGCCATCCATCCATCCATCAATCGGCGTGCCTTCCGGAACGGGAAGTCGCCGCCACCTCACTTCCGTGTCATGGACGGCCCGACCGGCCCGGTCGGTGTTCGCCGGGTCGTCGGCCGTGTAGTGATCTCCGCCGAGACGCTTCCGGGTCGCCGTGTTCCACTCGATGCCAACCCAGTGCGTGCCCCTGGCGAGCGTCTTGCCGACGAGGTCCCCTCTCAGGAGGAAGCAGAGATCGTCGTCCGCGCGCCTGATGTTGGTCTCCACGGTGTAGGCGAACCCGCTCCGGTTGCCCGGGTAGTCGACCCTGCTCACGGGGTCGTTCCGGTAGAAGCGCACCTTGAAGTCCAGGGCCCGGCTCAGGTCGTTCTCGGCTCGGTAGAAACACACCCTGCCATTCACCACGGCGCTATCCGCCGGCACCTCGAAACGCTGCGCCCACTCCACCACGCCGCCGGTCCCGACCGGATGCAGGGTTTCAAAGGTGCCGGTTTCAAAGTTCTCGTACCCCCCATCGTCGTACCTCAGCGTGTCCCTGACGTGGGTCGCCTGAGCGACACCCGTCGGGGCCTCGGTCCCAATGGCTCGGACGGTTACAGCCACGTCCGAAGCGCCACCCAGCAGAACCTGGTCCGCGTCCAGCAGGTCGATTCCCTGCTGGGCCGCCAGCGGCGCCGAGGCGCACACCAGCAGGGCCGTCAGGCAAATCAGGTTTCGAACGGTGCGACGGTTGTTCAGTCTCATGATGTTCCCTTTCCGGTGGGGCACCGGCGTTGGGTGAGAAGTGTAGGCCTGTCAGTAGATTACGCCCAACTTATAGCAAAAGGCAAATCGGCTCGAACCGGGCTGCTTCAGGGCGAGCGGTTACGGGGCCGAGCAGGAGAACGCCTTCACGTCCTGGATCGGCTCGAACAGCGTGCCGGCGGTGTTCTCCCAGGCCCGCATCTCGCCGGTCTCGGTGTCGGTGACCGTCATCGTCACGCCCACATCGGTCAGACCGCCGGCGAACACCCAGCGGTGCCCGTTGATCTCGCACCCGTCGAGCACCTTGATCATCATCTCGAGGTTGTTCGGCCCGAAGAACCAGTAGAGGCCGGTATCCCGGGTGCGCGGCAAGCCCTTCCCGTCGCCGCTGCCGTCCGCCGCCTGCCAGCGGGCGCGGACCGCGAAGCGGCCGCCCTCGAGACAGAGCGTCCGATCGTCGGCCTCGCAGGCGCCGCCTTCCTGCGGCAACGCGACCTGGCCGGGGCGGAACGCCCAGGCGGGCAGCTCGGCGGAGCGGGACGCCCGGTCCGTGCCTCCGCGCACCGATTCCATCTCGCCCGACGTCAGCAGGTACCGGCTCTGACCGTACAGGTTGCCTCCCTGGGAACAGACGGCGAAGGACTTCGTGTCCCCGACCGGCACGAAGGGGGTGCCCGGCGGGTTGTAGTACGTCGCGGCGACTCCGGTCTCGGAGTCGATCACGGTCATGACGACCTTGACGTCGGTCAGTCCGCCGGCGTAGACCCAGTAGCGCTCGTTGAACGAGCACCCGTCCAGGACCTTCACCATGATTTCGATGTTGTCCGGCGAGAAGAACCAGAAGTCGCCGGTGTCGTTGTTCAGGGACACGGCTTCGGCCCGATCGCCCCGGTCGGCGGTCTCCCAGCGCACTTCGACCCGGAAGCGTCCTTCGTTCAGGCACAGGGTGTCGCCGTCCTCCACGCACTCGGCGACCTCGGCGAAGGTCGTGGCGCCCGCTTCCGGCGTCGGCTCGGAGATGCCGCGGTTGTTCCGGGCCACGACCTGGTAGGCGCGGTAGGTCGCGGGCGGGATGTTCTGGATGATGACCGAGGTGCTGTTCCGCTCCAGGGTCGCGATGCGCTCGAAGTCGCTGTCGACCATCCGCTCGTAGATGTCGAACGAGGTCTCGTCGTGGGAGCGGTCCCGCCAGCGCAGCTCCAGCTCGTTCTGGCTGATCGCGGTGACCGTCAGATCGCTCGCCGCCGTGGGACCGATCGGACCGATCGGACCGATTTCGGGGTAGAGGGCGCGCACCGCGCTACGGTCGTCCGCGTTGAGCACGGCGCCCTGGATCCGGCCTCCAACGCGCGCCCGCATGACCGCCGTGCGCTTCAGATCGGTGTCGCAGGGCCTGCCGATTTCCTCGTCGCAACTGTGGCCGATGCCGAGAACGTGTCCCAGCTCGTGGGCCATGATCTGCGCGTGGGCGAGCCCCGCATCCGGCACCGCGGCCAACCAGTCCTTGTACCCATCCTGGGTCGTGATGTTCGCCTCGATGAACTCGTAGGCCTCCACTCTCCCCAGCCCCGGAACCCGGTGCGGCGGGGTGGACGCGCCGCAGTAGAAGTACCCGTACGTGATCGCGAGCGTCCCGCCCAGCGAGGGATCGAAGGAGCCGGGGATCTCATCCAGGGGATCCTCGAAGGTGATGCTGTTCACCTCGTCCGGTTCGAGCGAGAGCTCTTCGTCCGACAGGGCGCTGCGCACCAGCCGGACCCGGCTTCTCGGGTCCTGGTTCCAGACCCGCATTCCCGCCAGCACGTGCGGATGGCCGTTGGCCGGGGCGCCGGGTTGGCCTCGACGGTGAACCACAAGGCCCAGGGTCCGGCCCCGGTCGAAGTTGCGCCAGCGGAGGCGGGTGCCCGGATCCTCGCAGTCGCCGGGCGCCGCGATCAGGCGGAAATCCGAGACAACCCTTGCCAGGCCGTCCGGCAGGTCGGTCGCGAGGTAGTCGGGCGCGCGCTCGACTCCCGCGGCGCGGTCGGCGATCCAGCGGCGGAAGCGGTCGGCGTCTCGCGGAGCGGTGGCCTTGCCGGCAGCCGGGTCGCCCGGCCTCGGCAGCACCATCTGCTCCTCCAGATCGCGCAACAGCAGCACCCGGCCCTCGGCGGGCACTTCGAAGAAGATGCCCATCGCCAGTTCGACGGTGCGGTAGACGCCCTCGACCGGGTCGAGGAAGAGCAGCACCCGGTCCCCCTCGGCCAGCACCGGCACGCCGATCACCCGGCCGGCCATGCCGCCGGGAGCGAGTCCGCCCGGCTGCCGGACGACGATCGTGCTGCCAGGCACGAAGCCCTTCAGCACTTCCTCGATCTGGAACATCAGGTCGGTGGCGAGAGGCCCTCCGGCGGGCGCCGGCTCCGAGGCCAGGACCTCGCCGAAGACGATCACCGGAGAGCGACCGACCATCGCCTCGTCGGTCGGCAGGACGTAGACCGTCGCCGCGGCCGGCGCCGTGGCGAGGGCCGCCGCGATCAGCAGCGCGGCCAGCGCGGCAGGCAGCCCGGGAAGGCGCCTGCTCGAGCCGCCACAGCGGAGAGACATGTCGATTAGACGATGGCTGTACATAGGACAAGCCACACCCAGACGTCGAAGCGCAGGGCGAAGGCCGCCGGATTCTAGCATTCTTGCGGGTTTTCGGGTGTTTCCGGGCCGAGGATCACAGCCTTCAACGCGCGCCGACGCGGCCGGATTCCGGTTCAGGAAAGGAGGCGGCCGGCGCGGGCGGTCAGGTCGTCGAGCCGCGCGCCGAACTCGACGCGTGCCTCCTCGCGCTCGGTGTCGGTCGATGCGCGCGAGAGCAGGATCGGTTCTCCGACCGCGATCGCGACCCGGCTGAACGGGGCGCCCACGATCATCCGGTCCCAGCTCCGGAGCCGCAGACCGCGATCGACCGCGAAACCGGCGGGCACGATCGGCGCGCCCGATGTCGCCGCCAGCACGATGCTGCCGGGCTTGGCCGCGCGGGCCGGCCCGCGCGGACCGTCGGGCATGAGAAGCAGGGTCGACCGCTCCTTCACGAGCTCGTGGTAGAGGTAGAGGGCCGCCTCGCGGCCGCCCCGCGAGGTCGAGCCGCGGGTGACGCGGACACCCCAGGCATGGGCGATCCGCGCCGCAAGCTCACCGTCGGCCGAGTGGCTGGAGAGGATGGACACCGGTCCGCCGGCGGGCAGCAGGTGCCTGCGCACCAGCAGCACGGAGAGCGCCGTCTGCTCGTGCCAGCAGGCGAGCATGGCCGGCGGATCGAGGGCGCGGTCGAGGTGCCGGGCGCCTTCGAGGCGATGCAGCCGGTAGGTGGCGGTGAGTCCCTGGGCGACCAGGCGGACCAGCACTGCCGCCGCGGGCAGGGCCGCGCCGCGTACCTTCAACCGACGCCGGCGGCGTAGTCGAGCACATCGCCGACGGTCTCCATGGCGGCCGCGTCTTCCTCGCTGATCTCCACGTCGAGAGCCTCTTCGAGCTCGATCAGCAGTTCGAGCTGCTTGGGGGACTCGAGGCCGAGGTCGGCGACGAGGTCGAACTCTGGGCGCAATTCGGCTTCGTCCCGGCCGCTCGCCCGCGCCAGCACCTTCTTCGCCGCCGCACTTGGGTCCATTGCTCGTCCAGGTCCATTGCTCGTCCGCTCTCGTGCCCAGCCGCGGCTGCCGGGGCGTGGCCCGGCCGGCTCAGAAGTCGGCCGCAAGGTCGCCGCGAAGGTACTGCTCGCGGAGCGACCGCCGCCGGACCTTGCCGCTGCTGGTCCGCGGAATCCTACCCCGGCGCACCAGGAGCAGATCGGCGAGCTGAATGCCCAGGGCGCGGCCGACGCTGCGGCCGACTTCGCTCTTCAGCAGGCCAGCCGTATCGCCGGCGCCGCCGGTCTCCATGACCAGGACCGCCCGTTCGCCATGCGCCCCGTCGACCGAGAAGGCCGCGGCGCGCTCCCGTCCGCCGGTACCGAGGACGGATTCCGCCACCCACTCGATCTCCTGCGGCATCAGGTTCGAACCGCCCAGGATCAGCACTTCCTTCGTGCGGCCGGTGATGTGGACCTCGCCGGCGGCGCTCAGGAAGCCGAGGTCGCCGGTGTAGAGCCAGCCGTCGCGCAGCACCTCCGCCGTCGCCTCCGGGTCGTCCCAGTACCCCAGCATGACCGACGGCGACCGCAGCCGGATCTCGCCCACTTCGCCCGGCGGCAGCGCTCTCCCGTCGGGCGCCGCGATCTCGATCTCGGTGCCCTCCATCGGCGGGCCGTTCGAGGTCACTTCGGGCCCGCCGCCGGCCGGCGCCGCGGTGTGCAGGCCGTCGACGGTCTGGCTGATCGAGATGAGCAGGGTGTTCTCGGCCATGCCGTAGGCGGCGCGGAGCGCGCCCGGATCGAGGCCCGCGGCCTCGAAGCGGCTGCCGAACTCGGCCATCGTCGCCTGGCGCACCATCTCGGAGCCGCTGCACACGTCGCGCCAGCCGCTCAGATCGAGGGTCTTCAGGCGATCGTCGTCGATCCGCTCGACGCACTGGCGGAAGGAGAAGTTGGGGGCAGCCGACATCGCGGTCTTCGTGCGCCTGAACTGCTCGAGCCAAACCCAGGGCCGCGCCAGGAAGGCGCGCGGATTCAGCATGATCAGCTCGGCGCCGGTGAGCAGCGAGCCGAGCAGGCAGCCTCCCAGGCCCATGTCGTGGTAGAGCGGCAGCCAGCCGACGAGGGCGTCCATCAGGTCTCCGCCGCGCGGAATCGCCACTGCCTCCATGCTGGCGCGGGCGCTCCAGGTGGCGGCGGCGTGGCCCACGACCACCGCCCGCTGGCGGCCGGTCGAACCGCTGGTCATCTGCAGGAAGGCCGGCTCGTCGCCCCGGGGCGGCCGTGTGGCCGGCACCGGCGACGGACTCGTCGCGGCCAGGGCGGCCTGCGAGAGCAGGTTCGGGCGCGATCCGGAGGCGGGTCCGCCGGACGCGATCTCCTGGACCTGATCGCTGACCAGATCGGTGCAGACCATGTAGCGGGCGTCGAGCAGTTCGTTCACCGCCAGCGCCTTCTCGATCTGGTTGCGGGGCGAACCCAGGGCCCGCGGCGGCGCGACCGCCGCCGGCAGGGCGCCGAGGCGCACGGCGCCGAACCAGACCTCGAACCAGGGCCACGAGGTCGGCAGGCACACCAGGATGCGGTCGCCGGGGCGGACACCGAGGGTGACCAGGCGGCCGGCGGCAGCCTCGATCTCGTCCAGCATCGCCGGCCACGTACGCCGGCCCTCCAACCGGCCGCGGCTGTCGATCAGCGTGATGCCCCGCTGCGGCCAGACGGACGCGGCCCGCGCAAGCGCCTCCAGGAGGTTTTCGGGGTGGAGTTCGCTGTTCGTTCCGGCGCCCGGATCAGTCATGGAACTGCAGGTCGTAGAGGCGCTTGTAGGCGCCGCCCAACTCCAGCAGTTGTTCGTGGGTTCCCTCCTCGACCAGAACGCCGCGGTCGAGGACGGCGATGCGGTCGGCGCGCACGACGGTGGAGAGCCGGTGGGCGATGACGAGCGCCGTGCGTCCCTCCATCAGGTTGTAGATCGCGCGCTGCACGACGACCTCCGACTCCGTGTCGAGGTGGGAGGTCGCCTCGTCGAGGATCAGGATGGGGGCGTTCTTGAGCAGCGCCCGGGCGATCGCGAGGCGCTGGCGCTGGCCCCCGGAGAGGTTCTGGCCGCCCTCGCCGATCACCGTGTCGTAGCCCTCGGGCATCGCCATGATGAAGTCGTCCGCGTAGGCGGCGGCCGCCGCCATCCGCACCTTCTCCAGGGGCAGATCGTCGCGGCCATAGGCGATGTTGTTGCGCACCGTGTCGTTGAACAGCACGGTCTCCTGGGTGACGATGCCGATCAGGGAGCGCAGGTTGGCAACCGGCAGGTCGCGGATGTCCGTGCCGTCGATCCGGACGTGGCCCGATCCCGGGTCGAAGAACCGCGGCAGGAGGTTGACCAGGGTCGACTTGCCGGCGCCGGATGGGCCGACCAGGGCGACGACTTCGCCCCGGCGAAGGTCGAGGTCGATGCCGGAGAGGACGGACTTGCCGTGGCCCGTCTCCTCGTAGTCGAAGGAGACCTCCTCGAACCGGACGCCCTCTTCCAGTCCGGAGACGGGCGGCGCGGTCGGGCGGTCGACGATCTCGCTCTCGACCTGCATCAGGTTGTGAATCCGGTGGCTGCACGCCACCGCCTCCTGCAGCACGAGGTTGACCTTGTTCAGCTTGCGGATCGGGTCGTACATCATCAGGAGCACGACCAGGAACTGGACGAAGTCGGGGAAGGTCAGGCGCCCGTCGCGGATCATCAGGCCGGCGGAGATGACCAGGGCCGCGCCGCCGACCGCCGCGGTCGACTCGATCACGGGGCTCGAGAGGGTCGCCAGGAACTGCGCCCGCAGGTTGGCGAGCAGGTGGCCGCGGGTGGCCCGCTCGAACCGGCCGCACTCGAACTCCTCCATGCCGAACGCCTTGACCACGCGGTTGCCCCGGATGCCCTCGGTCAGGAGCCCGGACAGGTCGGCCATGCGCTCCTGGCTGCGGTAGGTGACCTTCCGCATTCCCTTGCCGAAGCGGGCCAGCAGGAAGGCGAACAGCGGCACCGCGAAGAGCGACACGACCGCAAGGGTGAAGTGGATGGTGAGCAGCGTCGCGCCGTAGAACAGGAGCATCGCGATCGACATGAAGATGTCGAAGAGCCGGGCCGCGACCGCGTTCTGGAGCTTGGAAACGTCGCTGACCACCCGGCTGTAGAGCTCGCCCGAGGTGTAGCGCTGATGGAACCGGCTCGACTGGTGGATGATGTGGCGGTAGAGGTCGTTGCGGATGTCGGTCGTGACGCCCAGCCCGGCGCGCTGGAACGAATAGCCCGACAGGAAGGCCATCAGGCTGCGCAGCAGCAGGACGAGCACGATGAGGACCGGGGCGAAGAACACCTCGCTCCGGCCCTCGATGCCAGCCCACCGCTTCAGGTCGTCGTAGAGGTCGCCCGCCGCCGCCTTCAGGCTCGCGGCATAGCTCTCGATGGGCTCGAAGAGGCGCGCTACCGGCCCGTCGCCCTCCTCGCCCCCACCGCCCAGACCGCCGACCGCAACGTCCTGGATCTCCTCCTCGGTGGCGAGCAGCACCTCCTCGAACATCGGGTGGATCAACCCGATGAAGGCCAGTGTGGCGACGCCGAAGACCACGATCCCCGCCAGGGCCAGCAGCCCCCAGTGAAGGTACCGGCGGGCGTAGCGGAGGTAGAAGCCGACCAACTCCATGGCAGGGCAGCATACTGCGGCGGGACTGGCATCCGGCAGAATGTCGCGGATGACGGAGTCACCCGCGGCCCGGGCCGCGTTCCTGCGCGAGGAGCTCCACCGCCACGAGCGCCTGTACTACGGGGACGCCAAGCCCGAGATCACGGACCGCGAGTTCGATCGCCTGATGGCGGAGCTGCAGGCGATCGAGGAGGAGCATCCGGAGCTCCGCACCGCCGACAGTCCCACGCAGCGGGTCGGAGGCGAGCCGACGGAGGGCTTCGAGCAGGTCGAGCACACGCCGCCGATGCTCTCGCTCGACAACACCTACGACCACGAGGAGCTCCAGGAGTGGTTCGGGCGGCTGACCCGTCTTCTTCCCGACACCGAGTTCGAGGTCGTCTGCGAACTCAAGGTCGACGGCGTGTCGCTGTCGCTGCTCTACGAGGATGGCGTCCTGACGCAGGCCGCGACCCGGGGCAACGGCCGGGTCGGGGACCTGGTGACCGCGAATGCGCGCACGATCCGGACCCTGCCGCTGAGGCTGCCCGCGCCGGCGCCCGCCCGGCTGCTGGTGCGGGCCGAGACCTACATGCGCCGGAGCACGTTCGCCGCTCTGAACGAGGAGCGCGGCGCGGCCGGCCAGGAGCTGTACGCGAACCCCCGCAACACGACCGCCGGCACGGTGCGCCTGCTCGACAGCCGGGACGTCGCGCGGAGGCGGCTGGACCTGGCCTGCTACGAGTGGGTTCAACCCGCCGGCGACCGCGACAAAGAGCGCCCATCGCACGGCGAGAGCCTCAGCGCTCTGGCCGAACTCGGTCTGCCGGTCAACGACTCATGGCGCCGCTGCAAGGGCCTCGGCGAGGTCGCCGCCTACTGCACCGAGTGGCAGGAGAAGCGCGGCGAACTGGACTTCGAGATCGACGGCGTGGTCGTCAAGGTGGACGATCCGGAACTCCGCGACCGGCTCGGCGCCACCGCCAAGGCGCCGCGCTGGGCGGTGGCGTTCAAGTTCGAAGCCGAGCAGGCCGAGACGGTGGTGCGGGCGATCAGCGCCCAGGTCGGCCGCACCGGCGCG
>WTGL01000264.1:0-1893 GCA_011523565.1 Acidobacteriota bacterium
GCGCTTCACCTCGCTCATGGGCGTCACCTACATCGCCGATCCGACGCCGGGCCGCCACACCGCCGGTTCCGCGTCCTGGAACGAGACCTTCGGCGCCGCCTTCCCGCTGCCCGAGGCCGCCCCAAAGGACGAGGTGACGATCGCCTGGAAGGGCACGAAGAACAAGGGCATCGCCCAGGCCCACTACAGCAACGCCCACCAGACGCTGAACGGACTGGGTCTCTGCATGTTCACGGGCCTCACCGGCGGCCTGCCCTGGGTCGACATGGTCAATGCCCTGACCGGCTGGGACGTGGACCAGAAGGAGCTGTTGCGCTGCGGCGAGCGGATCCAGAACCTCAGGAACGCCTTCAACCTCCGCGAGGGCGTAGTGCCCGCGGACTTCAAGCCTCACGCGCGGATGATGGGAGAGGGTGACGGCCTGCTGGATGCCGGGCCCCTGGCCGGCGTTCAGGCGCCGCTCGAGCAGTTGAAGCGGGACTACTACCAGGCGATGTCCTGGGATCCCGAAACCGGCTGCCTGAGCCGGACACGGGCCGAGCAGCTCGGTATGGACGACCTGCTGGAAGCGCACCTGGCCTGACCGGAGCGCGTTCTTCGCCTCGATGGGCCTCCTGCGCAGCCTCGTTCGTTCCGGTTCCCGACCGAAGATTCGCGTCCGCGTTCTGATCAAGGGGCGGATCGGTGTCGGCTGGCACGACGTCGACCGCTCATTCCGACTCGCTCCCGGGGCCACTCTGGCAGAACTGCTGCGACTCGCGGATAGAACCGGCGTGCCCCTGTCCGAGACGATCGCCGACTCGCCGCACCTGCGCGACACGCTGATGATCAACGGCGAGCGCTGCCCGCTCGAGAGCAATCGCGACCGGCAACTCCAGGATGGCGACGAAATCTACCTGCTCGCACCCGTGGCCGGCGGCAGCGGCGGTCGCGCCCCGGACAGCTTCGAAGCGCGGCTGGAACACGTGCTACAACGCGAGATCGAGGGCTGCGAGCGCCTGGCCGGATTCGAGCGGCTTTCCGGCGGCGCCAGCCAGGAGACCTATCGCCTCCGGATCGAAACGCCCGCCGGCCTCCGCGAACTCGCGCTCCGGCGATCTCCGGGCGGCAAGGGAGAAGAAGCCAGAGCCGTCGAGCGCAGCGCGCCTGGCCTGCGCATCGAGGCGAAGCTGATGCAGGTCGCCCGCGAGAACGGCATCCCCGGGCCCGAGGTGTTCTACGTGCTGGAGGCCGCCGACGAGCTCGGGGCCGGCTTCGTCATGGAATGGCTCGACGGCATCACCCTGGGCGCGCGGATCGTGCGCTCCCCCGACCTCGCCGAAACGCGCCCGAAGCTGGCCCGGCAATGCGGCGAGATTCTGGGCCGGCTGCACACGATCGACCTGGAAGGCCACGGCCTCGACCGCGATCTGGCGAGCCTCAGCGCGGTCGGTTTCATCGAGCAGACCCGCGGCCGCTACGAGGCCTTCGGCACACCGCAACCGATGATCGACTTCACCGCGCGCTGGCTGATGGAGAACCTGCCGGATTCGCCGGATCGGACCCTGGTCCACAACGACTTCCGCAACGGCAACCTGATGGTCGACCGGACCGGTGTCATCGCGGTGCTCGACTGGGAGATCGCCCACATCGGCGACCCGATGCGCGACCTGGGCTGGATCTGCACGAACTCCTGGCGCTACGGCGCCGGACCCGAGCTACCGGTCGGCGGCTTCGGCACGTACGAGGACCTGTTCGCCGGCTACGAGGCGACCAGCGGCAAGGCGGTCGACCTGAAGCGCGTGCAGTACTGGGAGGTGTTCGGCTCCTTCTGGTGGGCCGTCTCCACCCTCGGCATAACGCAGCACTACCGCCAGGGACTGGACCCCTCGGTCGAGCGCGTGACGATCGGAC
>WTGL01000264.1:1926-2696 GCA_011523565.1 Acidobacteriota bacterium
AGCTCGTCCACGCCATCCGCGACGACCGGATCGCCCTCGACGACCGGAAGCTGCACGAACACCTGCGCGCCACCGTCGTCAATCAGATCGCCATCGACCAGCCGAAGTACTCGGGCTTCAAGACCGCGGCGGGGCTATAGAGTGACCGCGACAAGGAGGAATCGACCATGAACACGCAGACCTGCCATTCCGCCGCCCGCCGCCGGTCGTCGGAATCCGTACGCGGTTGGCGCGCGGACGCGCCAACCGGGTTCCGCGGGACGGCAGCGGTGGCGCTCGGCCTGGCCCTCGTCGCCGGTTCGCTCTCAGCTCAGTGGACGCGACCCGAAACCGGGCCGAGGATTCCACCGGCCGAAGGTGTAGAGAGCATCAACCTCATCAGCACTCTCTCGCATCACCCGCCGCTGATGGAGGCCTGGGGGCCCTTCGGGGGCTATATCCTGCGGGGCAGCACACTCCCCGATCGGGACCGCGAAATCGTCATCCTGCGCACCGCGTGGCTCAACGAGGCCGCGTACGAATGGGGGCACCACGCGCGGGCGGCCAGGGCGGCCGGCATGACGGACGAGGAGATCCGCAACGTCGCCGTGGGCGAGAACGCCGGCCCCTGGACCAGCTTCGAGCGCTACCTCCTGCGCGCGGCAACCGAACTGCACCGCCGGTCGGCCATCTCCGAACGGACCTGGGCCTTCCTGAAGGCCCGCTACACCGACCAGCAGATGATCGACCTGATCTTCACCGTCGGGCAGTACCGGATGGTGTCGATGGCG
>WTGL01000264.1:2706-4452 GCA_011523565.1 Acidobacteriota bacterium
GCGGACTTCGGCCAGCCGTCCGATCGACTGAAGCACCCGCGCCGGGTCCTGCACGAGGTGGCGCACGACGACCTCGTCGTACCCCATCTCATCCAGTTCAGCGAACGAAGCGGCGACGAGCGCTGCATCGCCCACGATCAGCGCCTCGCGGGGAAAGCCGCGATAGCCGCGCGATATGACTCCCGCCGCCGTCTGCTCCGCTTCCGCCGCCGTCGCGCCGACGTAGATGTCGCGCCTGATCGCGGACACGCCGACCGGGCGGCTGTGGCGTTCGCAGGCCTCCCGGTAGAGGCCGAGCTGCCCGCCCGCCTCCGCCGGCGTCAATCCCGGGGCAGCCAGCCAGCCGTCGCCCAGCCGCGCCGCGCGGTCGATCGCCGGCGGCGCGGAGGCGCCGATCCAGACCTCGACCGGCTCGGGCGGGCAGGGCGAGATACGGGCCTCGCGGAGCCCAAAGCGATCGTCCTGTCCTCCGGTTGTCACCGTCTCCCCGGACCACAAACGGCGCAGGATGGAGAGCGACTGCTCGAACCGCGACGGCCGCTGCCGGACCGAAACGCCCATCGCCCCGAACTGGTTGTCGGCCGGTCCGATCGCGCACTGCAGAATGAACCGCCCCTGGATCAGGCTGGCCAGCGTGCCGACCTGCTCCGCCACGATCAGCGGATGCCATAGCGGCAGCAGGTAGAGGGCGCCGGCCGGCCGATTCCCCCACTCCGCCAGCATCCGACCCAGGATCGCCGTGTTCTGGTAGTACGGCAACGCCGTCGCGTGGTGGTCGCCCACGAACAACGCGTCGAGCCCGGCGTCCCGCGCCGCCCGCGCCCGATCGACCATCCTCCGCGCCCCCTCGCGAGGGTCGTCTACGTTGTATGCGCTCTGAACGGAAATGCTGACCCGCATGGTTCCCTCGTCGCGGTCAATGTATAGGATCGCGAAACCGACATCGCGCCATCAACAACGCACAGGAGCATGCGCCGAATCCCATGCCTGCCGCCGGCGCCCTGGTCGTCGTCATCATCGCCGAGGGCGCCAGCACCGAACCGATCAAGCCGAGGACGATCCCGATCTGGATGTGGATCGTACTCTGGGTTCCGCTCGGCCTCATCCTGATCATCACCGACATGCCGGGATGGCTGCGGACGCTGCTGTTCGTGATTCCCTTCGCGTTGACGCTGGGGCTGTTCAATCGACGTGCGGCCTGACCGTTTCGCGGCGGTCGCCGACGGCGCACGCATCCGCTATCGGCTGAACGGCAGCGGACCGCTCGTCGTCCTCACTCACGGTCTCGGCAGCCACCTGGACGCCTGGGAACAGACTGCCAGCACGTTCCGCGAGCGCTACACGGTCCTGACCTGGGACGTTCGCGGCTTCGGCGGCTCGGAACGGCGTCCCGAGACGATGGCGCCCGAGACCTGGGCCTCCGATCTCGCCGCCGTGATCGACGAAGTCGGCGCTGATGAAGCGGTGATCGGCGGGCTCTCGATGGGCGGCGTCGTTTCCCAGCGCTTCGCGCTCGACTTCCCCGACCGCACCCGGGCGCTGATCCTGATCAGCACCTCGAGCGAGGTGAACGAACGCGCCGAAGCCGGCTGGAACGCCCGCGCCGACCTCGTCGAGCGGGACGGTTTGGCCAAGGCGCTCGCGCCGACCGGCCCCGCCCTCCCCTATGGCAAGGAGTACCGGGAACGCCATGCCGAGGACATCGCGGAGGCCGCGCGTCTCACCATCGAACGGAACGACGCCGCC
>WTGL01000264.1:4462-9917 GCA_011523565.1 Acidobacteriota bacterium
CGGCGGCAGCGTCATCATGTCCCGCCGGATCCAGGGCTCCCGCCTGGTCATGCTCGAGAACTGCGGCCACTGGATCCCCCTCGAACGCCCCGACGAGTTCCAGGCCGAACTCGAGACGTTCCTCAGCGCGCTGGCGTAGCTGACTTCCAGAAGGCGTCGGCAACACCCGCCTGCCCGGTCGGGGCTGAGGGGGATTTGCTTCAGGTGCCGTTCGCGCTTGAGGCCGGCGGCCCGGTACAGACCAGATGTGTCCCGCGGCCCTCTGCGAAACGTCGTGACCCCGGTCAAGATCCCGGTGCCCCGGAGTGTGGATCCTGAGTCGAGAAAGAAAACGGGGCACCGAGATATACTCGGTGCCCCGTTGGCAGCGACCGATGACGTGTGTCAGCTTCTCAGGATCATGTTGTTTGGACAGACGGCCTGATTAGCGGGGCGCTGCCGACCGACGGTGCCGATGGGAGGAGAAGGCGGCTGATGAAAACCCGCCCTTGAACCCCGTCGGTACCGTCGACGCTCTCTACTCCACCGGGAACGGATTCTCGGGAACGAGTTCCTGTCCCTGGTTGGTCGAAGCCGTGGGGCAGACCACCGTGATCATATGGGTAGCCGCCGCGCCAGCCGCGTTGACGGCGATCGGTGGAGTCACCTGCCCCCGCTGTTCGGGGGTGTCGGTGGGCATGGCAGCCACCGTGACGTTGACCGGGTACGCCTTGGCAGGCGTGGCGGCTGGGTCACAGTAGTTCTCATTGGGTGTGATCGTCAGAGTCAGCACCGAGCCAGTGTCAGCGCCTTCGCTCTGCATGTACCCCAATCCAGCAGCGGTCACGCTGGTCTGGTCACTTGACGTATCGCTGATGGCCGTCTGGACACCCAGGCTCGTGCTGTATGTGGGCCTCATGCTTGTAGTGAACGCAGGTCCGCCCTTCCAACCCAAGCGAGCGTTACCATCCGCGTTGTGGTTGAAGTGTCCCGAGCCGTCGCCCCACAAGTCGTAGGTAAGCGTGATGCTCGTGTTCGCCACGTGGGGGCGGACGATCTGCATGCCGGTGGTGATCGGATCACGATCTCCGGTGAACACGTCAAGCGGGCCTTGGACGCGGAACGATGCCGTGCCGTCGCCCATCTTGCAGTCCGTGTTCCGCACTCTGGCGTTGGAGCCTGATCCACTGAACCCGCAGGGGTCCGTCTCCGCCACTTCCATCGGCAACTCGGGAACCATCGTTGGCACCAAGCCGACGCGGTCACTCATCGTGTCCTTGATAAGCGTAGCGCCGCGCCCGGGCATCATCGTGACCCGCGACGTGGTGACGAGTTCCACCGCCCCCACCTCCGCATCTACGACTTCGGTGCGGACAAGGTTCCCGATCGCCGCATTCTCCCGGTCGACGTGAACAAAGAACCAGCCACCGTCCATGACGGGGCCGAGCCAGAACCGGCGGTCTTTCGGGTCCTCCTCGTAACAGTCGAGGGCGTTTCCGGCGTTGAACGACATGTCAACGATGCCGTCGTCATTGGGCTCCAACTCGCCCGATGTGGTGATACGACCGCACTGGGCGACCCAGTTCACCATGTCCGCGTCTCCGCTCACCTTGGCGATGAAACCGCCGGTTCCGTAGTAGACGGACAATTCGTGGTCGCAGTCTTCACAGGCGACCGTTTGGCCAAACGCTGGCACCGCGAGGGCAGTCAGCATGAGCAGGATGCTCAGTTTCTTCAAGATGTTTCTCCTTCGGCCCAGAAGTCTCCGGGCCGCATTGTCGGGCCGAAGCCCTTTCAACGTCTGGCGCGACACCACGCCGCGCCGGTTTGACTGTCTGGCGCGTCAGTCCCAAGACTGCCGCACGTCCACTGTCGGGTTCCGCATCACCTCCAGGAGAATGAGTCCAAGGCCAGGAATCAATAGGGTTCAGAGCGAAGACTCTTCTCGGCAGGGGAACGATCGCTTCTTTGCAGAAGCGTCACAATCCCCGAGAGAAATGACCGCCCATCCCTTTGAGTCGGAACCTAACCAGAAAGTTCGATCCGAGTCACTGCCAGAATTGGTAGGCCAAATGGTCTGGCGATCGCCGCACCAACGGACTTCACCCGTCCAAGGCCAGCGGAACGCTCCCGTCAGGCAAGTGTCGTCAGCGACAGCACGAGTCGTGCGAGGTCCACCTGCCGGGAGATGCCCAGCTTCAGGTAGATCTGTTTCAGATGCCAGTAAACCGCCCCTGTCGTGCGCCCTGTCGCTTCGGCCATCTCGTGTACGGTCTTACCCTCCGCCAACCAAACCGCCACCTGACTTTCGTGCTGGGAGAGGCCCAGGGCCCTGGCGACCAAACCGGTATCGATGCGGGGCAGGCGTCCCGGCTCGACTATCAGGACCAACGCGGCGGCACGGCAAGCACCAAAGTCCGGTTGGCGAATGTCTACGGGTGTGACATGGACCACGAACAGCGGACGCCCGTCCTGACGGTGGCACGACATCGATCCACTTACGGGCGCGCCGGAAATCGGCAACGCTGCAGCTATCCGCCGTTCGAGCCGGGAGTTCTCATCCCGCCGGTGGGCCGCTAACGCGCCCCCCCGGTCCGACAATCCGTCGCGCCGAGACAGGATGGTGCGGGCGAGGTCATTGGCCGCCATGATCCGTCCATGCCGGTTCAGTTGGATGACGCCGAGCCGGCTGTTGTCGAGCAGGTCGGTCATGGACGCACCCAACGCCGTGGCCTTGGCCAGCGTCTGCCGGATACCGACGTACTGTCGGATATGGGGCAGCAACCGTTCGATGAATACTGTTTGCGAAGCCTCCCAGCCGCCTGGCGTAACGGGGTCATTGACGACCCAGGTGATGTGGGAGCCGTCCAGCCCGTCGAGGCGCACATTCAGGCTGTCCTGCATGCTGCACCGAGGCATCATCTCGTTGTAGGTGGGCGAGGTCTTTAGCTCCTCGGCCGTGTACAAGTCGGTGATGTGCATCAGGAGACCATCGGGCAGTTGCCTTACGCGTGGGACACGTTCGTCGATGGGGTGGTAACGCGTGAGATACTCGCGTTCGAGGTTTCTTCTGCGTTCCCCCCGGTAGCGTGCCTGGGCAAAGGAAACCCGAACATCGTCCTCAGGGCCGGAGCCGACCAGCAGGGCATTGCCCCGTATGCCGCAGGCTTCGTCAATCAGGGCCGAGGCCGCCGGCCAGAGGCGATCGTCGAGCACGGCGGCGTGCAGCGCTGCCAGGATGCGCTCAAGTGACATTCCGTGCGGTGGGGTACTGGGGGCGCTGCCGAGCGACGATACCGATGGGAGGAGAAGGCGGCTGATGAAACCCGCCCTTACCGCCAGAAAAGAGAGTCCAAGGCCAGGAATCAGTGAGGTTCAGAGCGACAACTCTCTCGGCAGGAGAGCGATCACTTCCTTGCCGTCCCCAAGCGAGTACAAGCCGCTCAGGGCAGCCTGCAGAAGCGTCACAATCCCCGAGAGAAATGATCGCCCATCCCTTTTGGGGCGGAACCTAACCAGAAAGTTCGATCCGAGTCACTGCCAAGACTGGTAGGGCAAGTGGTTTGGCGATCACCGCGCCAACGGACTTCACCCGTCCCAAGGCAGCACGGCGCCACCTTCGAGGATCCGCTGTTCGGCTCGGAAGCGAACGAGTGGAGCTGGGATCCTCCCCCTCCGGATCCCAAGAACCAGGCGGGTGCGACCGACGCCCTTCCGGCGCTGGCGCCCGGCCGACCTCCGGGCTACTTCAGATGGCGGTCGAAGAAGTCGATCTCGGCCGCCATCGCCTTGTCGAGCCACTCGCCGCTGTAGATGGCGTAGTGGGTGATGTCCCAGGCGTGGTACTCGACGGGAACGCGGCCGGAGAGGATCCGGTAGACGCGTTCGCCGTGCTCGCGGATGTCGAAGTAGTGCTCCTGCTTCGCGTCGATGATGATCGTGGGCGCCGTGATGAGGTGCGCATCCTCGACGGGCGAGAACTTCGCGAAGCGCTCGTAGTAGGGGCTGCCGGTCAGGCCCTCCGGCTGGTCGGCGCCGACCGGAACCGGCTCGATCTCACCCCGGGCGCGCTGGATGGCAGTCCGGTGAAATCCCTTGAGACCACCCGGTGCCGTGACCAGGCCGGCCCGCTGATCCATCGCGCCGACCTGGGCCGCGACCGCCTTCACTCGCCGGTCATGGGCCGCGCGCCAGATGACGTGGCCGCCGCCGAAGCTCGAACCCCAGATGCCGATCCGCGAGGCGTCCGCGTGAGACTCACCCTCGACGAAGGTAATCGCGGCGTCGATGTCCTCCTGCTGATCGAGCGGATCGACGAGCTGCCGGATCGCCTGCGCCTTAACCGTCACGTAGCCGTCTTCGTCGGGCTTCGGCATCTCGCCACGAACGACGAGGCGGGAATCGCTCTCTCCCCAGCCACGGTAGTCGAAGGCCAGCACCAGGTAGCCCGCGGCGGCGAAGCGCGGCGCGATGCCGCGGTTCAGGTGCGCCTTTGTGCCGCCCCAGCCATGGCAGAGGACGATCGCCGGCAGCTTCTCGTTTTCGGCCGTCGCCTTCGGGTAGAAGACGTCGCCGGCCAGCCGGGTGCCGTCGCTCCAGATCTCCACGGGCTTGCGGACGAGGGTCGGATAGCCCTCGACATCCATGAGTTCTCCAGCGGCAAACGCCGGCGGCACGGCCAGCGCAGCGACGAGTGCGATCAGAGCCAACCCGAACACGTGTCTCTCCGTCGAGTTCCTTCTCACTGCTGATTCCTCCTCCGGCTCGTTTGAATCGATGCTACAGGAGCCCATGCAGCCGCCGACCCGAAGGACGGCGACCGGAAACTGAGTCGCCATTCAGAGTAGAGTCGGCCACCGTGAAGAGAGTTCCCGCGGCGTGGCTCGTCGCAATCCCGTCGCTATGGGCCGGTGCGTCCGAAGGTCAGACCGATCGTCCCGCGGCCACGGCCCTGGCGATCGGCGAAGCGCCACTGCTCGACGGCCGGGTCCTCGACGATCCGGTCTGGCAGAGCGTCGCGCCGGCATCCGGCACGACCCAGACCCGGCCCTTCGCCGGCGAGCCGGGCACAGAGCGAACGGAGGTCCGCTTCGCGTTCACGGAGGACACCCTCTTCGTCGCGGTCGTCTGCCACGACCGCCAACCGGACGGCATCGTCATCTCGGACAGCCGCCGCGACGCGCCGCTGGACGAAACGGACAGCTTCCAGGTCATCTTCGACACGTTCCAGGACGGGCGCAACGGCTTCGTGTTCGGCACCAACCCCGCCGGCATCGAATACGACGGCCAGGTCGTTCAAGGCGGCTCCGGCGTGTTCAGCGGCATGGGCGGCGGCGGCAGTCGCTTCCGCGGCTCCCTGTCGACCGGGTTCAACCTGAATTGGGACGGGGCCTGGAACGTCGCCACCGAGGTGGGCGACTATGGCTGGAGCGCCGAGTTCGCGATTCCCTTCCGCACCCTCCGCTATCCCCCGACC
>WTGL01000264.1:9927-10651 GCA_011523565.1 Acidobacteriota bacterium
CGACGAGCAGCAGGTGAACCTCGACCGGTTCAACCTGTTCTTCCCCGAGAAGCGACCGTTCTTCCTGGAAAACGCCGGGCTGTTCACGGTCGGAGCCCGTTCGGGGGGAAGCCGCGCGTCGGCCCGCGTCGACCTGTTCTTCAGCCGGCGCATCGGCATCGGGCCCGGCGGCGAACTGATCCCGATCGACTACGGCGGCCGGCTCTCCGGCAAAGCCGGCCGCTTCAACGTGGGGCTGCTCCACATGCAGACCGCCTCAGTGGGAGGGCTGCACGGCAACAACTACGCCGTCGCCCGCGTCAACCGGGAACTGGGCGAACGCTCCAGCATCGGCGGTATCTTCGTCAGCCGCGAGGGCGTGGGCGGCCTGGCCCCGCATGACGACACGAACCGCACCTACGCCATCGACGGCAAGTGGGGCATCGGCGAAGACCACACGATCGAGACCTACGTCGCCCAGACCGATACGCCGGGGCTCCAAGGTGACGACAGCTCGATGCTCGTCAGCTACAACCTCGGCAAGCCCCAATGGCGCGGCAGCCTCAGCCTCGCCGAAGCCCGCGCCAACTTCAACCCGGAAGTCGGCTTCATGTCGCGACGGGACTTCCGGAACTTCTCCGCGTTCGGCATGCACACGATCCGACCGAAGAACCTCCTCGGTTTTCACGAACTCCGACCCCATGTCTCGTACAGCGGCATCTGGGACTTCGACGACTACCTGGAG
>WTGL01000264.1:10661-12548 GCA_011523565.1 Acidobacteriota bacterium
GAGACCGAGTACATCCACGTCGACAACCACTGGGAGTGGCGCAACGGCTTCCAGGTCCACACCGGCGTGAACTTCACCGTGGAGGGCGTCAAGGAGACCTTCGAGATCGTCGAGGGCATCCCGGTCCAGGCAGGCAGGTACAGCCACCACGAGACGCAGACCGTGTTCTCGACGAACCAGGCGAAGCCGTTCTCGGTCTACATCCGCAACATCACCGGCGGCTTCTTCGGCGGCGACCGGAGCTCCACTTCGTTCACCCTGCTTGCCCGGCGCGGCGAGCGACTGACCTCGGAACTGACCTGGGACCACAACGACGTGGACATCGACGCGGGCAGTTTCCAGGTCAATCTGGGCCGGCTCCGACTCTCCTACTCGATCACGCCGCGGATGCTCGTCCAGGCGCTCGCCCAGTACAACGACCAGTCCGACAACGTGTCCGCTAACCTCCGCTTCTCCTGGCTGCAGGACGCGAACACGGGACTGTTCGTGGTCTACAACGAGATCGACGAACTGGGCGCCCGGATCCTCTACGAACGGCCGGACCGCACCGTGATCGTGAAGTACAGCCGGCTGGTCGACGTCTTCCGTTGACAAGGGGGCCAATCTCTCGGCCGGGCGCGCGAAGTCGAGCTACGTCCGCCTGGACGCGGAGCGCATCGCGAAGGCCTACGGGCTACCCATGAACTGGCCCGAAGGCGGTGACGATCCGGACTGGTTCCCGCCGCACCAGATCTACGTCTGGGCACGTGAGCAAGGCAAGGCGATCGACTACGCACGCGAGGCCTTCATGGCCCGGTTCGGGCGCGGCCTCGACCTCGCCAGCGACGGGGTCATGCGCGCCGTCGCGGCCGCCGCGGGCCTCGACGGCGACGAGGCCCTGGCCGTCGCCCACGATCCCGAGTGGAAGGACAGGATCATGGCGGGCTTCGCCCACACGCGCGAAGACGGCGCCTTCGGCGTTCCGCTCTTCATCTACCGCGGCGAGCGCTTCTGGGGCAACGACCGACTGGACTGGCTGCTGCGCGAGGTGGCCCGCTCCAGAGGCCAGGAAGTGTCCAACCTCGCGACGGACCCGCTGGCGCCGGTCTATTCAGCGTAGCTGCCACCCGCCCCGTCCCGTGTGCTTCAATAGGGAGTCTTGCCCCCCTTCGAGCAGTACCGTGCGCGCCTGACGCGGGCCGAAGCGACCTGCCGCCGGTCGCCGGCCGCGTTCGCCGTTGTGGGTGGCATCGCGCTTGCGATGCTGCTGGGAATCACGGTGGCCGAAGTCCTCTGGCGCTATCTTCTGAACGATTCGCTGCCCTGGATCGAGGACGTCTCGACGATGTCGCTCACCGTGGTGGTGGCGGCCGCAGTCGCCTACGGCGCGGGAGAGGGCGCGCACGTCTGCGTGAACCTGATCGCGCGCTTCACGGCCCGGCGCGTCACAAGGGTCACGGACGCGATCGCCCGGCTTCTGGGTCTTGGCGTGACGGCGATGGCCGCCTACGCCCTGTTCGTGCACGGCAGTTGCGGCCTGCCCTGCGGCGACGTGACCGGAAGCCTCTCGATCCCGCATACGCCGTTCTACTACGCGCTCGGCCTGTCACTGGCCGCCTACGGCTGCCTGCTCGCGTCACAGATGCTCCTGGGCTTCGCGGTCTGGCACGGCGAAGATCCCAACGAGCCGGTCGAATGACAGCCGGAACCGGAATCGCCCTGCTGGGCTTTCTCGCCCTTCTGGCTCTGCTCCTGATCCGCGTACCGGTGGGGCTGGCGATGCTGATCGTGGGCGCGGTCGGGATCGCCCTGATTCGCCCCGGCGCCGTCGTACCGGTGGTCGCGGGGGAGATATTCGCGGTCTCCTCCCGCTATTCGCTCACCATCCTGCCCCTGTTCATGCTGATG
>WTGL01000264.1:12558-14834 GCA_011523565.1 Acidobacteriota bacterium
CAGGATGAGCCAGGACCTGTACCGGGCCGCCCATAGCTGGCTCGGCCGTTTCCGGGGCAGCCTCGCTTCCGCGTCGATCGTCGCGTGCGCCGGATTCTCGGCTCTCTCGGGCTCGTCCCTGGCTGCCGCGCTGACGATGGGCCGCGTGTCGCTTCCCGAGATGCGGCGGTTCAGGTACGACGATTCCCTGGCCACCGGCGCCATTGCCGCCGGCGGAACGCTGGGCATTCTGATTCCGCCGTCGGCAGGTCTGGTGATCTACGGGATCATCACCGAAGAGAGCATCGGGCGTCTGTTCATGGCCGGAGTGATACCCGGGATTCTGCTGACGCTGCTCTTCGTTCTCGCGATCTGGATCGTCGTCAGGCGAGACCCGGACAAGGCGCCGCACGCGACGGCGTCGGTTCCGTGGCGGCAGCGGCTCAGGGCCACCGCGAGCGCTTCCTGGATCCTCGGCATAGTCGTCGTGACGATCGGCGGCATCTACGCCGGCATCTTCTCCGCGATCGAAGCGGCGGGAGTGGGAGCGTTGCTGGCGCTGGTCGCGGCCTGTGTACGCCGCACGTTGAACCGGAAGACCGTGATCGAAGTGGCAAACGCCACGCTGAAGGCGAGCGGCACCGCCTTCCTGGTGCTGTTCGGCGCCTTCGTGTTCAAGATCTTTCTCGGTTTCACCGGCATCGCCTTCGTCGCATCCGAGTGGGTCGGCGAACAGGGGTTCTCGGGCGCTCAGGTCGTCCTGCTGGTACTCGTCATGTTCATCGTTCTCGGCACCTTTCTCGACGGATTCGCGATGCTGGTGCTGACCGTTCCTCTGGTGCAACCGATTCTCGAGTCGCTGGGTATCGACATGATCTGGTTCGGCGTGATGATCGTCATCGCACTCGAGATGGGCCTGATCTCACCACCGGTCGGACTGAACATCTTCGTCGTGAAGGGCGTGGCGCCCGACGTGCCGGTGCGCACGATGTTCCGCGGCATCGTTCCGTTCTGGCTTGCCCTCCTCGCCGCGATGGTTCTGATCGCGCTCCTTCCCCGCATCGCCACATTGCTGCCCGACGCCATGTACGGATGAACACGAAGCGTACGAAGGGCTCGCGGTTTGGCTCGGATGACGAGCTGCTCTACGAAGTAGACGACCGGATTCCCCGGCCGCTCGCACTCGGGCTCGGCCTGCAGCTCGCCGCACTGGGCCTGAACGGCATGGTGCTCCTGCCGACGATCGCCTTCCGTGCCGGCGGCGCCGAGGATCTGGTGCTCTGGGCGGTATTCGCCTCCGTCCTGGCGTGCGGCGCCGCCACGATCATGCAGGCCGTGCGAGTGGGACGGTACGGGGCGGGTTACGTCCTGCCGCACGTCAGCTCGGCGATCTTCATCGCCGTCTGCGCGGAGGCCCTGATCCAGGGCGGACCGGGATTGCTGGCAACCCTCGTCGTCATCTCGGCCCTCGCCCAGGCCGCCCTTTCGGCGCGGCTCGCCCTGCTGCACCGGGTGCTCACACCCGTCGTCACGGGGACGGTGGTCATGCTCCTTCCCGTCAGCGTGATGCCGATTCTCTTCCGCATGCTGAACGAGCTGCCGCCGGGAGCCCCCGCGCACGCCGCGCCGCTGAGCGCCGGCGTCATGATCTGCACATTCCTGGGCGTCGCCCTCAAGGGGAAGGGGACCGCGCGCCTCTGGGCCCCCGCCGCCGGCATCGTCGCCGGCGCCCTGGCCGGTGCACTCCTCGGAATCTACGACGCCGGACGCGTGGCCGACGCGGCCTGGATCGGCATTCCTCACGGCCGGCCGCCCGGACTGGACCTCGAGTTCGGAGCGGCGTTCTGGGCCATCCTGCCCGCATTCCTGTTCGTGACGCTGGTCGGCTCGACCAAGTCGGTCGCCGTCGCGGTCGCCGCTCAGCGTGTGGCGTGGCGCCGGGCCCGCGCGGTCGACTTTCGGGCCGTGCAGCAGGCCGTTGCCGCGGAAGGCGCCGGGAACCTGCTGGCGGGGCTGGCGGGAACGATGCCCAACACGCTGAACGCCGGCACCGTGTCCGCGGTGGAGATCACCGGCGTCGCGGCGCGCAGGGTCGGTGTCGCGTGCGGATTGGTCTTCGTCATCCTGGCGTTCCTCCCGAAGGCGCTCGCTCTCATCCTCGCGATCCCTGCCGCGGTCGTGGCCGCTTCGGTTGCCGTGGTCATGGCGACGCTGTTCACGGTCGGCGTGCGTGAAGTCGCGAGCAGCATGGGGTCGAACCCCCGGAACGGCCTGATCGCGGCCGTCTCGTTCTGGAC
>WTGL01000126.1:0-1116 GCA_011523565.1 Acidobacteriota bacterium
CTTGTTCAGGCTCGAGAGCACCGTGCCGTCGGCCAGCACGGCCTCCAGGCCGAGGACCGAGTCGCGGGTCATGCCATAGCGGATCGTTCGGTTGCCTCCGGCGTTGGTCGCCACGTTGCCGCCGATCGTGCAGGACCCGCGGGCCCCGAGGTCCAGCGGAAAGAGCAGCCCTTCGGCTTCGGCCGCCTCCTGGATGCTCTGCAGCGCGGCGCCCGCCTGAGCCGTCATCGTCCGGCCGACGGGATCGATCTCCTCGATCGCGGTCATTCGCTCCAGGGTGATGGCCACTTCGAGATCACCGGCGACGCCGCCGCCGACGAGACCGGTCAGCCCACCCTGCGGCACCACCGGCTGGTTTGCGCGATGGCAGGCCGCGAGAGCCGCCGAGAGCTGTTGCGTGGTGCGGGGTCGAAGCACTGCCCGGGCCACGCATGGGACCGTGCCCGAGCCATCGCCGGCCCTCGCCGTCACCTCGTCGCCGACGAGGAGGCCATCATCTCCGAGCGCGTCGCGGAGTTCGGCGAGAAGGGCGTCGTCGGAGCGACGTGGGCGATCGGTCATGGCAGTCCAGGGGAGCGCGTGGAGCGCGGATCATAGCGAGCGCGGTTCGGTGAGTTGAGACGGAGAAGTTCAGGCCAAGGTGTCGACCAGGGCCGCCTCGATGATTCTCCGGTCCTGCGTCAGCAGCGTCGCGCCGAGTACTCGCGCCGTCGCGACGAGAATCCGATCTGCGGGATCACGATGAAACGAATCGGGAAGCGCGGCGACATGTTCAGCTATCGCAGGCGAGATCCCCTGTCTCCGCACGAGGGGCGGCGCTACGGCCTTGTCGAGCCACTCGCGTAGGGGCAACGAAAGGCGTACTCGGCCAAGGCTGTAGAGCGTAGAGATCTCCCAGAGGGAGATGTCGGATACCAGAAGCGGCGACTGGGGGCCGACTGTCGCGACAGCCTCCTGTTGGGCCGGCGAAAGCCGGCCGGAATCGTCGAGCCACCATAGGAGGACGTGGGTGTCCAGCAGTAGCGTCAACGGCGCGCGCTCTCCCATTCGTCTGCGGGCACTGCCGGTTCCACGATGTCGCCGACTTCGGTCACGGTGCCCTTCAACTCGTGCTGG
>WTGL01000126.1:1126-2215 GCA_011523565.1 Acidobacteriota bacterium
CTCCTTGCTGAACAGGAGCCACTCGTCGGCGCGGAAGGGGCGGTGGAACCAGAGCGCGTGGTCGAGGCTGGCTCCCTGGACGCGGTAGCCCTTCATCGATGGACCGTGCGGCTGCATGGACACAGCCATGAAGTCCAGGTCCGACATGTAGGCGAGAAGGGAGAGGTGGACGATGCGGTCGTCCGGCAGGGACTCGCGGCAGCGGAGCCAGGTGTTCTTGCGCGGTTCGGTCGCCGGGCGATCGCCGCGCGGGAGCATCTGGATGCCCTCGACCTGGCGGCTGTCGATCACCTCGAAGCGGTGGGCGAAACGTCGGTAGGAGGGGTCGTCCTTCGCCATCTTTCGGTAGATGTCGCCATCGGAAGGGAGTTCGTCGGGTGGCGGCACGTCGGGCATGTCGGACTGGTGCTGGAGTCCGCCTTCCTCGACCTGGAAGGAGGACGACATATTGAAGATCGCCTGGCCGTGCTGGATGCCGACGACGCGCCGGGTGGTGAAGCTCGTCCCGTCGCGGATGCGATCGACGTCGAACAGGATCGGGCGCTTGGGGTCGCCGCGGCGCAGGAAGTAGGCGTGGATCGAGTGCAGGTGGCGATCCCCGACCGTCCTCGCGGCGGCGACGATCGCCTGGCCTAGTACCTGCCCGCCGAAGACGTGGTTGCCCGGCCCGTTCTGTGCCCGGAACAGGTTCTCCTCGATCTGCTCCATCTGCAGCAGGTCGATCATCTCCTGGACCGCGCCGTTCATCGGGGCGGGATGGTACCCGTTGCGCGCCGTCGCCGCCGGGCGGCCTCAGAGCGTCCGACGCAGCCAGTCGAGCAGTTCTTCGAGGTTCGTGACGACGAGAGCACCGGCGGCGGCCGCCCGGATCGACTGGTCGCTGTCGCCGGGCGGCCGGTCGTACACGGCGAGAGGCCGTTCATAGCGAAGAGACAGCTCGATCTCGCTCCAGGTGCCGGCGCTGCCCGGCAGCGCGACCACGGCGTCGGCGGAGAGGACGTTGATGTGGTTGCGCGAGAAGGGACCGGTGCCGGCCGCGCCTGAGAGCGGCAGGTGAGTGCGGATCACGACTTCGACCCACGGGTTCGG
>WTGL01000126.1:2225-7039 GCA_011523565.1 Acidobacteriota bacterium
GGCCAGGTCCTCGTGGCTTTCGGCGCCCGAACCCATCACGCCGACGATGGGGCGCCGCTCGACTACTGGGACTTGCCCCGGCCGCTGATCGGCCACAGTTCCTCCACCTGGCCGTTCCGCACCGGGTAGTACACGTCGTAGAGATTGACCGTCGGATCGCAGTGCGGCGTGACGCACCAGAGACGGTCGCCGAGCTGGGGCGGCCGGGTCGCTTCGGCAATCCGGAGGATGCCGTGCTCGTCGCCGCCCCAACCGTAGACGACGCCGGCGAGGTCGGCGAGCTGAGGCCGGTCGGCGTCCGACGCGAACGCCTTGTAGCCGCCGTCGGTCGTGATCAGTTCGGGCACCGGCTGGCTGATCGCGGTGACCACGACGAAGAGAGATGTCTCGAAGTCGTCGAAGACGTCGCCGTCGCGGCTGCCGATCCGCCGGTACTGCTCGTCCATGAACAGGTAGGAACCCACCTGGAGATCGGTCATCCCGTCGACCTGTGAGTCGATGTCCCAGGTTCCCGTGCCGCCGCCGGTCAGGACGCTGAGTTCGATGCCGTCGTCCTCGATCAGTCGCTTCGTCTCGACGGCGGCCTGTAGTGCCGCGAGCGAACGCTCCTGCCGCTCGGCGTGACCGTGGACGTGCATCAGGTGGCCGGCGTATGCCTGGAGACCCCGCAGGTCGAGGTTGGACAGACCGCCGATTGTCCGGGCCAGTTCGAGGGCCGGTTCGCCGGTGGCGATACCGGTGCGCCGGGTGCCGACATCGAGGTCGACGAGCACCCGCTGGGTGACGCCCGCGTCCGCAGCCGCCTCGTTCAGCCGTTCCGCCGACGCACGGTTGTCGACCACCAGCGCGACTTCCGGGCTCTTCTTCGAGAGGGCGACGACCCGGCCGATCTTGTCCCTGGTCACGACGGGCGAGGTGACGAGCACCTCCTCGATTCCGGCCTCGACCATGACCTCCGCTTCGCTGACCTTCGCGCAGCAGACGCCAACCGCGCCTAGCTCGATCTGGCGCCTGGCCAGCAGTGGACACTTGTGGGTCTTCGTATGCGGGCGAAGCCCGATGCCGTGCTCCTCGGCGTGGGCCGCCATCTTCGCCAGATTCAGTTCCATCGTGGCGACGTCGATGAGCAGCGCCGGCGTCGGGATGTCCTCGGCCGCGAGGGGTCTGTCGAGCGGAATCGCTTCGTGGCTCAAGGCGGGCTCCGCGGGGCCTCCTGTGAGGCCTGAACTGCAGGCGACGGTCGCGCCGCCGGCCGCACCGACGGTCCCCAGGAACGCGCGTCGCGTGGTGTGGTGCGCCATTCGAAGGTGCGACTATAGCCGCCAAACTCGTCGCAGGCTCCGTGTTTGGCCCCAGCCCCCACCTCACCAGCAACGCGCGCCTGGCACTAGCTCCGCTGCGTTCCACGGCGCGCGCTCCTGGTTGCCCGCTAGTCTGGTCCGGCCCATGAAGATCGTCGCTGGTTCGCTGGTCCTGTTTGCCGCGGCTCTGTCTGCCCAGCCGCCGCCGGACCGGACGTTCGTGGAGGAGATCGAGGTCGCGGAGTCGTCGGTGGTCATCGAGCTGCCGCGGCTGGGCAGGGTGTCGCCCGAGGAGTTCGAGCCGGATGACTTCGTGGTCGAGGTGGTTGGGTCGCGCCGCCGCGTGACCGGTGTGTCGGCGCTCGACCTGAAGACGAACCCGCGGCCCGTTCTCGTGTACGTCGATGCCGTGCTCTCGAAGCCCGAAACGGTCCTCGTCGGTGCCGGGGCGCTGGCGCGGCAGGCGCGGCCCCTGACCGCGCTCGGCCCGGTCGAGATCGCGGTCGACGACGGAGCGCCGGGCGGCGCGGAGCTCCGACTCAGGGCGTCGACGAAGCCGCGGGCGGTGCAGGCGGCTCTTCAGGAGATCGCCGGCGCGGAATTGGGCCGGGATGCCTACTTCGAGTCGAAGAACCGGCCCGCCGGCCTGCCGACGGACGTCGCTGTGATGCTCGCATCGGCCGATCGCCTGCTGGCTGAGGCCATTCCTCGTTGCGCCGGTCCGCCGTGCTTCCTGTTCTGGCTCAACGACGGGTTTCTCGCCCTGGACAGCGCCGGAGCGCGGGTCGCCGACGACCTGGCGGCGGGTTTGTCCGCCCATGGATGGATCGTGGTCGCGATGGCACTCCACATACCGGGGCCCGACCCGGACTTCGGCGCGCCGAGGCCGGTCAGCTTCCAACAGTGGAAGGCGTTGACGCCCGGGGTCAAGATGCCGCCATCAGGGGGCGACGCCAGCCGCCTGCAGGGTCTTACGGCGAGCAGCTTCGACTTCTACGTTGAGCCGCGGTACGAGCCGCTTCGCCGGGTGGCGATCGCCTCCTGCGGCGCTGCGCTGCGGGTCGAGCATCAGTTGGAGGCCGAGTTCGAGCGGCTGGAGCGGCGTCTGCTGCTGCGCTTCGCCTCCGGGGAAGACCTCGCACCTGAGGACCCGTACGGCGCTCTTCTGCCGGTCGACGTGCGATTGGCGGAAGTGTCCCGCTTTGCCGACCGCCGGAGGTTCAAGAGATGGCTCGGGCTCGTGCCGGCCGAGGAGCGGCTGCGGTACGGCCGCTGGGTGCGGCGCGCTCCCTGAGGGCCTACAACCTCAGGAGATCGACGAGGTCGGGCGCCGCGAAGAACAGCGCCAGTGACAGCAGCGCCGTTAGCACGAGGGGAAGGACGCAGAGCAGCGGCGCTTCCGCGATCTTCCTGGGACCGCCTCCGTCGCCACCCGGCGGCGCCGCGAAGAACCCCCGAACGACGATTGGCATCAGGTAGAAAACGGCGAGAAGCGAGCTCAGCATCAGGACGCCGAGAAACGCGGCCTGTCCCGCGAAGCCGGTCTCCAGCGCGCCGACCATCAGGTACCACTTGGCCCAGGAACCGCCGAGGGGAGGGATGCCGATGATCGAGAGCGAGGCGACGAAGAAGGCGGCGAAGGTCCAGGGCATCGTCCGGCCCAGGCCATCGAGCTCGCTGACCTTCTTCTTGTGCGTGGCCACGAGGATCGCACCGGCGCAGAAGAAGAGGGTGATCTTGCCGGCCGCGTGCATGGCGATCTGCATGCCGCCGGCGAGGATGCCGGTGGCGGTCGCCATCGCCGCGCCAAGGACGATGTAGGCGAGCTGGCTGATCGTGGAGTAGGCAAGGCGCGCCTTCAGGTTGTCCTGCCGGATCGCGACCACCGCCGCCATCAGCATCGTGAAGGAAGCGATCGTCATCAGCGCGAGGGAACCCGTGCTGCCGCGGAGCAGGTCGAGGCCGAAGACGTAGACGACGACCTTGAGGATGGCGAACACGCCGGCCTTGACCACCGCGACGGCGTGCAGCAGTGCGCTGACCGGAGTCGGCGCGACCATCGCGTTCGGCAACCAGCGGTGGAAGGGCATGAGGGCCGCCTTGCCGGCGCCGAAGGCGTAGAGCAGCAGGAGAACCGTGACCATGCCGGAACTCGTGTCCGCCGCGAGGATGCCGCCGGGCGCGAACTCGACGGTGCCGGTCATTCGCCAGGTGAACAGGATGGCGAACAGCAGGAAGGAGATCGAGGTGAACAGCAGGATGCCGAGGTAGACGCGCCCGGCGCGCCTCGCCTCGTCGGTGCCGTGGTGAGTGACGAGCGGGAAGGTGAGGAGCGTCAGCGCCTCGTAGAACAGGAACAGGGTGAACAGGTTGCGGGCGAAGGCGATGCCGATTGCGGCGAAGATCGAGAGCGCGAAGAAGGTGAAGAAGCGGGTCTGGTTCCGCTCGTGGTGGCCGCGCATGTAGCCGACGGCGTAGATCGACGTGGCGATCCACAGGCCGCTGGCGACGAGCCCGTAGAGCAGGCCGAGCGGCTCGACCTGGAACGCCAGTTCGACTCCTGGCAGCACCTCGAGCAGGACGAGTTCGGGCCGCCCGCCTCGCAGAACGTCGTCGCCGAGTTGCCAGACGGCGGCGAACGTCCCGACGCCGATCAACGCTGTCGCCAGGTCGCGCAGGTTCGGATGCTTGAGGCGGCCGAAGACCTGACAGGAGGCCGCCGCCGCCACGGGTAGCAGCAGCGCGACCAGGATCGTCGTCTCGGGGTTCATCGACCCGGCCTCAGATGCCGCCCTGGAGCAGGAGTTCGGCCGCCTCGGCGGCGACGCCGTAGGTCCAGTCCGTGGTCAGGCCGAAGACGACGGCGGCCGCGATGAGGATCCAGGTCGGCGCGAGCATGCCCAGCGGCGCCTCGCGCAGATCCGGTCGGACGTGATCGGCCGCGGGGCGGCGGAAGTACAGGGCCTCGACCACCCGTCCCACATAGACCAGGGCGAGCAGCGAACTCAGCAGAATCAGCACCGCCGCCGCGGTCCAGCCGCGTTCCAGCACACCGGACACGAGGTACCACTTGCTCACGAAGCCGACCGTGCCCGGAACGCCGATCAGGCTCAGGC
Organism: Acidobacteriota bacterium; assembly: GCA_011523565.1. Taxonomy (GTDB): domain Bacteria; phylum Acidobacteriota; class Thermoanaerobaculia; order Multivoradales; family Multivoraceae; genus Multivorans. The sequence continues at coordinate 6,643 of WTGL01000126.1, forward strand.
CCCCGATGACCAGCGCGGCGCAGGAAAGCGGCATGCGGCGGCCGACGCCCGCGAGCGCGTCGAGGTGGACGGAGCCGACCCGGTGGAGCAGGCAGGCCACGACCAGGAACAGCCCGCCCTTCATGACCGCGTGGTTGAACAGGTGGACCAGGCCGCCCGCCAGGCCGACGGCGTTCGCGGTCGACAGGCCAAGGGTCATGTAGCCGATCTGGGCGACGCTCGAGTAGGCCAGCAGCCGCCGCAGGTCCGTCTGGAAGATGGCCGCACCCGAGGCGAGGAACATCGCCAGGATCGAGAGCGGCATGAGCACCATGTGCAGCTGCAACTCCCCGAACACGAAGGGCGCGCCGAAGATCGTGAACAGGATCATCGCCAGCAGGTAGAAGGAGACCTTCGT
>WTGL01000126.1:7139-14609 GCA_011523565.1 Acidobacteriota bacterium
GAGGCTGACCAGGATGTAGGACGACAGCGACGAGATCTCGAGGAACACGAAGATATTGAAGGCGTCGCCGGTGATCGTGATCCCGAGCAGACCGGAGATGCAGAGCAGGAAGACGGCGTAGTAGAGGTGGCGGCGCCTCTCCGGCACCCGGGACGGGCCGCCGCCCGAGTGGAAGCTCAGCACGACGAGAGCCATCGCCGTGACCAGGACTAGCAGGTAGGCATTGATCACGGACACGCGGTACTCGATGCCGAGCGGCGGCGGCCAGCCGCCGAGCTGGTAGGAGATGACATTGCCGCCGCGCACTTCGACCAGAAGCGCCACGGCGATCGCGAAGCACGCGGCAACGACGCCGAGGCTGAACAGGCGGGTCACGCGCGGGTGGCGCAGCAGCACGCACGCCGGCGCCGCCAGCAGCGGCAGGACGACCGCGAGGACGACGATCTGGTCCCTCACGCCGGAACTCTCATCCGTGCTCCATGTCCCACGCGACCGCCTCGTCCTCCTCGACGGTGCCGTACTCGCCGTGGATGCGCACGGCCAGGGCCAGGGCCAGGGCGGTCGTGGCGACGCCGACCACGATCGCGGTCAGCATCAGTACGTGGGGCAGGGGGTTCGAGTAGACGACCTCTGCCGTGCCGTGGCCGCCGCCGTGTTCCGCGCCCTCCTGCACGATCGGCGCCGTGCCGCCGGCCACCTTCGCCATGGTCACGTAGAAGAGGATCGCCGCCGCCTGGAAGATGTTGAGCCCCATCACCTTCTTGACCAGGTTGTCGCGCGCGATGACGATGTAGAGGCCCACCATCATCAGCGCGATGATCAGCCAGTAGGCCCACAGCCCGGAGATGGCCTCGGTCAGGCTCATGGCGTGTCTCCCGGCGCTTCGGCGGCTCCCGCGCCACCGGGACGGCGGCTGACGAACGCGTAGTAGACGCGCATGATGGTCGACGCGACGGCGATGCCGACGCCCAGCTCGATGGCGATGATCCCCAGGTGCTGGCCGTGATGGCCCGTCGTCAGCGGATCGAGAGCCGAGTAGTTCAGGAACTCGCCGCCCAGGAACATCGCCACCACGCCGACCGCGCCGTAGAGCAGGACACCGCCGGCCATCAGTCGCTCGGTCAGGATCGGCGGAACGACGCGTCGCAGCGCGCCCAGACCGAAGATCAGCGCGTAGATGATGAGCCCGGCGGCGAAGATGACGCCGGCCTGAAAACCGCCACCCGGGCCGAAGTCACCGTGAAACTGCACGTAGAGGCCGAACAGCAGGATCATCGGTACGAGAGCGCGTGCGATGACGCGCAGCACCGGCATCTCGCGGACGCGGGAGGCGGGTCTCACGACTCCTCTTCCTTCCCGCGACGGTGCAGACCCCCAAGCAGCAGTGCCACGCCGACGCCGGCAGTGAAGATGACCACGACTTCGCCCAGGGTGTCGTAGCCCCGGAAGCTGGCGAGGATCGCGGTCACGATGTTCGGGATGTGGATCTTCTCCTCCGTCTGGGCGATCAGGTCCGGCGCCAGATGGTGGTGGATCACGGCCTCCGGATCGCCGTAGACCGGCATGCCCCAGGTGCCGTAGATCAGCGCCGCCCCGGTGGCGACGACGATCACCAGCGGCAGGATGCGGTTCCGCTCCTGCTTCTCACGCCGCGACGTCAGGCTCAGGGCGCCGAGAAAGAGAACCGTACTGACCCCCGCGCCCACCGCGGCTTCGGTGAAGGCGACGTCGACCGCGTCCATCAGCACGAACAGGCCGGCCGCCAGCAGGCTAGCGATGCCGGTCAGCATGGCGGCGGCGAAGAGGTCCTTCAGTCTCGCCACGACGATGACGGTCGCGAGCAACAGCAGCATGAGCAGCAGTTCGACCGGCGGCATCGTCACTCTCCACCAGCCGCGGGGCCGGAGTCGCCGGGCCCTGGGCCGGTTTCTTCGTCGGACACCTCGAGTTCCAGCGCCAGGCCGTGACCGTGGGCTGCCTTGACCAGGGCGTGCGCGATGGCGGGGCTCGTGAACAGGAGGAACGTGAGCACCAGGATGAGCTTCAGGGTCACCATGGAAACGCCGCCCTGGAACATCAGGCCGAGCAGCATCAAACCCGCGCCGGCGGTGTCGGTCACCGATGCGGCGTGGGTCCGCTGGTAGAAGTCCGAGAACCGGTGCAGGCCGATGCCGCCGACGACGCAGAAGAGGCCGCCGATCACCAGCAGGACCGCGGTCGCGACGTCCAGCGCGCCGGTCATCTGTCGGCCTTCCTGTCGTCGCGGGCGAGGTTGCCGAAGCGTGCGAAACGGAGCACCGCGAGGGTGCCGGTGAAGTTGACCAGCGTGTAGACGAGGGCCAGATCGAGCCACTCGGGCCGCCCCATGAGGAAGCCGCTGACCGCGATCAGCAACACCGTCTTCGTGCCGAACATGTTGACCGCCAGGATGCGATCGAACACGGTCGGGCCGATGGCTGCACGCGCGAGCGCCAGGAACATCGTGACGACGATCGCGGCCATCGCGGCCAGGTACATCAGTCGGAAGGTCCTTCCAGGCGGAGCACGTCCCGGTTCATCGAGCCGTCCACGACGTCCGCCTCGCTCTCGGCGTCGAGTGCGTAGACGAGGAGTTCGCCGTCCCGAAGGTCCAGAGTGATCGTCCCCGGAGTCAGGGTGATGAAGTTCGCGTACAGGACCTGGCCGAACGACGTCTTCTGGCTGGCGCGAACGCGTCGCAAACGCGGGTGCAGTTCGCTGCCCGGCGCCAGGATCAGCCGCACGACGTGGAGGTTCGCCAGGGCCACCCTGTACACGAAGGCGACGAGGAAGCGAGGCAGCCGCAGCCAGGCGGCGGGGTGGAAGAACTCCCAGTCGCCGCCGGCTTCCCGGTCGAGCGTCGCGTAGAGCCGCCAGACGAAGGCGACCGAGACGAGTCCGAAGACCAGGATCAGCCATTCGTGAACGGTGTAGGGCCCGGACAGGGATAGCCAGACCGCGGCCAGCAGCAAGAGCACGCCCCACCTCATCGCCGCGTCGTTCCGGCTACGTGCGTGGATCTACTCCGCATACGACTGCTTGCCCTTCACGACGGTCAGCCTCCACTTGCCCGTTGCCCGGATCCGGATCGGGTACACGCCGGCTTCGCTGTTGAAGAAGGTGGTGATGCCTGACCAGTTCGTCACGTTCTCGGAGATGTTGATCGGCGGCCCGATGGCGAACAGGCCCTCGTTTTCCGCGACGGTGACGGAAGCGCTGTGATCGCCGCCGGCCATCTGGAATCTCACGGTCGCGTTCCCCCGGCCTTCGAGGCAGCCGACGCCGCAGCTCTTCGGTCGCGGGGGCGGCGGCGGCGGCTTCCAGGCCGGCGCCTCGGGAGCCGCCTCGCGGGTGACCTCGACCGGTGCCGGCGACTCTTCGGCGCAGGCGGAGCCGAGCAGGAGCAGGCAGCCGGCGAAAGCGCACGACCGTGCCGCGCCGGGGCCGAAGCCGGGCGGAAGGTGCAGGCTCACTCGCCGCCGCCGGTCGACTCGGTTTCCTGGGAGCCGGACTCTTCGCTTTCGTCGGTCTCTTCGGCCCAGGGCAGGTAGGCGGCGTAGTCGATCTCGTGCGGCGGCGGTTCGCCGCCGGGGCCCTTGAGGTAGTGCTCCATCCAGCGCAGGGTGCGGAGCATGTAGTCGAGGCGGGCCGCCGAGCGCCGATTGCCGTGGCCCTCGCCGGGGTAGAGGACCAACCGCACGGGCGCCTGCCCGAGGGTCTTCAGGTGTCGGTGCAACTCGAGCGACTGGCTGGGGTGGACCCGCGGATCCTCCTTGCCGTGCAGGATCAGGGTCGGCGTGCGGTTGCGCGTTACGTAGTAGATGGGGCTGCTCTTCTCGAAGTAGTCCCAGTCCTCCCAGAGTTGGGTGCGGTGGTGGACGAGGTGCATCTCCACCGGGATGTCGGTCGTCCCGAGCTTGGAGATGTTGTTCGAGATACCGACGAAGGGAATCGCGGCAGCGAAGCGGTCGGAGTAGTAGGTCGCGCCCCAGGCCGACGCATAGCCGCCGTAGGAGCCGCCGGTGATGCCTACCCGGTCACGGTCGACGAGACCGATCTCGATCAGGTGGTCCACCGCCGTGATCAGGTCGTCGAACTCGGGGCCGGCAGCAGCGTGCTGGCCGAGCTTCGAGAACTCGACCCCGCGTCCCGTGCTGCCGCGGTAGTTCGGATAGAAGGCGGCGAAGCCGTGAGCGGCCGCGAGCTGGCCCAGGTTCGAGTAGCTCGTCAACCAGCCGTTGCTGTAGTGGCTCTCCGGACCGCCGTGCACAATCAGGATCAGCGGATAGCGGGACCCCTCGTCGTAGTCGAGCGGGTAGATCAGCAGACCCTCGAGTTCAAGGCCGTCCGGTGTGCGGTGCCGGATCGCCTCCTGGCGGGCGAGTTCGAGGTCGTCCAGCCAGGGGTTCGAGTGCGTCATCCGCACCGGCGCCTTCTGGGGGTCGGTCGGATCGTAGCTGTAGATCTCGCGCGGATGATCGGGACTGTCCGCGACGAGCGCGACGGTGCCGCTGCCCTCGGCGCGGTTGAAGGTCAGGCTGATTGGACCGCCGGGCTCGATCAGCGTCGTCTCCTGTCCCGACGTGGAAACCCGGCCGAACGTGCTCCAGACGCCGACCGAGGCGCTGTAGAGCAGATGTTCGTCGTCCTCCCAGGCGAACGACGCGACGTGACCCTCCAGGTCGGGCATCAGGTCACGGAAACCGTCGGCGCCGCCGATCAGCATCAGCCGCCCGGCGGCCGGGTCGTTCGGATCGGCGGCCGAGACGGCGGCGACCTGCTCGCCGTCGGGGCTGAACTCGACCTGGCCGAGCTTGCCGATCGCCCGCGTCGAGGAGACGACGGGATAGTCGTCCTTCGTCGCGTCGACGACCACGACGGATTTGCTCGTGTAGGAATCATCGATCAGGGCGGTGGGTGTAGTGACCGCGGCCAGGCGTTCGCCGGTTGGGCTCCAGACCGCGGAGAGGACGTGTTCGTCGACTGCCTCGACCAGGACGGGATCCTTGGCCTCGTCGTGCCGGTCGGCGTCGAGCGCGGGCACGTCGGCGACCCATAGCCGGGTCAGGGAACGGTCTTCTTCGTAGATCTCTTGGTTGAATCCCTGGTCGTGGAGCTTCTCGAGATCCTTCGCGGTTTCCTCCCGGGCCAGGAAGGCGATCCGGCTGCCGTCGGGCGACAGGACGTAGGCGCCGACGCCGGCCGGGTGCGCGACTAGCTTGCGGCTCTCGCCGCCGCCGACGGGGATGCCGTAGAGGACGGACGCCTTGTCCGAGCCGCGGCGGGCCGTGTACAGGATCTCGCCGTTGCCCCGGAAGACGGGCCGCCCGATGTTGACCTCGCCGGTGATGTACGGCCGCGAGGAGCCGGGCTCGCTCATGTCGAGGACGTGGAGTTCGGTCCAGGACGAGCCGCTGTCTTCGTCGAGCGGCCGCCTGGGCACTGCCAGCAGGTAGGCAGCGAGGCTGCCGTCCGGTGACAGTTCGACGGTGCCGACGCTCTGCAGGGTCGCCACGTGGTGCGGCTCGATCTGGTTCGTTTCCTGGGCGGACGAGAGGGTCGGAATCAGAAGCCCCGCGGCGGCGATAGAGAGCCACGCCGCGGCTGCTTTGGACAGCGGGCCGAGCGGCCTTGCGGCTGCCTGCAATGCGGTCGGATCCTCGATGCGAGCGGCGTGGCGATTCATTTGCGCTCTCCTGTCAATGGGCCTGTCAGTGGGCGGCTTGCAGTGACTGTTCGTGTCCGATCGCGGTCAGGCGCTCCCGGATGTCCGGCGACAACTTGACGCCCAGGTGGGTGATCGTATCGGCGGCCATCGCGATGCCGATCTCGCAGCACGTGCGGACCGGCAGTTCGCGCAGCAGGCCGTAGAGGAAGCCGGCGGCGAAGCAGTCGCCAGCGCCCGTCGTGTCGACGACCTCGACCCGGTGGGCGGGAACGTGGTGGATCTCTTCCTGGCGCACCACCCAGGCGCCGCGAACGCCGTGCTTGACCGCGACGACCTCGATGGTCCGTGCCAGTTCGCGGGCCGCGGCTTCGGGTTCCAGGCCGGTCATCATCCGCGCCTCCTCGGCGTTGGCGAAAAGGATGTCGAAGCCGTGTTCCTGGTGGCGAAGCAGGTGGTTCCGGGAGCGTCCCACCGCGAAAGGGTCGGCGAGGTCGATGGCGAGCTTGACTCCGGCGTCGCGGGCGATGTCGATCGCGTGTTCGATCGCGTCGATCTGGTTCGGCGTGTCCCAGATGTAGCCGGTGGTGAAGAAGATCCTCGACCGCCTGATGTCGTCCTCGGGCACGTGCTCCGCGCGGTACTGGCGGCAGACGCCCAGGTGCGTGTTCATCGTCCGCTCACCGTCGGGCGTGACCAGCACGACGGACGTTCCGGTGACGCCGTCGATCCGGGCGAGCCGGTTCCGGACCCGGCTCGCCTCCAGCCCCCGCTCGAACAGTCGGCCGATGTCGTCGTCGGCGACGGCCGAGCTGTAGCTGGCGTCAACTCCGAGCAGGGAGGCGGCGCGCAGCACGTTGGCGCAGGAGCCGCCGGCCTCGATCTCGGGCTGCAGGACCTCGCCGTCCCGGTTCAGGACGTGGTCGAGAATCGCCTCCTGCTCCCCGGCCGAGACGAGCTTCATGATTCCCTTGTCGAGACCCATCTCGTCCAGGTGCCGGTCTTCGACCCGCACCAGGAGATCGAGGATCGCGTTCTCGATCCCGGTGATCTCGAGATCGGGGGCAGCGGCGCGCGGCGTTCTCGCCACCGCGGTTCAGGCGTCTCCCCAGCGATCCTTGACGGCGGCGCGGTCGACTTCGCCTTTGTCGGTGCGGGGCAGCTTGCCGGTGAAGATCACATCGCGCGGGCGCTTGAAGCGGGCGATGCTCGAACCGACGTGCTCGCGGACCGCTTCCTGGTTCAGGCCGGCTTCCGGATCCGCCTCGACGACGGCGCGGATCGCCTCTCCCCAGCGGTCGTCGCTGACGCCGAAGACGCAGGCGGCATCTACGGCGTCGATTTCGAGGATCGCCGCTTCGACCTCGGCCGGGTAGACGTTCTCGCCGCCGGGCTTGATCAGGTCCTTCTCCGGCTTGCGGGCGACGTAGAACAGGTTGCCGTTCTCGTCGAAGCGGCCGATGTCACCGGTGTGGTGCCAGCCGCCCCGGAAGGTGTGGGCGGTCACGTCCGGCTGGCCGTCGTAGCCGAGGAACACGAGCGGTCCGCGGACGACGATCTCGCCATCCTCGCCGGCAGGCACCTCGCGGTCATCGTCGTCGACCAGGCGGACGGTGCAGAGTTCGGCCGCCTTGCCGGCGCAGCTGAGACGCTCGCGGGCGTTCTGGATCGTGACGAAACCGCTCGTCTCGCACTGTCCGAAGCCGGCCCAGAAGGTGGCGTCCGTCTCGTCATGCAGCCGCTGCATCGTGTCGGGCGAGTCGAGGCCGGTGACGTGGCGGAGGCTG
>WTGL01000133.1:0-594 GCA_011523565.1 Acidobacteriota bacterium
CGGTGCTGTGGCGTAGACATGAGGCGAGTCCTCCTCGGGCGAGTCTATTCAGTCGCCGTACCGGCGCGGATAGTGTCTGCTTCGGCTATGCCGCGTTCTTCCATCGTCGTCCTGATCGTTCTGACGACGGCTCTCCTGGCTTGCGCCGAAGCGGACGGCGGCGCGGAGATGTCGACGGCTGTTCCCTCGACGGAGCCGGTCTTCGTCGAGCGCGCGTCGGAGGCGGGCCTGGACTTCGTCCATCGGAGCGGCGCGACGGGCGACTACAACTACCCCGAGCTATTGGTGGGAGGCGGAGCCCTGCTTGATATCGACGACGACGGACTGCTCGACGTCTATCTGGTACAGAGCGGTCCGGTTCCCGGATCGGCGGGGATCATGGGCCAGGCCGCCAACAGGCCGGGCAACCGCCTTTACCGTAACCTGGGTGACGGCACCTTCGAGGATGTGACGGACGCTGCGGGCGTCGGCGACACGGGCTACGGCGCCGGGGCGACCGCGGCCGACTACGACCGGGACGGTCTGGTCGACCTCTACGTCACGAACGTCGGCCCGAACAGGCTCTACCGCAACCTGGGCGACAGCACTCTCGAG
>WTGL01000133.1:604-11661 GCA_011523565.1 Acidobacteriota bacterium
CGGCGACCTGGACCTGGACCTCTTCGTCGCCAACTACGTCGTCTGGAGCGCCGATCGGGAGCGCCCCTGCCTCGGACCCAACGGCCTGCGCAACTACTGCAATCCGGCGGAGTATCCGCCGGCGCCCGACACCCTGTACCGAAACGACGGCGGCGGCCGGTTCACGGACGTGAGCGAGGCCGCGGGCCTTCGCTCGGTGGCCGGACCGGGCCTGGGCGTCGTCGCGGCGGACCTCGACGGCGACGACCTCGTCGATCTCTACGTGGCGAACGACCAGGCGGTGAACCACCTGTGGCTGAATCAGGGCGACGGCACCTTCCGGGAGGACGCCCTGGCGCGCGGGGCGGCGCTCAACGAACTGGGCCAGCCCGAGGCCGGCATGGGGATCGCGGTGGCCGACCCCGACGGCGACGGCGACCTCGACCTGTTCCTCACCCACCTCAGCGGGGAGACGAACACGTTCTATCGCAACGACGGCGGCGGGTTCTTCCTCGACGAAACGGACGAACTGCGTCTCGGCGGCGTGAGCCAGCCGTACACCGGCTTCGGCACCTCCTGGTTCGACTACGACGGTGACGGCATCCTCGACCTGTTCGTCGCCAATGGCAAGGTGACGCCGGGAGATAGCGCCGCTTTCGACTACCGCGAGCCGAACCAGTTGTTGCGCGGCACGCCCTCCGGCCGCTACGAGGACGTTTCGGGCCGGGCCGGTGCGGCCCTGGAACTGCTCGAGGTGAGCCGTGGCGCGGCGTTTGGCGATCTCGACAACGACGGCGACGTCGACATCGTAGTGGTGAACAACGAGGGGCCGGTCCGGCTGCTCCGGAACGAAGTGGGGAACGCCGCGCCCTGGCTGATCGTCGACCTCTGCGGCGGCGGCATCCTCGACCGTTCCGCCATCGGCTCGCGCGTCACCGTCCGCGGGGGAGGCAGGAGCTGGACCCGGGACGTGCGGCCGGCGCAGAGCTTTGCCGCTGCCAACGATCCGCGAGTTCACTTCGCGTTTGGTGACATTCCGGCCGTCGATCACATCAGGGTGGACTGGCCGCACGGCGGAGTTACCGAACGGTCCGGGGTGCCGGTGAACACCATTCTGCGTCTGCTCGCACCGGGTGGCACCGCACCGGCGAAGGGAGTCTGCCGTGATGCGCGGTGACCGCGGGGACCTTCTGGCCCTTCTTGCTTCGCTTCTTCTGGCGTGCAGCGAACCGCCGCCACAGATAGCGGCGGTCGTCGACATTCCCCGCATTTCCAACCTCTCTGAACTCGACCCCGGTTTCGCCACGGCGGTCCGCGACGCGATGGCGGCCGTAGAGCGCGACCCGTTGAGCGGGGCCGCCGTCGGAGCGTTGGGTCGCCTCTACCAGGCGCACCGCTATCTCGACCAGGCTCGTCGTTGCTACGAGCGGGCCGTGGAGCTCGATCCCGGGACTGCGGAATGGCCGTACTACCTGGGCTTTCTCGCCGCCGGCCGTGGCGCCCAGGACGAGGCGGCGCGGCGCTTTGAACGCGTCCTCGAGGTGCGTCCCTCCTACTGGGCAGCGCGGGTGAGGCTCGGCAACGCGCTGCTCGCGGCCCGCGACCTCGACGGAGCCGAGCGGGCGTTCCGGGCCGTGCGGTCGGCAGCGCCGGGCGCTCCCTGGGGCGAGCTGGGCCTCGGCAAGACGGCGCGGCGGCGCGGAGACTTCGAGGCGGCCGCCGAGCATCTGCGCTCGTCTCTGGCGCTGGACCCGCGGCATCGGGAGACGCGCTACCTGCTCGCCATGACCGAGCGACGGCTCGGGAACGAGGCGCGCGCCGCTGAGCTGCTGCGGGATCTCGCCGAAGCCGAGCCATCCAACCTCGACGACCCGATGCTGCAGGCGGTCCTCGCCCTGGTCCGGGACACCCAGGGCATGATCCGGACCGCCAACCAGCGCCTGGCGGACGGGGACCATCAGGCCGCGGAGCGCCTCTACCTTGAAGTGCTGCGGCTCGACCCCGACTCCTACGACGCCCACCTCAACCTCGGCGTGCTCTACGGTCTCGCCGATCGCAACCGCGAGGCCGCCGAGGCGCTGGAGCGGGCAGTCGAGATCGACCCGAACCGCGCGGACGCATACGCCCTGCTCACCATCGCCTACATCAAGACGGGGCGCGCCGAAGAGGGTTTGCGGCAGTTGGAGAAGGCGCTTGAGATCGACCCGGATCACCTCAGGGCGCGTGAGATTCTCCACAACCTGAGCGGAAACCAGGCGCCCCCCGGCTAGCATTCTCTGGTGCCGGGGAAGCACCCGAGGCCGGAGCACGTCTGCACGCCGAAGCACGGCTCGGAAGAGAGGTGCGCCGGCTTCGGAGGCTTTGCGTCCTGCCTGACGGTGGGCTTCGTGGTTGTCGCGGCTTGGCCGGGGGCGAGCCTCGCGCAGGCGGCCGTCCACGAGATCCATGAGATCCAGGGTCGTGGGCTCTCCAGTCCCCACGAGGACGCGATGGTCACGACGAACGACAACGTCGTCACCGCCGTCGGAGCCGACGGGTTCTTTATCCAGACCCCGACCGGGCGCAGCGACAACGATGCCGACACGTCGGACGGCGTCTTCGTCCTGCACAGCGGGCCGCCGACCGTCAACGTCGGTGACCAGGTCGATGTCGCCGGTACGGTGGAGGAGTACTTCGACTTCACCCGCATCGACGCGACCGTCGCCGGGGGCTCGGTCAGCGTCGACGCCAGCAACCAGCCGTTGCCCGCGCCGGTGGAGTTCAACGCCTCTCGCCCGTCTCCCGATCCCGCGAGCCCGAGTTGCCGGAGAGAGTACGAGTGCTACGAGGGCATGCGCATCCGGATCGCGACCGGAACGGTGTCCAGCGGCAGTCAGCACTTCGGCTCGGACCCGGTCGCCGAGATGTACATCACGCCGACATCGTCGCGCGGCTTTCGGGAGCCCGGCATCGAGTATCCGGGCCGGCCTGGTCTGCCGGTCTGGGATGGGAATCCCGAGGTGTTTGAACTGGACCCCGACAAGCTCGGACTGGAGAACGAATCCTGGGTTCCCGGGACCACGTTCACGGCCACCGGCGTGCTGGGCTACGAGTTTCGCGGCTACGAGATCTGGCCGACCGAGCTGACGCTTCGCTCCCGGGCTGCGGCGCTACCGCGCACGGTACGCGCGAAGGCGCCGGGCGAGATCACGGTGGCCTCGCAGAACCTGTTGAACCTGCGGGAGAACGCCGATTCGACGAAGCTGGGGAAGTTGTCGCGCCTGATCCGGGAGGTTCTTCGTTCGCCGGACATCGTCGCCGTGCAGGAGGTCGGAGGGCTGGCCGCACTCCGGAATCTGGCCGCGCGTATCCGGAGCGACGATTCGAACGTGCGCTACACGGCCCATGTCGAGGCGCCGGGCACCTCCCAGGCGGTGGGCTTCTTGGTGCGCTCCGGCGTGACGGTCGACCGGGTGACCGAACACGGCCGGAGCGAGACCTTCGAGGACCCGCGGGACGGCAGCGCTGACCCGCTCCACGACCGGCCGCCGCTCGTGCTCGAGGCGACGGCTGGCGGCTTGGCGTTCTCGGTGGTGGCGGTCCACAACCGCTCGTTGATCGACGTCGACGACGCGGCCCGAGGGGAGTGGGTCCGCACCAAGCGCCTGGAGCAGGCGCAGTCAGTGGCCCGGCTCGTCGAGTTGCTCCAGGACTCGAACACGATCGTTGTGGGTGACTTCAACGCGTTCCAGTTCACGGACGGCTACGTCGACGTCGTGGGCCAGGTCAGGGGACGGATCACGCCGGGGGACAACCTGATGCCGGGTCCCGACCTCGTCACCAGGGACCTGTGCAACCTGATCGACCGTGTGCCGGACTCCGAGAAGTACTCATTCATCTTTGGCGGCAACGCCCAGGCCCTGGACCACGCGCTGGTGAACCAATCGTTGGAACGGCACGTCGTGGACATGCAGTTCGCGCGCGGCAACGCTGATGCCGCGGAGGCTGACGAAGACGATGCGACGAACGTGCTCTTCGCCTCGGACCACGACGGCCTGGTCGTGTACCTGAGGCCGAACGCCAAGGCGCCGGTGAGTCCATCGCCGTGCGAGGCCGCGGCGCCCGAGCCGGACCCTGACCCGGACCCCGATCCGGACCCTGACCCTGACCCTGACCCCGAGCCGCCGCCGGACCCGGCCGAGTGCAGCGACGACGATGTCCTGTGTGTGGGGCACTTCGACGTCCAGGTCGACTGGCGCGCGCCCGGCGGCATGACCGGCCGCGGAATTGCCCACAAGTTGACCGAGGAGAGCGGGGACTTCTGGTTCTTCGAGCCGGCGAACATAGAGCTGGTCGTCAAGGTGCTGGACGGCTGTGCGATCAACGGCCGCTTCTGGGTCTTCGCGGCCGGCTTGACGGATGTCGAGGTGACGACGACGGTGCGCGACCGGAGGAACGGAGCGAACAAGGAGTGGGTGAACCCCCTGGGCCGGCTGTTCGAGCCGATCAGGGACACCGAGGCGTTCGATACCTGCGATCCGGAATCCGGAACGGCGAGCCAGGGCCGGCCGGCGCTCCGGGACGGGGAACCGGCCGCCCAGGCTGTGCCGTCCTTGCGGCCGGCGCCCCCGGTCGGCGGACCGTTTCAGGCGAGCACGACCTGTGCCGCCGGCGAGACGTCGCTCTGTCTCCAGGACTCACGCTTCGAAGTCCGGGCGAACTGGCAGACCGGTGAACGGCGAGGCGTCGGCACGGTCATTCCCCGCACGCCGGATACAGGCATGTTCTGGTTCTTCAGCTCCGGCAACATCGAACTGGTGGTCAAGGTCCTCGACGGTTGTGGAATCAATCAGCATCGGTGGGTGCTGATGGGCGGTCTGACCGATGTCGGCGTCGGGATCGCGGTCACGGACGCCGAGTCTGGTGCAAAGAAGACCTACCGGAATCCCGAGGGCTCGCCCTTCGCGACGCGGTTCGATCTCGAGGCCTTCCCGTGCAGCGCGGCTGCTGACTCGGGCGTGTACCAGAGCGGCGACGTGTAGGTGCTCGACATGCAGGAGTTTGTTGACGAGCTTGGCGTGTCACAGGTAGCGTGTCCCACGCTACAGTTGACACGGCAGGAGGATCCCCGTGACGACCCGTGAAACTACACTTGAAGGCGTGTACCCGATCGTCTTCAGGGTACAGATACCCGTTCAAGGAGCGGACTACAGCTCCGGCGTCGAGCTACGCGGCGGCGCCGTCGTGACCACTGAACCCGACGGCTTCCTGGCTCACGGCCTGAAGCCCGGAGGTGTTGCAGGTGTCGGCGCCACCTTGGTTGAGGCGTATCTGGACTTGAAGACCAACATCGAGTTGGCCCTATACGAGCTCGCAGCGGAGTCGGCCAACCTCGACGAGTTCAAGCGAGCCGTCAGGAGCTTCTTCCACGACACCGACAGCTGGGCGGCGGCGACGTTCGAGGCTGCCCGCAAGAAGGTGGCGGCCGGAGATGTTGACGCTGACCTGCCCGTGAAGGAGAACCCGGCTCTGCGCCACCGGGTTGTTGTCTTTGAGGCGCCTCTTCCGAAGAACAACCCGAAACCACTCGACGTGGTCTTGGCGAGTTGGCCGGAAGCTGCCTGAAGACTCAGTTGCCCCGGCTCTTTAGAACTCGTGGCCCAGGTCCAGCTGCGCGACGTGTTCAAGATGTTGGACACGTGTGCAGAAGGTCATACCCGGACACCGGGACAGCACAGGTGGATCATCCGATACCAGAAGCACACGTTCTTCCTGCCCCAAGGCCAGCATAGTAGACAGCGTTCTGGACGGGGGGAGATCCAAATGCGCTTCGTCAAGTCGCTTTGTCGCCGTTTCGACATTCTCGACTGTGCGCGGCAGGAGTTGGACGAGCTCTAGCCGAGAAGTCAAGAGCGTGTGGAGGCATGGGGACCCTGACCGAAGGTGGCCGCGAGACCGCAGCGATCGGCGAGGGGCTGCACTGTTCCAACACCAAGGGCCTCCAGTGAGCCGTCTGGGATCGGTCGTAGCCCGTCACGTAACGGCCTGATGGCGACCTAGGCCAGAGAGCCGGCGAGGCGTTCGAGGTCCTGCCGCGGGAGCGGCGGCTCATGTTCCAGGCCTTCGATACCGAGGGGGCCGAGGATTCCGTTCCGAGCGCTCGGGGTCGCGGGTGTTGATGGTCGGTTGAATCTGTTTCAGAAAGGGATCGGTGCCTCGGGGGGATCTGCTAGAGGGCCGGAAACCACCGTCTTCGCATACTCGAACAGGTCTTCGTCCAGCACAAAGGTCTCTGAGCCCACGATGTTTGCGGATGGCTCCAGGAGTCCTCTGCTCGTTAACGAGTCGATGCCGTTGGCCGGAAACTCATCTCCCCTTCGGTTTCTTTCGCCCCACCGAATTGAACAGCCGCCCAAGCGAACGAAGCCCTCGACGACCGTCCTTTCCTCATCGCCGAGGTTCTCGAACAGCGACTTGAGCCGTTGCCTCTCTCGTCTCTTCTGACTCCACTCTTGAAGCCGTGCACGGACGGGCTCTGCCGCCACCCAGCACACCGGGAAGGCGACGACAACGGCCCAAACTCCCATTGCCCAATCGTCCCGAACGGAGTAGGTCAGAAGGCCGACGGAGCCCGCAACACTTGTCGCGACAGCCTTCGCCGCACTGCGTTCCTCGTAGATGGCCTGCCAAAGGGACCAGCGTCGTTTCGTGTCGTCAGCCATGCTTGGTTCGTGTGCCCCCGAGTGGTAGTGCGTTCTTGGTCTCGGAATGGCCAGGACAGGTTACCCAAGCTCGGCCAGGTGGGCGGCGACTCGGCGTACCGCCGTTACGGCTGGCGCTGCCGGTGCTGGGTGAAGCCTAGTGGGCTCACGAAACGGCGGCAGCGCCGACAGTCCCCGTTAGGCGCCCGGGACTCCCGCCCCTCCGCGGGGCTATGATCCCGCGAATACAGAAGACCGACTACTTGGAGCGCGTTCCTGTCGGCAAGCCGTTCCGGTGCCAGGTGTTCTCAGTGCAGAGCGCTGGGAATCAGACGTGGGTGCGCTTGGAAGCTTGGCCGTCGAACATACCTCTTGAGCCGTTCGAGCGGGTGATCGTGCCGCCAGACATGAACCTCTCGCCACAGGACTCCGTGGACGTGGAAGTTAGGCTCTACCGTGTCATGCAGGGCGCCCCTGAGAAGGTGTGCAGAGAACAAGCGGCTCTTGGAGACCCCTTCTTCCTAGCCGACACGCCGGAGAAGAAGGCGAAAGCGGATCGGATCGGACGGACTCTGGCGATACTTCGACGGCGAACGACGTAGAGGACAGGCAGGGTGAGGCTTCATCTCTATTTTGGCCCGCTGGTGTTCGCCGCTACAGCGTTGATTCAGACGGGAGCGCCCGTGTATGACGAGTTACGCACCGGCTGCCGGCGTGTCACTGTGTCGGTTTTCGTCGAGGACGAGGCGCAGTCTCTCGGCGTGGCGGAATCGGAGCGGCTGGAGACGATGGACGAGAGTCGTTTGCGGGCTGCTCGCCTGTACCAGCCGCAGCAGTCCGAGAGGCTGCCCGTGCTGAACGTCGACGTGGAGGCCCTGGTTGGCGACGCGACGAACGCCTACACAGTCCAGGTCGAGTTCTATCGGATCATGTTGAATCCCGACACTGAACGTGGGGTCGCCGTGGCTACTTGGAGAAGGGGATCCTTTGGGTACTTCGGTAGTCGAGCGAAGGTGTCCGACAGCGTTCAGGCTACGGTTTCCGACTTCGTTGACGAGTTCATCCTCGACTACTTGCGGGTCAACGAGGACTCCTGCGACTGATTGGGGTAACTTCGAGAAGGGCCTGACAGCGCCGGTTGGCCTTGCAGTTTCCTGCGGAGGACAGCCCCCTCCTTCCGGCACCGGACGTTGAAAGCGGGGCTAGGGCAGCAGCGTCAGAATCTCGCGGACTAGGGCGATGAGGCTCTCCAGGCCGACGAACACTCCGACCGCGAGCGCGGCCCATCTCCACCAGCGCCACCGCCAGCCCTTGAGGAACTTCTCCCCGGCGGTCGTCAGGTGAATCTGTGTGAAGTATGCGATCTCTGGGTCTCCGGGTCCTGCGCCTCGTTTGCTGTGGCCGCGGACAAGCTGCTCGTTCAGCGCACGATCAGCCGCGACCCACCGACTCGCTTCCTCCTCCCTGAGGAAGCGCTCCACATACACGGCTCCGCCATTCTGCTTCAGCAAGCCGAGAAAGCCGGCTACGTCCTTGCGGCTCGCCGTGACTATTCCGGTCATCGGCGCTTCTTCGGCTGAGGTACCTCCCGAGGAGCTGGTGCTCGGCACTGCGGACAGGTGGCTTCACTCATCGTCTGAACTCCTCGGACAACTGTCCGGCACTTTTCACCATCTCGACGTTCACCACCGTGTTGCCGCGCCGCTGCCTTCTGACGATCACGGCCATGAAGGGCGGCTGATGGACCGACGCGAACCGCACGACCTTGTCGAAGGCGCAAAGGAAGAACTCGGCCAACTGAGTCGTCGGAACGTCTCCGCGTACGAAGAAGAGTCGGTATCCGTGCATGAAGATCGCTCAACGTGCCAGTGGATTACGCCTCATCGCTGAGTCGTGGGAAAGTGCCACCATCCCACTCTTGGCAATCTCGGCTATCCAGTGATGGTCCGCTGCGTTGGTCTCGCCGAAGCGCTCCCAATAGCCGGTGATGCGACAGATCTCTGCGGCGCGAACCCGCCTGACGAACGCCTTTCCGAGATCTCGGTCCGCGAAGAACTCGAGATCCTCCTCCGTCACGCGGCCGCCGTGTCTCGCCTGACGGTCCAGGAACGGACACTCTCGTAGCGGATCGCCTCTTCGACATACGGCGCGGTGATGTCGTAGTCAGAAACGAGCGACTCTACCGACTCACCGACCGAGAATCGGGCGTAGATCACGGCCGTACTGATGAAGCCTTCTGAGGTCATCGGACGCCCAAACGATCTCTCGGGATCGACCG
This sequence comes from Acidobacteriota bacterium, assembly GCA_011523565.1. GTDB lineage: Bacteria > Acidobacteriota > Thermoanaerobaculia > Multivoradales > Multivoraceae > Multivorans. The sequence goes on from WTGL01000133.1 coordinate 9,542, forward strand.
CGACGTAGTGGGGGGACTTCTCGGGGCGGGTCAACGGGTAGAACAGGAGAGGGCTCCGGTCGTGGAACTTCACGCGTTCTAGGTGATCCTCCAGAACCGGCCTGATACCTAGTTGGCCGTAGCTGCCCAGGTTGACCAGGTCGCCGTCTCTGTCAAGGTAGACGTTCATCGACACGGCCCTCAGATCGTCTTGGAGGAAGGGGCGGTCTATGCCGTGTTCTCGGCAAAAGGCTACGCCGGTTCGAAGACGGGGCAGCGGCAGGCGGAACTTTCTGCGCAACGTCGCCACCGCGTGGGCCTCGACGACGTTGGCGAAAGACAGACAGAAGCTCTCACCGGGAGCGGCTGGCGGAAACAGCGGCTCGTCAGGGCGGATCCATCGCCGAAGAGTCTGAGCTGGTACACCGACCATAGTCGCGGCATCCGCAACGGAGTAGCACGGGAAGTCTCTGTTGGGCAGGTCAGGCGGCACGACAACCTCCACGGATTCAAGGGTTGGTCACGGTAGCACGGGGCAGTTGGCCCGAACGCCCGATTCGGCCGACTCCCAAGCGGGGCCTTGAGCCGCGAGGCGTGTTGGGGCCGTCCCCTGCACGAAGCGGTGACTCGGCTCCTACTCCGGCGTGTACCAGATCGGCGACGTGTAGGCGCGCTGCTGGGTGATCAAGGGGATCTCCTCCGGCAGATTCTCGACGTCGAAGTACTTCGCGTCGTAGGCGGTCCAGCGGGGTGTCGGGATCTCGATCACGCGTGCGTAGTAGAAGGCCGCCTCGGCGGAATCGAAGTTCGGGTCGCGCCAGATGGCGGTGAGTTCGACGGCGCCGATCGTGTTTTCCCAGGACGCGTTCGCTACGTCGACGGTGGAGCCGACGGCGGGCGCCTTGCCGTTCGGACCGACTTCGCGGCCGTCGGAGAGGGCGACTTCATGGACCTGCTCGTGGAGTTCGCCGGTGGCGTCGAGCCAGCCCTTGACGATCTGGATCCGGTCGAGGTTGGCGCCGTCGGGGTCTCTCAAGGCGCCGACCAGGAACACGGGACGGCGGTCGGCGGCCGGCGCCGAGGGAAGATCGCCGCCCATCGGCACCCCGCGCGAGTAGCCGATCGAGGCGGCGTCGGAGCGGTCGGCGTCGCCGTCCTCGAAGTCCCAGCCGCCGAAGAAACGGACGACGATTCGCGGCCCCGTCGTGGCGTAGACCTCCCGCCGCTTCATCGCGGCGAAGATCGCCTCGCGCGTGTTCCGCTCGGCCCACACCGCGGCGTAGCCGGAAGCCGAGGTTTCCCAGTTGAGCGGCGAGGGCCAGACGCCGACCATGGGCTCCAGCATGCGGGTCGGCGAGGGGAAGGTCGACGAGTACTTGCCCCAGAAGTTGTCGCTGTCGGCGGTGGCGAGAGAGGTATGGGCGTCGGTGCTGCCGATGAGCCCGAACTTGAAGGGGTTGACGCCCAGGTCGGCGCGGAGCTTGAGCCCGCGCTTCAGGCCGGACCGCGCGTATTCGCCCTCCTTGAGCGCGCCCATGCTCTCGGGGCCCCACGTCTGCCGGCAGCAGGGATGGTCGCCTGGCTCAGTGGTCTTCCCGGCCCAACTGCTCCAGGTCTCGAAGTCCGCGAACTCGTCGGTGGGAGAGAGCACGGGGTGGGTCTCGCTGTCGCCCTTGATCTGGGTCACCTCGTAGAGGGGCTCCCAGCGTTGCCGGGTACGGGCGTAGGCCGCGGTCAGAGCCTCGCCTTCGAAGTTCTCGAAGGCGAACATCTCGCCGTTGCTCACGTTGCCGTTGTGGGGGATCGCCAGCACCTGGCCGCCGGTCGTCTGCTCGTAGCGGGCCAGAAATCGCCACAGGTCCTCCGGGTTCCGGCTATCGAAGGCGCTGAAGGGAACGATCGTGCCGGTCTTCGAGTAGTCGTCGCGGAACACGACGACCCGGTGGAGGTTGCCGAAGGTCTGCCGGTAGGAGCCGATCGATGTCCACTCGTAGCCGGCGAAGGCGGTGAAGCGGCCGGGCTCGTTGTACTGGTCGGCGAGGGCGGCGACGCGCTGCCAGACCGTCTGCCGGTAGGGAGCGCCGAGGGCGCGGCCGGTGGCGCTGACCTGGCTGTTGAAGGCCCGTCGCTCGGTGTCGGTA
>WTGL01000133.1:11671-13726 GCA_011523565.1 Acidobacteriota bacterium
CTCCTCGGCTAGCAGGGCCGGGTCCCCGGACTGGACGCTGAAGCTGACGCCCAGGTTCTCGGCGTGATCGGCGATGACCAGGAAGTCGAGCGGACGGCGCAGGCGGACGGGCATGCCGTTTCGCCCCTCGACCACCTCGCCGCGCGCGAAGCGGTAGGCGATGCTCGGATCCGCGTCGTTCGTACCGACCATGTTCGCGTCGCCGGAGGAGTAGCTGGTATGGACGTGGGTGTCGCCCCAGAACACCTGGGTGGGGTGACTTGCGGCGGCCGCGGGCGAGTAGGTGTCGGGGTCCTGGCCGGGGATGGCGGCGGTCAGCGACACGGCTGCCACTGCGCCGAGCATGGCGGCGTTCGGCTTCATCTCTTGGCTACCTCCGGAAGTGGGGCCGGCAGCATAGCCGCCGGTCGCTATCATCGCGCGGCTCTACTACGGGAGGCGGGAACGTGTTGAAGGCGGTTCAGTTGGGCGAGAAGTGCGGGCTCCGGGTGTCGGAGTTGTGCCTGGGGACGATGAACTTCGGCGAGCCGGGCAGGGGTCACCAGGGCGACTGGACGCTCGACATCGACGCCTCGCGGCCGATCTTCCAGGCCGCGATCGAGCGCGGCCTCTTCTACTTCGACTGCGCCGACATCTACGGCATCGGCGCCTGCGAGCGGGTGGTCGGCGCTCTGCTGCGCGAGCTGCTGCCGCGGGACGAGTACGTGATCGCCACCAAGGTCTCCATGCCGATGGGTCGATCGCCGAACCAGGGCGGGCTGTCCCGCAAGCACATCATGGAAGGGGTGGACGCCTGCTTGCAACGGCTGGGCCTCGACTACATCGACCAGTTGATCATCCACCGCCATCCGCACGGCATTCCCGGCCAGGTCAAGGCGCCGATCGAGGAGACGCTGGAGGCGCTGCACGACGTGGTGAAGGCCGGCAAGACGCTCTACCTGGGCGCGTCGTCCATGTTCGCGTGGCAGTTCACGGAGCTCCAGATGACGGCTCAGCGGAACGGCTGGACCGAGTTCGTCTCGATGCAGAACCACTACAACCTCGTCTACCGGGAGGAGGAGCGGGAGATGAACCCGTACTGTGCCCGGACCGGCGTGGCGCTCACGCCCTGGTCGCCGCTGGCGCGCGGCATTCTCACGGGCTCGTACAAGGGCAGCTTCGACGAGGGCGGCACCGACCGCTCGAAGGGCGGCGACCGCGTGCGCACCGAGATGCTCTACGGCGGCGCCGCCACCTTCGACATCGCCGACCGGGTGGTCGAAGTGGCCGGGAAGTACGGCCGCACGCCTGCGCAGATCTCGCTGGCCTGGCTGGTGAACAAGCCCGAGGTCACGTCGCCCGTCGTCGGTGTGTCGAAGATCTCCCAGATCGAGCAGCTCGTCGAGGCGACGACGATCGAACTCGATGCGAAGGACGTCGCCTACCTGGAGGAGCTGTACCAGCCGGTGGAGAACCTGCTCTCGCTCGGCCATTCCTGAGGATCCTGGCCTGCCGTCGGGCGCCCAGCCGCTATCATCGGCGGCGACCTTGAAGCACCGCGTTCATCCGGGAAGCTGCGCGGCGGCGGCGATCGCCTGTTGCATTGCCCTGCCCGTAGCCGCCATCGGCGCGCCGGCCGATACGGCCGGCCACGCCTGGGTCGGCGAGCTGGCGCCGCTGGCCGGGTCGGACTTCGGCTACGAGCAGGCGGCGCACCTGCTGGAACGGGCCGGTTTCGGTGGCACGCCGGCGGAGATCGAGGAACTCGTCGCGCTCGGTCTCGAGGGAGCGGTCGCCCGGCTCGTGGACTACGAGGCAGTCGACGACTCGGCGCTTGCGCCGTTCGACGAGTCCGGGATCTGGGATCCGGGAATGGACCCGTTCCCGCCCAGCCGGGCGGAGGCAGTGCGGCGGGCGCGGCGGCACGGCCGGGCACTCGGCGTCGACGTCCTTCCCGAGGGTGCGTCGCGGCCGATTCAGCCCGTGGTCGACAAGTTCTTCTACGGACTGCGCAGCAACGTGCTGGAGACGCGGCGGCTGGCGCTGTGGTGGGCCGACCGGATGGTGGTCACGCCG
>WTGL01000133.1:13736-14430 GCA_011523565.1 Acidobacteriota bacterium
CAACCGGGAGAACGTGAAGGACCACCCGAACGAGAACTTCGGCCGCGAGCTGCTGGAGCTGTTCACGATGGGGGTCGGCAACTACACCGAGCAGGACATCCGCGAGGCGTCGCGGGCCTTCACCGGCTGGACCAACGACGTGCTCGACTACCGGTTCGACGCCGAACTCCACGACGACGGCCCGAAGACCTTCCTGGGGCGCGAGGGCAACCTCGGTGGCGAAGAGGTGCTCGACATCATCCTCGAACAACCGGCGACCGGCGAGTTCATCGCCGGCAAGGTCTACCGCTACCTGGTGCGGGAGGAACTCGACCCGGCGCTCCAGGTCGAGCTGGGCCGCCGCCTGCGCGAGTCCGGGTACGAGCTGAAGGCGCTCCTGCGGACGATCTTCTCCTCGCGGGACTTCTACAGCCCACCATCGGTCGCCACCCAGATCAAGAGCCCGGTCGCGCTGTTCGTCTCGACCTACCGCAAGCTCGGCGCGCCGAGGGCGCCCACGGTGCCCGACATGAACAGCCTCGCGGGGCGCCTGGGCCAGCAACTGCTGTATCCGCCGAACGTGGCCGGTTGGGCGGGTGGACGGACCTGGATCACGCCGGCCACGTTGCTCGAGCGCGGCAACGCGATGCGATCGGTCCTGTTTCCGCCGGCGCTCGAGGAGTTCGGCCATCCGGACCGGCGGATGCCCGGGATC
>WTGL01000250.1 GCA_011523565.1 Acidobacteriota bacterium
GGTCCGCTACCACTCCTCCCAGCCGTGGCCGTTCCCGACCTCGATCATGCTCGGCTTCTACGCCACTTCGCCCGGCGGCGACGTGCAGGTGGACACCGAGGAATTGGAGCAGGCCGTCTGGGCGACCCGCTCCGAACTGGAGTACGCGCTCCGCGCCAGGGAGGTGCGGCTGCCGCCGCGGTTCTCCATCGCCCGCCGGTTGATCGACGACTGGTTGCGCGAGGAACGCTAGCGGGTCCCGCCGGTTTTCTGGAGGAGCGCCGCCGCGAAGCGGCGACCGTTAGCGGACGAAGAAACCCTCCGTGCGGGCTGCCTGGGAAAGCCGTTCGTCACTGCATACGAGTTCGAAGGCGGACGGATCTTCCGAAGCCGCCGTGAGCGCGGCCGCCAACTGCAGCGCATCGGCTGCCCGTAGACGGTGGAGTCGCAGCAGCCGTACTGCTCGGCGACGGACCCGCTCGAGCGGTTCGACCTCCAGCCAACTGGAGCGCAGACGATCAAGTTGCTCGTGAGCGAGCTCGAGTCCGGTGCTCTCGATGTGCTGCTCCCGGCGAAGCCGGTTCAAGGCGGATTCGCACTCGATCCAACTACCCCACCACGTGACGATGACGGGGTCCTCCTGGATCAGCCGGCGTCGCTCATTGGTGGTCGGCTCCTCGACCAGAAGAGCCACCACGGCGGAGGAATCCCAGTACTTCAGCGCTCGTTCGCTCTCTCCGCGACGACCAGACGGCTTGCGCTGATGCCAGCCGGAAGGCGCGGGAGCCTCGCCTTCAGTACGCGCTCGACATCCAGCGGAGCGCGGGGCGCGGTCGCGAGGCCCTGGCGGACCAAGTCCGCCGCGGCATCGTCAGGCGCTACGTGTTCGGTGCGGCAGGACTCGATTCTCGCCACGGGTTCTCCGTGGTGTGTGATCAGGACCGTTTCCCCTTGGCGTACCTCGTGGAGCAGTCCGCTGAGGTTGTCCTTCGCTTCGCTGACACTGGCCCGTTTCATTTGGCCAGTCTGGCCTGATCAAAGAGGCCTGTCAAGCGCTAGAACGGACTGATCGTCTCAGACAGTCGCCGACCTCGCGTAGCATTGTCCGTCCATGACCCTCGACTCCACGAACGACGGTACGTCGTCGGCCGCCGTCATCGACCGGCTCGGCCGGCCGGTGCGCGACCTGCGCATCTCGGTCATCGATCGTTGCAACTTCCGCTGCACCTTCTGCATGCCGGCCGACCGGGAGTACCGGTTCCTGCCCCGGCAGCAACTGATGACGTTCGAGGAGATCGAGCGCCTGGTCAGATTGTTCGTTCGCCTTGGTGTCCGCAAGCTGCGGCTGACGGGCGGCGAGCCGCTGCTGCGTCGGGACATCGAGGATCTGGTCCGGCTCCTGGCCGCGGTGCCGGGAGTCGAGGACCTGGCGCTGACGACGAATGGCGCCCTGCTGGCGAAGAAGGCGCAGGCCCTTGCCGAAGCCGGCCTCGACCGGGTCACGGTCAGCGTCGAGTCGCTGCACGACGACGTCTTCGGCCGCGTCACCGGCCTTGGCCTCGGTGTCGGCCAGGTGCTCGAAGGCATCGACGCCGCTGCCGAAGCCGGCCTCGGCCCGATCAAGATCAACACGGTCGTCATGAAGGGCACGAACGAGGACGAAGTCGCCGACATCGCCGGCTACTTCAAGGAGCGGGGCCACATCGTCCGTTTCATCGAGTTCATGGATGTCGGCACGGTGAATGACTGGAGCCTCGACCAGGTCGTCACCGCCTCGGAGATCGCCGACCGGATCGGCGAACGATGGCCCTTTGAACCCGTCGATCGCGCTCAACCCAGCGATGTCGCCGAACGCTTCCGCTACCTCGACGACGGCGTGGAGTTCGGCGTCATCCCCTCGATCAGCCGCCCCTTCTGCGGCGACTGCGCCAGGGCCCGCCTCTCCTCCGACGGCCGCCTCTACACCTGCCTGTTCGCCGACACCGGCCCCTCGCTCCGCGACCGCCTCCGCGCCGGTGCCACCGACGACGACCTGCTCACCTTCCTGGCTGGCCACTGGCGCCAACGGGAGGATCGCTACTCCGAGATCCGCGCCGAACGCCTCCGCGCCGGCCTGCAGCCGGCGGCAGAGCGCGTCGAGATGTTCCGCATCGGCGGCTGAGACATCGCCTGCGCGGCTGCGGCGCGGCGGCGGAGGGTCGTCGGACGCACCCGCCTGCCTGGGGGGTCGGAGGGGAGGGTCCCAGCGGTGGCGTCATCCGTGCGCCCGATGACGGACGCACGGACTGGTTCACGGGTGGCGCGGACCGCGCCACCCGGGTTCGCGCTTTCTGAGTTGATGGACGGTCGGCGCTCGCTGCGGTCGGCTGCGCTCCGGTTGGGTGTCGGTTCATGTGAGTGCGTCGGCCGTCGCTTGCGGACAGCCTCGCTGCCACCCTCCCCTCCGACCCCTGGGGCAGGCTGGACGGCGTCGGGCATCGTTGGTCTGTGTGCCGATGTGTTGCGGTCTGCGCGACGGGCCGGGCCCACGTGCTGTGAGCATGATCGAGCGTTCAAGTCTGGAGCTTCTCCCGCACGGCACCAAGTACGTCAGTGAAGCTCTGACGCGCGAAGGCCGACCGGAGCGGCTCAGTCGGGCGAGGGGCCGTGTTCCAGTGTGACACCGCTTTCCTCAAGAACCCGATTCACGATTCCCTCCTCACGGCAACCCTCGATGAACAGGGCCAACGCCTCTTGCAGCATGACCATGGCTTCCTCGGCCGTGGAGCCCTGGCTTGCTACGTGGAGCTGCGGACATGAGGCGACCCAGACATCTCGCTCGCGGTGCAACTCTGCGGATAGCTGGATTCTCATCGTCGGTTGATGCTTGGGAGTGCCTGGCTCGGTCAGCAAGAGTAGCGTTGCGGCTGGCCGCCCGTGCTGGAGATGCCGCAGCCCGACACCGTCCAGCCTCCCCCGTGAGCCCCGACCAGGCAGGCGGGTGCAACCGACGCCGCCACGTTGCAGCCGGGGCCTCGGCGGATGCTCTATCTGCGGTAGTGACTCCACTTACGCGGCCGAATTCCGGTACAGTGGCGCGCATGTGTACGGGCGCGGAACCGGGGTGGCGAAAGTGAGCACCCGGCCGCTGCTGGCGGCGGCCGAGGGGGAGCGGGACCGCAAGGCGGAGCACATCCGGCTGGCGCTGGATCGGCGCATGCAGGTCGAGCGCAGCTACTTCGACGACTACCGGTTCGAGCACCGGGCACTGCCCGAGATCGACTTCGACGACGTGCGGATCGGCGCCGAGTTCCTGGGTCGGGAGTTGCAGGCGCCGCTGCTCATCTCGTGCATGACGGGGGGCACCGGGGTTGCGGAGCGGATCAACCGGCGCCTGGCCGAGGCGGCGGAGGCGGAGCGGGTCGCTCTCGGGGTCGGCTCGCAGCGCAAGGCGATCGACGATCCGGAAACCGCGGCGACGTTCCGGGTGCGGGAGTTCGCACCCGGCGTGCCGATCCTGGCCAACCTGGGCGCGGTGCAACTGAACTACGGCTACGGCATCGACGAGTGCCGTGTGGCGGTCGACATGGTCGAGGCGGACGCCCTGGTGCTGCACCTGAACGCCCTGCAGGAGGCGCTGCAGCCGGAGGGGCAACTGAACTTCCGGGGGCTGCTGCCGAAGATCGCCCGGGTGGTCGAGGCGCTGGACGTGCCGGTCGTGGTCAAGGAGATCGGTTGCGGTATCTCGGCCGCTGTTGGCCGCGAGCTCGCCAACGTCGGTGTCCGGATCCTGGACACGGCCGGCGTCGGTGGCACGAGCTGGGCCCGGATCGAGGCGGCCCGGGCCGACGAGGTGGCTCTTGGCGAACGCTTCGCCGACTGGGGGCTGCCGACGCCGGAGTCGATCCGCCAGTTGGCGGCGGTCCCGGGCGTCCAGGTCATCGGTAGCGGCGGCATCCGCTCCGGCGTCGACGCGGCGAAGGCGCTGGCCCTCGGCGCCGACATCGCCGGCATGGCGTTCCCCTTCCTGGAGGCGGCCAACGCTTCGACCGACGCAGTGGTCGACCGGATCGCCCGCACCGCATTCGAACTGCGGATCTGCATGTTCTGCACCGGCGCCGTCGACCTCGCGGCGCTGCGCCGCGTGCCGCTGCCGCGGGAGACAGGCGATGGCTGACCGGCTGGATCCCGAGCTCGAGGCGGCGGCGGTCGAGATCGCCGGCGGGGAACGCGGTTTCCATCGGCCGCCGCCGGGACTCGACGCGGCCGGGAAGGCCGCGGTGCGGCGCCGCGCTCTCGAACTGGCTAGCGGCAGCGGGGCGCTTGGAGCCATCGGCGGCTACTCGCTCGACGATGAACGCGCGTCCAGCCAGAACTGCGAGAACTTCATCGGCGCCGCTCAGGTGCCGATGGGCGTCGCCGGGCCCGTCCTCGTCCGCGGGAGCGAGATCGACGGCACGGTCTGCGTGCCGATGGCGACGACCGAGGGAGCCCTGCTCGCCAGCGTGAATCGCGGCTGCCGGGCGATCACGGCGGCGGGCGGTGCCACCGTCTTCGTCGAGGACGTGGGAATGACCCGGGCGCCGGTCTTCCGCACCACGGGAATCGAAGACACCAGGCGACTGCTCGACTGGCTGGAAGCGAACGAGGAGAGGATCCGCGCCAAGGCGCACGAGACGAGCCGCTTCCTGGAACTTCGGGAGATTCGACCATCGATCGTCGGCAGCACGGTGTTCCTGCGCTTCCGCTTCGCCACCGGCGACGCGATGGGCATGAACATGGTCACGATTGCCTGCGACCGGCTGGTGTCCGAGCTGATCGAGCCGGAAACCGGCGCCCAGTGCGTCGCGCTGTCCGGCAACTACTGCGTCGACAAGAAGCCCTCGGCGGTCAACTACCAGCTCGGCCGCGGCAAGCGGATCCACGCTGAAGTCGTCCTCGACGAACTGACCGTGCGCAAGGTGCTCAAGTCGGAGGCGAAGGCGCTCCAGGACGTTGCCTACCGCAAGAACCTGCTCGGCTCCGTCGCGGCCGGTGCGCTCGCCTTCAACGCCCAGTTCGCCAACGTGCTGGCGGCGGTGTTCGTCGCCTGCGGCCAGGATCTCGCGCACGTCGTCGAGGGTGCGATGGGCGTGGCTTCCTTCGAGGCCCGCGACGACGGGTCGGTCTACGCGTCCGTCTACATGCCGGACGTGCCGCTGGCTGCAATCGGCGGCGGTACCGGTCTTGACACCCAGCGCGAGGCGCTCGAAGTGATGGGCGTACGGCCCGATCCGGACCTGCCAGGAGCTGCCGTGCGGCGACTGGCCGAGATCGTCGGCGCTGTCGTCCTGGCCGGCGAACTGTCCTTGACCGCGGCGTTCACGTCGCGCGACCTGGCGCGCGCCCACGAGCGGCTCGGTCGCTCGAGCGCGGCGAGCGCCGGCTGAGCGCCGCCCATGGCCGACACCGGATCGGTGCGGCTGAGCGTGCCCGGCAAGGTGATCCTGATGGGCGAGCACGCCGCCGTGTACGGCCGGCCGGCGGTGGTGGCTGCGGTCGATCTGCGGCTCGAAGTGGAAGCGTCTCTGGGAGAGAGGATTCGACCCCTGGGCCGCGGCCGGGTGACTCTCGACCTTGCCGACATCGACGTGCTGGAGGAGAGTACGTGGCAAGAGGTGGAGGCGTTCACCGACGACGCGCGTCGGCGGTGGCGGGCGTACGAGGCGGGCTGCGAGCCCTTTCGGTCGGATCGCGAGCAGGCTTCGTTGGTCCGGATCGCGGTCGGGGAGGCATTGGCGTCGCTGACACCAGCGGCGTCGGCCCGGTTGCGGGAGTGGTCGCTCGACCTGCGGCTGCGATCGGCGATTCCGGTTGGAGCGGGTCTGGGCAGTTCGGCTGCTGCCGCGGTCGGCGTCGTCGCCGCCGTGCGTGCGGTTTCGGGCGGCATCGATTCCGCGGACCAGGAACTGGCGGCAGTCGAGAACGTTGCCCTGGAGGTGGAGCGGCGGCAGCATGGCTTCCCGTCCGGCATCGACACAGGGACGGTGCTGCGCGGCGGTGTCGTCCTGGTGCGCCGCACGGGCGGTGCCCTGCGGTTCGACGACTTGCCGCGACCGGACTGGCTTCGCCTTGAGATCGGGATCGTGGACAGTGGCGCTCCCGACCAGACCACAGGCGCCGTTGTGACGATCGTACGCCGGCGGTACGAGGAGGATTCCGAGCGGGTTGGCGCGGTACTCGACCGGATCGCCGCGGCCGTCGAGTCCTTCCGGGTTGCGGTCGTCACGGACCAGCCGCCGGTTGCGGTGACGTCGGTGGCCGCGGCGCACCGCGCCCTGGTCGATCTTGGTGTTGTGCCGCCCGCCGTCGCGGAGCGCATAGCGCGCGTCGAAGCGGCCGGCGGAGTTGCCAAGATCTCCGGCGCCGGTGCTCTCGACGGCGAATCGGCGGGCGCGCTGGTGTGCATGCTTGGGGGACGGGACGCCCGGACGGTCGAAGGCCTGTCGGACCTGGTGGCGGTCGATGCACCCATCGGCGGCGACGGGCTGCGGTTCGAGGACTGATCCGTCTGCGTTCCAGGACGGTTGGACGGCGGCTGTAGGCTCAGCAGCAAATCATGGAATCCCCCATCGAACCGGTGCGCGAGCCGGGTCCGGTGACCGCGGAGGCGCCGTCGAATATCGCCTTCATCAAGTACTGGGGTGCCCGCGATCTCGAGGAGCCGGTGCCCTTCAACCGATCGTTATCGATGACCCTCGATGCGTGCCGATCGGTCTGTTCTGCATCGCCGCTCGGCGAAGGCGAGGAGGACGAGATCTGGTGGCTGGACAAGCCGGCCGGTGGGCGGCCGGGCCGACCGGCCGCGCCGCCCCCGGCATTCGTCGAGCGCACGAAGCGCCATCTCGACCGGCTGCGGGATTGGTCTCGGCGGACGGCCGCACCCTACTCGGGCGGCTTCCGCATCGCGACGTACAACACGTTCCCGACGGCTGCGGGGATCGCTTCGTCGGCCTCCGGTTTCACCGCGCTGACGCTCGCCGCCACGGCCTGCATGGGGTTCGACTTGGCGCCGCGCACGCTCTCCGCCCTGTCGCGGAGCAGCGGTTCGGGGTCGGCCGCCCGCTCCGCCTGGGGCGGCTATGTCGAGTGGCCGGACGGGGACGCCAACGCGGCAGTTCAGATCCTGGACGAGCGGGCGTGGGAACTCTGCGACCTGATCGCGGTCGTCGAAACAGGCGCAAAGAAGGTGTCGTCGCGGGACGGACACCGGCGGGCCGAGAGCAGTCCGTACTTCGCGCCTCGCCTCGCCGCGCTCGACGGGAGGCTCGAGCGTGTCCGCGCCGCGCTCCATGCCCGCGATTTCAAGGGGCTCGGCGACGCGGTCGAGGAGGAGGGGATCGACCTGCACCTCATCGCGATGTCTTCCCGGCCGCCGGTCTACTACTGGACGCCTGGGACGATCGAGGTGCTGGCGGCGGTCCGTTGCTTGCGGTCCGACGGCGTGGCCGCCTACGCGACGATGGACGCGGGTGCCAACGTTCACGTGATCTGCCAGCCGGCGGACGCGGAGAAGGTGGCTGACCGCCTGGAGGCGCAGGGCAGCGTGAAGTACGTCGTGCGCGACCGGACCGGGGGCCCTCCCGTGTGGCGTGGCGGCGCCGAACTCTGATCATGGTCCGACGATCGCAGCCGGAGACGAGCGGCAGCCGCGGTCGGTTGAACGTGACCCTGGTCAAGCTCGGCGGCAGCCTGATCACCGACAAGACCAGACCGCGGTCGGTCGAGAGGCGGCGTCTGGAGCGACTGGCTGCCGAGATCGCGGCCGGCCGGCCCCGTGGCGGGCTGATCGTCGGTCACGGCAGCGGCTCCTTCGGTCACCCGGAGGCGCGCGCCGCGGGCCTGGTGGGAGGCGCTGGCGGCCGGCGGCTAGAGACCCCGGCCGATCGGATGGGCATCGCCTGCACGCAGGCCGCGGCGCAGGCCCTGCACCGAGTCGTCGTCTCCAGTCTGATCGATGCCGGCGTGCCCGCGTACTCCCAGCCGCCGTCGGGCTTCCTGGTCGCCGAGGATGGAGAGCCGTGCGGCGATCCCCCCGCGCCCCTGGCAGAAGCCCTGCGGCTCGGCCTGGTGCCGGTGACGATGGGCGACGTGGCGATCGACCGCAGGCGCGGCGCGGCGATCGTCTCGACGGAGACGGTGTTCGAGTTCCTCGCGGGCAGCCTGCCCGCGCTTGGGATCGACGTTCGGCGCGCAGTGTGGCTGGGTGCTACGGCCGGCGTTCTGGACGGCGGAGGACGGCTGATTCCACGCATCGACGCGACGAACATCGGGGCGGCGTCAGCGTCGGTAGGCGGTTCGGCGGCCATCGACGTGACGGGTGGCATGGAGCATCGGCTGGTGACGGCCTGGCGTCTGGCCCGGGGCGACGTCGAGTCGCTGATCATCGACGGCCGCGAGCCGGGTCTGCTGGAATCCGTGCTCCGGCACCCGGGACGGGCGGCGGAATGCGCCGGTACACTCGTCTGCTCCGATCCACGATGACCTTGCGCGCCAGCAGCACCGTCGAGGACTACCTGAAGTGCATCTTCCGGGCCGAGCAGGAGGCGCGGCAGGCCGGTAGGGACCTCGTGCCCATGGGCCGCATCGCGGCCCTGCTCGAGGTGGCGCCGGCCTCGGTTACCGCGATGATGAAGACGCTGGCCGAGTCCGGGCTGATCGCCTACGAACCCTACAGCGGTGTACGGCTGGAGCCCGCAGGCCGCAAGCTTGCGGCGCACGTGCTCAGGCGGCATCGGCTGGTCGAGCTGTTTCTGGTTAGCGTGATGGGATTCGACTGGAGCGAGGTCCACTCCGAAGCCGAACTACTGGAACACGCGGTCTCGGAGCGGATGATCGAACGGATGGACGAGATGCTGGGCCGTCCGTCGGTCGACCCGCATGGCGATCCCATCCCCAGCGCCGACGGCCACATCGAGATCGTGGATCATCCCAGCCTGCTGAAGTGCCCGCTGAACTGCACGGTCGAGGTGGTGCGGGTCACCGATCAGGACGCCGAGTTCCTCCGCTTCGCCGAGCGTGAGGGTCTGGCGCCGGGCAAGTCGGTCGAGGTTGCTGCGCGCGACGAGACGGCCGGCAGCGTCGCGGTGGTTGCGGGGTCCCGACAGCTCAGCCTGGGCTTTCCGGCCGCGTCCAAGGTCCTCGTACGGGAGGCGCCGTGAAAGTCGGGGGCCTGGGCCCCTGTCTCTGGCGTGGGGCCGGTTTCGCGCTGCCGACCGTGACGCTCGTGTCGGCTCTTCATCTTGCTGAGCAACCGACGGCCGCCGAAGCCGCGGATGGGCTGGTTTCGGGCCTGTGGTTCGCGGCGCTGTTCCTGCTGGCCACCATGGTGCGGCCGCGGCTCGGACTCGCCCCGGCACCGGCGACCGGGACGCCGCCGGTCTGGGAGTTCCTGCTCGGCTCGCTGGCCGCCGTGGTCACATGGAGTCTGCTGTGGCTGTTCTGGACCTACGCGCCGGTTTCGGCTGGCGCCGAAAGCGTGGCCCGAATCCTGAATGCGACCGTGATCTTCGTCAGCGGTCTTGCCGCTCCGGTCCTCGGCGGCGCGACCCCTAGGTCGGGCTGACCACGAACAGCGGATCGCCGCCGTCGACGGTCTGACCGACTTCGACCAGGAGCTTCTCCAGCCGGCCGTCGATCTCGGACTGGATCTCGTTCTCCATCTTCATCGCCTCGAGCACGAGGACGCCCTGGCCGGCGGCCACGTCCTCGCCTTCGGCGGCGAGCACCGCCGTCACGCGGCCGGGCATGTACGCGGTGGCTTCGAACGCGCCGTCCCCCGACTGCTGTGCCGTGGCGGCCAAGCCCCGGGACCGGGGGTCGATCACGCGCAGCTCCACCCCGTTGACGACGTAGACGCCCTCACCGAGTGCGCGGACGCTCGCGGTTGTCTGCCGCCCGTCGACGATGACGCTCAACACGTCCGGCCGGCCGACGGTTGCTACGTCGACCCGGTACTCGCGACCGTCGATGGCGATCGTCCAGTCGCCGTTTTCCTGAGAACGGGCTTCGACCTCGACTTCCCGCTCAGCGCTGGCGACGATCAGTTCCACGTCGTTCCCCTCCGGCTTTCGCGGCGTGCGGCGAGCTGCCAGTTGGAGCGGGCCGTGGCACCGATGGATGTCCCGGCGACGCCGTTCGAGGAAGTGCGCCCGAGGTGGGCGAGGACGGCCGCCACAACCGGCAGATCCGCTTCCAGCGTGTCTTCGCGAGGGGCGGATGTCTGGAGGTCCCCGTTCTCCAGCTTGCGGTCGAGCATCGAGATGTCCATGTTGCCGGCGATGAAGTCCTCGTCCTCGAGCAGCAGCTCGAACAGGGCCAGGTTGGTGCGGATGCCCTCGATCCGGGTCTCGGCGAGGGCCCGTCGCAACCGGGCCAGGGCCTGGGCGCGATCGCGGCCCCAGACGATCAGCTTGGCGAGCATGGGGTCGTAGTGGATGGTGACCTCGGTTCCTTCGTAGACGCCGCAGTCGTTTCGGACACCCGGACCCTCGGGCAGGCGGAGCAACTCGATCCTCCCGGGCGACGGAGCGAAGCCGCGGAACGGATCCTCCGCGTACAGGCGAACCTCGACCGCGTGGCCGCGCGGTTCGATGCCGCCGAGCAGCGCTTCCGGCAACGGCTCGCCGGCGGCGATGTCGAGTTGCGCCGCGACGATGTCGACGCCGGTGACCAGCTCGGTCACCGGGTGCTCGACCTGGATCCGCGTGTTCATCTCCAGGAAGTAGAACTCGCCGCTTGGGTCGAGCAGGAACTCCACGGTGCCGGCGCCGACATAGTTCACGGCCCCGGCGGCGCACACCGCGGCGTCGCCCATGCGCCGGCGCAGGTCCGCGTCGACGACCGGCGACGGCGCTTCCTCGACGACTTTCTGGTGGCGGCGCTGAAGGGAGCACTCCCGCTCGCCGAGCGACACGATGCGGCCGCTGTGGTCGCCCAGCACCTGGATCTCGACATGCCGCGGACGCTCGACGTAGCGCTCGACGTAGACCGAGGGATCGTTGAAGCTGGCGCCGGCCTCGGACGATGCGCCGCGGAACGCGGCCCCGAGTTCCTCTTCCTCGCGCACCAGGCGCATGCCCTTGCCGCCGCCGCCGGCCGAGGCCTTGAGCATCACCGGATAGCCGATCTCCCGCGCCGCGGCGCGCGCCGCCTCCGCGTCGGCCAGCGGTTCGGTACCACCGGGCACGATCGGAACGCCGGCGGCTCTCATCAGGCGCCGGCTCTCGATCTTCGACCCCATCGCCGCGATCGCCTCCGACGACGGGCCGATGAAGGTGACGCCTCGTTCCTCGCACCGGCGGGCGAAGTCGGCGTTCTCGGACAGGAATCCGTAGCCAGGGTGAATCGCGTCGGCGCCGACCCGGAAGGCGAGGTCGACGATCTCCGGCGCTCTGAGGTAGCTCTTGATCGACGGCGCGGGTCCGATGCAGTGCGCTTCGTCCGCCATCTGCGTCGCCAGGCCGTCGCGGTCCGCCTCGGAGTAGACGGCGACGGAGACGATGCCCCGTTCGCGCAGCGCCCGGATCACTCGCACGGCGATCTCGCCGCGGTTCGCGACCAGTACCTTTCGCAGTCCGTTCTTCATTCCAGGAGGCGAATCCTAGCGCCGCGCGCGGCGCAGTTATAGTGTTTGTCAGGACTTGAAGGAGGGACGATGAACATCGACGGGGGTCTCGGACACGACGGCGGCAGGGACGAAAGCTGGGGGCCGCTGGTAACCAGGAAGTCGCTGATGCGTGGTGGTTTGGCGGCGTTGCTCGTGGCGCCGTTCTCGACGTCGGCCCTCGGCGCCGGGGGCGGACAGGAATCGGACGATGAAGGCGCCGAGGCTACGGGCCGGACGGAGGGTCAGGGTGCGACCGACAGTGAGATCGTCCTCGGCGTGTCCGCCGCCTTTTCGGGCCCGTCGAGGGGCCTGGGCGCGGAGCTGTATCGTGGCGCCACCGCCTACTTCAACCATGTGAACGACAACGGTGGCATCGAGGGCCGCCGGATCGGCATGAAGCTGTACGACGACGGGTATCAGCCCGACCCGTGCGTCCAGAACACGATGAGGCTGATGCTGGAGGACAAGGTGTTCCTGCTGTTCGGCTACGTGGGAACGCCGACCGTGACTCGCGTGCTGCCGATTCTCAAGAAGTTCCAGAACGAGAGCATCTTCCTGTTTTTCCCGTTCACCGGCGCTCAGCCGCAACGGGAACCGCCCTACGGCGACTTCGCCTTCAACCTGCGGGCTTCCTACAACCAGGAAACGGCCGGCCTCGTCGACAACCTGGTGCGCATCGGCAAGCGGCGGATCGCGGTCTTCTACCAGATCGACGCCTACGGACGCAGCGGCTGGGCAGGAGTCCGTGCCGCCCTGGACAAGCACGGCGAGAGGCTGGCCGGTGAAGCGACGTACAGCCGGGGGGAGAAGTTCACCGGCAGCATGCGCAAGCAGGTGGAGATTCTTCAGGGCGTCTCGCCGGATGCGGTGATCTGTATCGGAGCCTACGCGGCGTGCGCCGCCTTCGCCCGCGACGCGGTCGATGTCGGGCTGAATGTTCCGATCGCCAACCTGTCCTTCGTGGGTAGCGAGAACCTCCTCAAGCTCCTGACGGAGGGCCGCGACGACACGGAGAAGTACACGCGGCTGCTGATCAACTCCCAGGTGGTCCCAAGCTACGAGGACACGTCGATTCCCGCGGTCAGGGAGTACCGCGAGCTGATGGCGCAGTACGACCCCCAGGTCCCGCAGGAGCTGATCCAGGAGGAGTACACGCCCTTCGCGCACAGCTTCGGCAGTCTCGAGGGTTTCCTCAACGCCAAGCTGCTGGCGGAGATCCTCCGGCGGCTCGGTCCGAACCCCGACCGGGCGGGACTGGAGGAAGCCGTGTTCTCGGTTCGCGACTTCGACCTCGGGATCAGCGAGAGAGTCTCGTTCGGCGCCGATCGGCGCCAGGGACTCCAGAGCGTGTACCACACCGTCGTGGAAGACGGCCGATTCGTGCCGCTGGACGACTGGGGAGCCAGGTTCGCGTGAGATGAAGATCCGCAGGCTGTTCCAGAAGACGAGGTTCGGCATCTTCGCCGTCTTCGGCCTGATCGTCCTGTCCACGTCCATTCTCTGCATCTACACCGTCGACACCGAGCTGTCGGCGGAGTACGAGGTCAACACCCAGAACATCGCCAAGACGATCGCGGACTCGAGCGCCGGCATCCTCCTGAACCAGAATCTCGCCACCCTGCAGTCGCTTGTCGATCAGTTTCTCGAGATCCAGGGCATCAGGTACATCTACATCACCAGCGAGACGGGCGAGTTCCTGGCCCATACCTTCGTGCCGGGGATCCCCGAAGAGATTCTCCAGAGTGACCACGCCAGCACGGATCCGGTCGAACGGAGTCTGCCCGGGATGGGGGACTTCATCGAGGTCGGCAGCCCGATCCTGGCCGGAGTCGCGGGCACGGTCCACGTGGGCATGGACCTGGATGTCGTGGCGCTCAAGATCCAGAGGGCGATCGGACAGCAGGTCTACCTGATCTGCGTCATCCTCGTGCTGGGCGTGCTGGCCTCGATCTGGTTCGTCAACCTGGCCGCGAAACCGCTGGCCGATCTGCTGGCCTACGCGGTGGACCTGGCCCGGGACGGCGAAACGGAAGATCTTGCCGAGCGCGACATTCTGGTGCGGGAGGATGAGGTGGGAGACATGGCGCGCCTGTTTCTTCACGTTGCGCGGCGCGGTACGCGGAGCGGCACGCCACCCGCGGCCGAAGGCGCCTCCGCACGGGACTAGAGAGCAGCATGCGAGTCCCGAGAACCGTCATTGCACTGCTGTGCACGACGCTGCAGTTGTGCTTCGGCACGGTCTACGCCTGGAGCTTCTTCCAGACGATGCTCGTCCGGCAGGCGGGATGGACCTTCACGCAGACGGCCTGGGCCTTCAGCATCACGATCTTCTCGCTCGGCGTCTCGGCGGCGTGGGCCGGGCAGGTTCTGCCGCGGATGGGGCCGCGCAAGCTGGCCCTGATCGGCAGCGTGATGTTCTCCGGCGGCTACGTGATCGCCGCCCTTGCCCTGAACCTGGACCTGCTGCCGCTGTTCTACGTGGGCTACGGAGTGATCGGCGGGGCCGGCATCGGTCTGGGTTACGTCACCCCGGTGGCGACGGTGGCGAAGTGGTTCCCGGACCACAAGGGGCTGGTCACGGGCATCGTCGTCATGGGCTTCGGCGTCGGCGCGTTCCTGCTCAGCAAGGGCCTCGCGCCCTTGCTGGTGATTCGCGCGGGCGACGAACTGGCACAGGTCTTCCTCTGGCTCGGCATCATCTTCGCCTGCCTGCTGATTCCCTGCAGCCTCCTGCTGAGCGATCCGCCGGCGCCGGCGG
>WTGL01000019.1:0-2796 GCA_011523565.1 Acidobacteriota bacterium
GCCGTGTTCCTTCGGCCAGGTGATGCAGGCCCAGCCGTCGTCGTACTTCTTCTGTTGCCACTCCTTCATCGCGGCCAGGCCTTCCTGCTCGGGCAGGCCGTCGAACCGCGATGTGTCGCCGGGGGGCAGAGGTTCGGCGTTCGCTTCGAGCCAGGCGCGCGCTTCGGCGCGGAAGGCGGCCTCCTGGGGTGAGTCCTGAAAGTCCATGGATCGTCTCCGGGGCTGAGGGCCGTTTGGTACGGGAAGGGAGATTGTAGTCGCGTTTGCCGCGTGCAGCGAATCGGTCAGAGCCTGCCGGAGACGACGCCCCGTTCAGCCAGCGAGGCGATCTCCCTGGCGTCCAGCCCGAGCTCCCGCAGCAGGTCGCCGGTGTGCTCGCCGAGTCCGGGCGCCGGCTGGGGTTCCGCCTTGTCCTCGCCCTGAATGAAGACCGGGCTGTCGACCGTGCGCAGACGCCCGTACTCGGGATGGTCCAGATCGCGGAACATGCCGATGGCTTCCAGTTGCTCGTCGGCGACGATGTCGTCCAGGTTCGAGACGAGGCTGTAGGCGATCTCGCAGTGGGTGAAGCGCTCACTCCACTCCGCGAAGTCGCGCTGCGCGAACTCGGCGTCCAGGAGGGCAACGAACTCGGGCATGTTCTCGATCCGCTCGGCAGTGGTGCAGAAGCGCTCGTCGCCGATCAGGTCGGTGCGGTCGAGAGCACGGCAGAAGCGCTCCCATTCCCGATCCTGCTCGACGATGCTGAGCTTGATCAGGCGGTCGTCTCGGGTGCGGTAGTAGAGCTGGCCGAAGTTCATCGTCCGCTCGCGCGGCCGCTTGGCGTGAAACTCGGCTCCGACCAACTTGGCCTGAATGGCGCAGGCGTTGGCCCACGCCCCGGCCGCCAGAAGCGACGTGGTGACGTAGGAGCCGGCGCCGGTACGTTCGCGTTTCAGCAGACCGGCCAGCACGGCCGAGAACAGGGTGACGCCGGTCGGATGGTCCCCGGTACCGCATCCCAGCGGTCCCAGATGCCCGTCGACCGGAGTGAACGTCGCGACGAGGCCTGATCGGGTCCAGTAGCAGACCTGGTCGTAGCCGGGCTTTTCGGCTTCCGGCCCGGTATGGCCGTAGCCGGTTCCGTGGGCGAAGATGAGCCGCGGATTGATCTCCCGGAGACGGTCCCAGGTCATGTCGAGTGCCTCGAGCACCGAGTTGTGGCAGTTGGTCAGGAAGACGTCGGCGGTCTCGATCAGCCGGTGCGCCACCTTCTGGCCGCTCTCCCGCTTGAGGTCGATCACGACGCTCTTCTTGTTGCGGCCGTCGAGCAGGAAGCAGTAGGGGATCTCCGAGTCCGGCATGCCGGGGAGGTCCTGAAAGTAGCGGTAGAGGTCACCGCGTCCGGGCGCCTCGATCTTGATCACTTCGGCGCCGAAATCCGAGAGGATGGCCGAGGCCGAGGGCGCCATGACGATCGTCGCCAGCTCCACCACGCGGAC
This sequence comes from Acidobacteriota bacterium, assembly GCA_011523565.1. Taxonomy (GTDB): domain Bacteria; phylum Acidobacteriota; class Thermoanaerobaculia; order Multivoradales; family Multivoraceae; genus Multivorans. The sequence continues at coordinate 1,482 of WTGL01000019.1, forward strand.
ACCGCCGAGGAGGGCCTGGTCGGCGACGGCCGTGGTCGCGGCCGTCGCTGACGCGCCAATTGCGGAGGAAGGAAACTGGTCAGACAGAGCGGCGCGCATTGTGACACAGCAGCGGATACGATCCCGCGGATGGCAGGTGTCCGGCTCACCAAGCCCTGGCGTGAACTGGACGATGCCGCGATCGCCGCGTTGCCGGGCCAGTTGGGCGTGTTCGAGATCGGCGACGAGGACGGCTCGACCTTGGAACTGGGATTCGCCGGCGGCCGTTCGCGCTTCGGTCTGCGCAGCGCGATCGCCGAGGCCGCGGCGAAGCACGAAGGCGCGACGTGCTTCCGCTACGAGGTCACGATGCAGTACTGGAGCCGCTTCGAGGAGCTGCTGGCGGTCTACCTGGCCGACCACGGCGAACTGCCGGCCGCCAACGCGGAGAGCCGGGGCGACCGGCGGGTGGGCCGGATCGGTGCTCCCGGGGTTTGAGCGGATGGACTTCGAACTCAGCACCGAGCAGAGACTGATCCTGGAGACCGTGCGCCGCTTCGTGCGCGAGGAGATCGTGCCGCTCGAGGCGGATCTGGACCCCGACGCGAGCGAACTGCCGCCACGGCACCGTGAGCGGTTGGTGGCGATGACGAAGGAACTCGGTTTCTACGGGCTGGACATTCCGGAGGAGTACGGCGGTCCCGGGATCGACCTGGTCACCAGGACCCTGATGGCATTCGAGATGGCGCAGCACCGGGCCGGTCTGTACGCGCCCTGCTACGGGGTGTTCGGCGGCGCCGGGCTGGCGCAGTTGTACGAGGCGGACGACGGCCAGAAGGAGCGTTACCTCTATCCGGTGCTCCGGGGAGAGAAGCGTGGTTTCTTCGCCCTCACCGAGCCCTCCGGAGGCAGCGATCCGGCCCGCGCCATCCGTACCACCGCGGTGCGCGACGGCGACGACTGGATCCTCGACGGCGAGAAGACGTTCATTTCCGGCGCCGACAAGGCGGACTTCGGCATCGTCTTCGCGCGGACCGACCCGGAACTCGGCCGCAAGGGGATCACCTGCTTCCTGGTCGATACGGACATGCCCGGCTTCCGGGTGCGGCGCATCGTCCACACGCTGCGCTCCACCCACTACGCGGCGGAACTCGAGTTCAACCGGGTGAGGGTGCCGGGCCGCAACGTGCTCGGCGAGGTGAACCAGGGCTTCGCGATCGCCAACGATCGCCTGAGTCGCAACCGGATCCCGTACGCGGCCGGCTGCATCGGCGTCGCCCTAAAGGCCCAGGAGATGGCGATCGCCTACGCGAAGACGCGCAAGACCTTCGGCGAC
>WTGL01000019.1:2806-4980 GCA_011523565.1 Acidobacteriota bacterium
GCTGGTGGCGAGCGAGGGCGCCAGCCGCGTCGTCGACCGGGCGATGCAGATCCATGGCGGCTACGGAATGACGAAGGACCTGCCGCTGGAGCGCTGGTATCGCGAACTGCGCATCCGTCGGGTGGGCGAGGGCCCGAACGAGATCCAGCGCCTGATCGTCGCCCGCGACGTGATCGGAGGTTCGTTCCATTGAAGGCGCCCAGCCCTCTCGCCGGGATCCGCGTTCTGGACCTTGGTCAGGTCTACCAGGGTCCGTATGCCGGCTTCCTGCTCGCTCAGGCCGGGGCGGACGTGGTCAAGGTCGAGCCGCCGCGCGGCGAGCCGCTGCGTCGCCGCGAGGCCCACGGCGGGCCTCCCTCCTTTCCGCTCGCCTTCCTGAACACGAACAAACGGTCCGCGACCTGCGATCTGAAGCAGGAGGAGGGCAGGGAACTGCTGCTGCGGCTGGCCGGGGTCGCTGACGTGCTGATCGAGAACTTCGCACCCGGGGTGATCGACCGGCTCGGCGTGGGCTGGAAGGTGCTCCGCGAGCTGAACCCGCGGTTGGTCTACGCCTCAGGCACCGCCTACGGCCTGAGCGGCCCCGACCACGAGTGGCTGGGCATGGACATCACGGTCCAGGCCTGGTCCGGCGTGATGAGCGTGAATGGCGTGGTCGGCGGCGACCCGCTCAAGGCCGGTCCGGCGTTCATCGACTTCCTTGGCGGCACCCACCTGTACGCGGGCGTCGTCAGTGCGCTCTACGAACGGGAACGCACGGGCACGGGTCGGCTGGTCGAAGTGGCGATGCAGGAGGCGGTCTATCCGACTCTGCTGTCCCAGCTTGGGGTGATGCACCACGAGGGGAAGCTCCCGGGGCGGGCCGGCAACCGGCACGCGCGGGTGTCGCCCTACAACGTGTACCCGTGCCGTGACGGCCACGTGGCACTCATCTGCATCACGGAAAGGCACTGGCGGAACCTGCTGGGGGCGATGGGGCGGGAGGACCTGATGGCGGATCGGCGGTTCCTGACGAACGAGGCCCGGGTCGCTCATCGGGACGAGACGGACGGCCTGGTCGCGGAGTGGACCGCCACCCTGAGCCGCGCGGAGATCAACGAGGCGGCGCGCTCTCGCCGCGTGCCGTGCGCGCCGGTCCGGGACCTGGCCGAAGTCAACTCGGATCCCCACCTCTGGGAGCGCGGTTTCTTCGAGACGGTCGACCATCCGGCCCTGGGCGGTATCGGGTTGCCGACAAGCCCGCTTCGTTTCGACGCCCGCCCCTCCGGGCCGCTTGAACCGAGCGCGGAACTCGGCCTGCACACGGAGGAAGTGCTCGCCGAGTGGCTCGGTCAAGGAACGCCGGACGAGAGGAGTTCGACATGAAGGTCGCCCGTATCGAGACCCGCCACTGCGACGCCGGCTGGCGGAACTACCACTTCGTCAAGCTGACCACCGACGACGGCGTCGTCGGCTGGAGTGAGTACGACCAGCACCAGGGTGCGCTCGGCGTCACGACGGTGATCGAGCAACTCGGCGAAGTGATCGCCGGCATGCGCGTTGCCGACCTGGAGCGGATCTACCAGCGACTGCTGACGCGGGCGCGGCAGTCGATGTCCGGGGTCATGGCGATGGCGATCGGCGCGATCGAGAACGCGCTCCTGGACGCCCGGGCCAAGGAGCTGGGCGTCCCCTGCTGCGACCTGCTCGGCGGTCGGGTGCGGGACCGGGTGCCGGTGTACTGGTCGCACTGCGCGACCTGGCGGATCGGGCTGCCGCAGTACTACGGGAACGCGATCACCGACATCGAAGGCGTGATCGCTCTCGGCGCCGAGGTCAGGGACCGGGGATTCAAGGCGCTCAAGACGAACATCTTCGACTACTCGAGCGGCGTTCCGCAGGGCTGGCGGCCGGGTTTCGGCGTGCCGTTCGAACCAGGTCAGAACGTGGAGCGCGGGACGATCCGGGAGCTGCGGCGCCACCTCGAGGCGCTCCGCGAGGGGGCCGGCCCGGACATGGGCATCCTCCTCGACCTGAACTTCAACGCGAAGATCGCCGGCTACCGCCAGATCGTGCGGGCGCTTGCGGACCTCGACCTCTTCTGGATCGAGATCGACACGCCATCGCCGGAAGGTCTGGCTACCGTCCGGCGGTGCAGCCCGCACCCGATCAGCTCCTGCGAGACCCTGATCACG
>WTGL01000019.1:4990-14323 GCA_011523565.1 Acidobacteriota bacterium
CTTCCTGCCGTTCCTGCGCAGCCAGGCCGTCGACGTGGCGATCATCGACGCGGTCTGGAACGGCGTCTGGCAGTCGATGAAGATCGCCGCCCTGGCCGCCGCCCACGAGGTCAACGTGGCGCCGCACAACTACTACGGCCACCTGGCGACGATGATGAACGCGCACATGAGCGCCGCGGTGCCGAACCTGCGGATCATGGAAACGGACATCGACCGGCTGCCCTGGGACGGCGAGATCTTCACGGTCGAGCCGGAGTTCGAGGACGGATGCCTGGTCCTGCCGGAGACTCCGGGCTGGGGCACGGAGCCGGACGAGGAGGGCCTTGCGGCCCATCCGCCGACCTAGACCTGGAATCAGGCAACCGAGGGAACAGCCGTGTACCCCGCTTAGCTCGACTGTCGGCGACCGCGATCAGACTGTCGTTTTGGGGAGGGTGTGAACGAGTCCCGTAAGCCGCCGACTACAGATGCTTGATCGCCTGCCAGAATCCTCGGATTCTGGGATCTGCGGCAGTGCCTTCGCCTTCTGCGATCACGTTGGGTGGGAACGCTAGGCGCAGGAGAAGGGGCTGCGTACCACTCTTCTGCACAGCCTTCTCTTCGAGCAGATCGTGATCGCGGAGTAGGCTCTCGAGGTTGGCCCACTGCGGGCGGTTCGAGACGCCGCGACGATTGAGGACGTCATCCGAAAGGTAGTACGTTCTCTCGGCGATGCGCAGCAACTTGTGCAGCAGTTCGATTGTCTGCTCCGACCGCGCGCTGTACTTGACACCCTCCGGCTCGGTGTCGGCCAACTCCTCAGCCGGAAGCTGAATGCCGATCTGCGTGCAGATTCTCTGGACTTTTCTTGGGTCGTACTCCGCCCTGCCCTCGTCTGAGGCGATCCCGTTGAGGTCGATTCCGACGGCAAGCCGGAGGCCGTTGAGCCGAGTGGTCGCGGGATCGACGCGGGGCCTAGTGAAGGAGCACTTCGATGACGTGATGAAGGACCAGTCGGCGGCCCTGAAATCGACATCGATGAAGTCGCAACCGGTGAGAGCCACGTTTTGCTGAACAGTGCTCCGAAGATCGACGCCGACGAACGACGCCTCGACTAAGTGGAGGTCCTTGATACAAGGACACTTCGCCAGGACGGCAGCGTACAGGGCCCCCGCGTTGCCACGGTTCGTCTCGCGCTCGGGCACCGGCACGGGACGAGTAGCGAGAGCTCCCAAGATCCCCGCCAGCCAGGTCTCCCGGTTCTCCAGAACCTGCTCGCCAAACTCCTCGGCGACGGTCGGGCTCACCTCGGTACGGCCGAGTAGTCCGCCGACGTCGTCGCCTGTGCACAGACTCTGAGCAAGGAACCCGGCCACGAAGAACGCATAGTAGTACTCGTGCGAGAAGGCGAGTAAGGCGGGCCCTGGGCCTTGTCCCTCCCTTGCGGACAGGAAGGCGTAGGAGGACGCGCGTGCCGCGAAGGCACGAAGATCGCGGTCCGACATTCCGACTTTCTCCGCAAAGAGCTCTGCGATCGTCTCGACGGACTCCCTGTCGAGCTCCCGCCGCTCCTGCCACCACATCTCCTCGGCGAGCATTCGCAGGAACCCTTGGTGGTCGTGCTCAGAGAGAATCGGTTCGTCACCGGTATTGCGGAACTTCCCGACTTCGCGCCGCACGAAGTTCTCGATGATCCTGCCGATGGGCCGGCGGGCGGGAGTTTCGACCGTGTCACCGCCCTCCTCTGCGTGCTGGCGAGCCACGTCCACGGCGGCGGTAAGGAAGAACGGAGTGGAGAGCAGGCTGGCCTCGTCCGTGCCGGCGAAGTAGGTCTGCTTCAGGCCGTCCAGAGCTTCCCGCGGCGTGCCGGCACCCAGCTTCCGGTACAGACCGTCTGAAGCGAGGTAAGAGCACATCTCGTGTTCCGTCCAAGGCAAGAGCTCGACGGGCACGATTTCGAAGTTGGCGTCGCTGGATCGGTAGTGATCGGCTTGAGTCCGAATCCGCCCGAAGTCGAAGTACGTTGAGCGGGAGGAGACCACCATGGCGCCCCGGCCATCAAGACGGGTCAGGAATAGGGTGAGCGCGTGAATCGCCTCCGCACCTCCGCCTGCGCCCAAGAGTTCGTCGAAGCCGTCGACGATGGGCACGACGAGGCGGTGCCTAGTCAGCGTGGCAAGGGCTCGGTACGTGAAGTGGGCGTTCAGGTCCTGGAGTACGAGCGCTACCGCGTCGTCCAGCCGGGCGAGATAGCGTGCCTGGGCGTCGACGTAGAGGTAGAGGAAGGTGGCTTTGTGGTCCAGGTAGGCTTGTGCTTGGCGACGAACCAGCCTGCGCAGGGCTACAGTCTTTCCTGCGCCGGCGGCGCCCCGAAGGAAGACGACCCGGGTCGAGCCGAATGACGGATGCTCGAGCAGATCTGGAACAACCTCGCGTGCCTGGCCTTCCTTAGGGCTACTCTCATCGCTTCTCGCTTTGGGTTCGACGTAGTTCTCGGGCTCTTCGCCGAATGCCAGGGAGATCGACTCCGCCAAGGCTGCGAGATTGGCCATCTCATCTGATGCCAGGAAGGTGGCGTATGGCTGGGTCGCGCCGTTAAGTTGAACGTCGGGGTAAGCTGCGCCGACTTGTCCTCTGCGAAAGGTCGCCTCCAGGGTTCTTCCTTGCTGAGTCCACATGGCGCCGTCACTCTCCAGCACCACTGGAGAGTGCGTGTCGGCGAACGAGACGAGATCAGTTCGCAGCTCGGTCAGGATCCTTTCGTTTAGCGTGGTCATGTATGCGTCTCTAGGGCGGCGTAAGCGACGGACATTCGGGACAGCAGTCCGGCGTAGGCGCTCGGCTGGGTTCGGGCAACCGTCAACAGCATCAGACGGTCGTGCTCGGCCGCTCCGGACAGCAAACCGGGCAAGATGTCGTCGTCGTTGGAGACGACGGCGACCCAATCAAGCGTATGGTAGCGCGCAAGGTAGATGGTATCGGCGACGATGGCCGTGTCGACCAGTTTCTGGCGCTCGGTGACAAGCGCGTCGCGGGTTTCGACTGGGCAATCGGTGCGCCGAGGACATCGGTTCTTCTGCCACTGTCTGAGGTCCTCAAGCGGGCAGTTTGCCGGGTGTGCGCAGGAGTCGGGCCGCTGAACCCGAAGAGGGGGAAGCCCGTTCCACAACCTCAGAGTGTGCTTGAGGTCGTGGTGTCGCAGTGCCATGAGCGAGTCCGCCATGCCGACGAAGACGCGGCAAGGGTGTCTGCCGGCTGGGTAGCGCCGTCGGGCTACCGCTCCTAGCGCCTGCCGGGAGTGCGTCGGTCCGTCCGTTTGTTCGTCGTGCCAGCCGCCGTAGAGGCGCAGCCGCAGGGCCAGGGGCCTAGGCGTGAGGCTACGAGCGTGGTCGAGGAGCGTTGAAACGACACGGTCCAACGCTCCGGCATGGTCCGCGAAGGTAGGGCGCCGGTGAGTCGGAAGGCTGGCGACGTTGAAGTAGTCCACCAGGGCGTGAAGAGACTGGGCCATGAGGTGTGTGCCTTCGGGGGCGGGAGGTCACGCGGAGCTTCGTCGGCACGAACTGGCGCGACGCGGAAGAGCCACAAGCGGTCGGCGCCTGCTCCGGCTCGGTTGCGGCCCTTTGGCAAGGACTGCGGAGAGTAGCACCGTCGGCGGGATGGCTCGCGCGGCTGAGAGGCAGCGGCCGGAGACACAGGGTGCGCATGACCTCCTTGCGACACGTAGCCGCACCAATCCGAGCGACCGGCGCTAACATCCGCGCCGTGGCTTCCGCCCTTAGCTACAGCGATGCGCTGATCGCCGGCATCCTCCGCCGGGTGCGCACGATCGCGATGGTCGGCGCGTCGCCGAACTGGAAGCGGCCCTCGAACTTCGCCATGAAGTACCTGCAGGAGAAGGGCTACCGCGTGATCCCGGTGAATCCCCGGGCTGCGGCGGGAGGAGTTTCGATCCTGGGCGAGCCGGCATGCCCGTCCCTGGCGGACGTGTCGGCGGCGGTCGACATGGTCGATGTCTTTCGCGGCTCGGACGCGGCGCTGGAGATCACGAGGGAAGCCATCCGGCTGCGCGAGGAGAAGCGCATCGAAGTGGTCTGGATGCAGCTCGGCGTGCGCAATGACGAAGCGGCCGCCGAGGCGGAGGCCGCCGGCCTCACGGTGATCATGGATCGCTGCCCGAAGATCGAGTACGGACGCCTCTCGGGCGAGTTGGGCTGGGGAGGGGTCGACAGCGGCGTCATCTCCAGCCGGCGCCCCCGGCTCGCCCTGGCGCCTGGCAGGGGCTCCGGTTGAGCGGGGGCGCCGGGCGGGACCCGGAGCGCAAGCCGGAGCCCGGCTGGGGCTTCGAGACCCGGATGATCCATGCCGGAGCCGGGCCTGAACCCGTTTCCGGGGCCCGCCAGACGCCGATCTACCAGAACACAGCGTATGCCTTCCACGACGCGGACCACGCCGCGTCCCTGTTCAATCTCCAGACTTTCGGGTTCATCTACTCGCGCCTCGGCAATCCGACCGTGGCGGCTCTGGAGCAGCGTCTGGCCAGCCTGGAAGGAGGGCGCGGCGCCGCCTGCTGCGCCTCCGGCCACGCCGCCCAGGTGCTCGCGTTCTTCCCGCTGATGGAGCCGGGAGCACGCTTTGCCGCGTCGACCCGTCTCTATGGCGGCTCGATCACGCAGTTCGGCAGGACTTTCGCGAAGTTCGACTGGCACTGCGACTTCGTCGATACGGACAACCGGACCGCGGTCGAGGCCGCGCTGGACGCCGGCGCCAAGGCCCTGTTCATCGAGAGCCTTGCCAATCCGGGGGGTGTCGTTTCGGATCTCGAAACTCTCGCTCGCCTGACGAAGGAGGCCGGCGCGGTGCTCATCGTGGACAACACGCTGGCGACTCCGTGGCTCTGCCGGCCGTTCGACTGGGGCGCCGACCTGGTCGTCCACTCCGCGACCAAGTTCCTGTCCGGCAACGGCACGGTGATCGGGGGCGCGGTGATCGACAGCGGTCGCTTCGACTGGGCCGCTTCCGGACGCTTTTCCGGCCTCTCCGAGCCAGAGCCGGCCTACCACGGTCTGAAGTTCAGCGAGACCTTCGGCGACCTGGCCTTCACGACCCACGCCCACGCGGTCGGTCTGCGCGACCTGGGCGCCACGATGGCGCCGATGAACGCGTTTCTCATCCTGCTGGGCCTGGAGACCCTTTCCCTGCGGATGGAGCGTCACTGCGGCAACGCGCTGCGCGTCGCCGAGTGGCTGGAGGGACACCCGAAGGTCGAGTGGGTCTCCTACGCCGGGCTGCCGGGGAGTCCGTACCGTGACCTGGCCGCGAAGTACCTGCCGAACGGCGCCGGTGCCGTGTTCACGTTCGGTGTCCGCGGCGGCTACGACGCCGGCATCCGGGTCGTGGAGGGTTGCGACCTCTTCTCCCATCTCGCGAACGTCGGCGACGCCCGTTCCCTGATCCTCCATCCCGCCTCGACCACCCACCGGCAACTGAGCGACGAGCAGCGCGCCGCCGCGGGCGCCGGCCCGGACGTCGTGCGGCTCTCGATCGGCCTGGAGACGGTGGACGATCTGATCCGCGACCTCGACCGCGCCCTGGCGGCTGCGTAGACGACCGGTCCTGTCCGGATGAGCCGCGCCGCGCGCGTAAGATCGCCGGCCATGCTCGAATGCCAGCGGCACCGGTTCCAGCTTCCCGACGACTTGCACTACCTGAACTGCGCCTACATGGCGCCTCTCGCGCGGGAGGTGGAGGACGCGGGGCTCAAGGGAATGGCGCGGCGGCGCGATCCCTCGACGATCTTGACGAGCGACTTCTTCGCCCAGTCGGACTCCCTGCGCGAGCGTTTCGCGCGGCTGATCGGAGGTTCGGATCCGCGGCGGGTCGCGATCATCCCGGCGGTCTCCTACGGCATCGCCACGGCGGCCCGGAACGCGCCGGTTGGCAGGGGACAGAACATCGTCATCCTTGGCGAGCAGTTCCCGAGCAACGTGTACGCGTGGATGCGCAAGGCCGCCGAGGCCGGTGGGGAACTGAGGACGGTCGACCGTCCGGCGAAGGGGAAGCCGAGCCCGGGCGCGGCGTGGAACGAGCGGCTGCTGGAGACCATCGACGCCGACACGGCGGTGGTCGCCCTGCCGGTCGTCCACTGGGCGGACGGCACGCGCTTCGACGTTGCCGCGGTCGGACGGCGGGCGCGCGAGGTCGGAGCGCTGTTCGTCATCGACGGCACCCAATCGATCGGCGCGATGCCCTTCGATGTCGAGGAGGTGGCGCCCGACGCGCTGGTCGTCGCCGCTTACAAGACGCTGTTCGGCCCGTACCAGAACGGCCTGGCGTGGTTCGGCGAGCGGTTCGACGGCGGCGTTCCGCTGGAAGAGCCCTGGGCCGCCCGCGAAGGCAGCGAGCTGTTCGTCGCCGGCCGCCTGGACTACGTGCAGGCGTATCGGCCCGCCGCCGCGCGGTACGACGTGGGCGAGCGAGCCAACCAGATCCAGTTGCCGATGCTGAACGCCGCCCTGGACATGGTGCTCGAATGGCGCCCGGAGCGGGTTCAGGACTACTGTGCGAAGCTGCTCGGACCGTTCGAGGACGCCTTTCGCGAGGCCGGATTCGATCTGGAGGACGGGGCATGGCGCGGCGCGCACCTGTTCGGGTTGCGTTCGCGTCGGGGCATCGATGCGGAAGCGACGGCAGCGGCGCTGCGACGCGCGAGGGTCTTCGTTTCGGTGCGCGGCGCGGCGATCCGGGTGGCGCCTCAGGTGTACAACGACCGCCCGGATCTCGAGGCCCTGGCGGCCACGCTCCGGTCGCTGTAACCGGCGCGGCATGGCCGGCGGCGCGTCCGTTGCAACCAAGAGACATTTGTGATCGTATTTGTCACAAATGTCGACCGACGTGCATCAGGGCGACCTCGGCGGCGCCGTTCTCGAGTTCCCCGGGCCGGCCGTCGACGGTGATCTTTGCGTCCTCGGCTGGGCGATGGAACTGGAGCTCGCCGCGCCGGAGCAGGTGCTGCGCTGGGCTCACGGACGCTGGGGGAGCGAGCTGACCCTGGCGACCTCGTTCCAGGCGGAAGGCATGGTCCTCCTCCACATGTGTCATCAGCTCGGTCTGCCGGTGCGCGTCGTGACGCTCGACACGGGCCGGTTGCCGGAAGAGACCTTCCGCCACATCGATCACGTGCGGTTGCACTACGGTGTCGAAGTGCAGATGGTGGCGCCCCGGGCCTCGGAGGTCGCGCGCCTCGTCAAGCGCGAGGGACCGAATCTGTTCTACGCTTCGGTTGCCGGGCGCCAGCGTTGCTGCAACGTGCGCAAGGTCGAGCCGATGCGTCGCGCCCTGGCACGGACGCCGGCCTGGTTGAGCGGCCTGCGCCGCGATCAGACGCCGACGCGCGACGTTCTGAACAAGGTGGAGGTCGACCGGGTCACTCGGACGAAGGGTCGACTGGTGAAGGTCTGCCCCTTGCTCGACTGGACCGAGGACCGGGTCTGGGCCTACATCCACGAGCAGGGCGTGCCGTACCACCCGCTGTACGACCGCGGCTATCGCACGATCGGCTGTGCGCCGTGCACCCGACCCTCCAGGCCCGGAGAAGGCGCCCGCGGCGGCCGCTGGTGGTGGGAGGCCCAAACCGGCAAGGAATGCGGACTCCACGTCCTGCAGCCGCGTTGAGCGGCACCCGACCTCCTTCGTACTATCCGGTCTTCCTCTCGCTTGCCGGGCGACCGGTCGTCGTCGCGGGCGGCGGCCCGGTCGCGGAGCGGAAGGTTGGCGGCTTGTTGCGGTGCGGAGCGCGGGTACGCGTCGTCGCTGCCGACCTGACGCCGGAACTGGCCCGACAGGCCGAGAGCGGAGAGATCGAGCACATAGCCCGGCCGTACCGGACAGGAGATCTTGAGGGCGCGGTACTGGCGCTGGCGGAGCCGGGCGATCCGGCGGCGGACGCGTCGTTCTTCGCCGAGGCGGAGCGGCGCGGCATCTTCGCCAACGTCGAGGACGACCTGGACCACTGCAGCTTCATCGCGCCGTCGATCGTGCGGCGCGGCGACCTCGTGGTCGCGATCTCGACGTCTGGCCGGGCGCCGGCGCTGGCTGTTCGGTTGCGCGAGCGGCTGGAGCGGGAACTGGGGCCGGAGTACGCGGCTCTACTGGAACTGGCGGGCCGTCTGCGGTCGCCCCTGGCGCGGGCCGTGCCCGAGTTCGAGGAGCGGCGGCGCCGCTGGTATGAACTCGTGGACTCGAGCGTGCTTGAGCTGTTCCGCGAGGGCAGTGCCGCCAAAGCCCGGGAACGGGCGGAGCAGATCATGGGCGTCGCCGCCGAGGAGCCGGGGCGGTGAGTCGATCGGGACGGGTCACGCTGGTCGGCGCCGGACCCGGCGACCCCGAACTGATCACGGTCCTTGGCCTGAAGCGGCTACGGGTGGCGGACGTGGTGCTGCACGACCGGCTTGCGGCCCCGGAGCTTCTCGCTGAGGCGAAGGCGGACGCCGAGATCGTCGATGTCGGCAAGCGCCCCGGCGACGACGTCCAGACCCGGCAACGGCGGATCGAGAAGCTGATGATCGAACGGGCGCTCGACGGCGCTCACGTGGTCCGGCTCAAGGGTGGCGACCCGGCGGTCTTCGGCCGCGGCGGCGAGGAGATAGAGGCCTGTGCCGCGGCCCGCGTGCCGTGCGAGGTGGTTCCCGGCGTGAGCAGCATCGTGGCCGCGGCGGCGGTCGCCGGCATCCCGCTGACGCATCGGGGGGTTTCTCTTGGCTTTGCCGTCGTGTCGGCGCGGAACGCCGAAGGCGGCGAACCCGACTGGGGCGGTCTTTCGGGAACCGACACCGTCGTCGTCCTGATGCCGGCGCGCCGCCTGAAGCGCATCGGTCGCGGCCTGATCGCCGCCGGACGCCGACCAGCCACGCCGGTGGCAATCGTCGAGCGGGCGACGACACCGGAACAGAGGACGGTGCGCTGCAGCCTTGAGACGTTGGCGGCCGGGGACTTCGCAGGCCGGATCAAGCCGCCCTGCGTCGTTATCGTCGGCGACGTGGCGGCTCGCCAGTTCCCGCTCCCTCGAACAGACGGATGACCTCGCCAGCCGTCGTGTCGCCCACCTGGCGTGTGAGGCCGGCTTCACGCGCGGAGGCGATGGCCCGTTCGAACCGGCGCTTTTCGCCTTCGGGAAGATCGATGATCTCGACGCCGGCCTCCTCCGCCAGGCGGATCCCCTCGGCGCCCGCGCGCTCGTACGCGACGGCCCCGGCCAACGACAGGGCGACATCCGCGGCTTCGTCGACCCAGCCCCGCGCCTCGGGAGAGAGGCCGTCGTACACCTCCTGGTTCATCAACAGGACGAAAGGCAGC
>WTGL01000223.1:0-3779 GCA_011523565.1 Acidobacteriota bacterium
TCCCAGCGGACGCTGCCGTCCGAAGCATCGAGGGCGAACACGAGGCTCCGACCGTCGCGGGTTCCCTGCACGTAGAGCGAGCCCTCGACCACCGCCACCGTGCCGTAGCCCTCGCCCAAGCCGTCGATGCGCCAGAGCAGCGGTGGCCCCCCGGCGGGCCAGCGGTCGGCGAGCCCGGTTTCGGTCGAGACGCCGTCCCGCCCGGGGCCTCTCCACTGCGGCCAGTCTTCGGCGACAGCCGGCGGAGGCGTCGCGGAGAGCGCGGGCAGGAAGAGGCCAACGGCGGTCAAGGCGGCGGGCCGCAGGCCAGTCGCTACGGTTCTCGGTCGCCTCATCGCTCGGACACTCTGTTCCGTCACGGCTTCGACGTCAACTGCCGTACGCTCCGCCTGCATGCCCCCAACCGAGCAGCCGATCCTCTGCTGGTTCCGCCGCGACCTGCGGCTGACCGATAACCCCGCGTGGTCCTGGGCCGCCACAAGCGGACGTCCGGTCGTCCCCGTCTTCGTGCTGGACGAGGAGGAAGGCGAGCAGCCGATCGGCGGCGCGTCGCGGTGGTGGCTGCACGGCAGTCTCGACGCGCTGGCCCGGACGTTGCGCGGCCAGAGCAGTCGACTGGTTCTCCGGCGCGGGAACGCCGGCCAGACCATCGCGGGGCTGGCTCGGGAAACCGGCGCGTCGACGGTCGTCTGGAACCGGCTCTACGAACCGGCGATCGAGCTGCGCGACCGGGAGTTCGAGGAAAGCTGGAACGAAACGGGTCCCAAGCCGCGGACGCTCCAGGCCGGCCTCCTTTTCAAGCCGGAAGACATCCGAAGCGGCACCGGTCGACCGTACCGGGTGTTCACGCCGTTCTGGCGGAAGTGCGTGGCGCACGGATTCGACCGCCCGGTTACCGCTGCCCCGGCACCCGAAACGCCGGCCGCGTGGCCTCGCAGCGACGATCTGGAAAGCTGGGAGCTCCGCTGCCACGAGCCGGATTGGGCGGCCGGCTTCCGCGAGGTCTGGCAGCCTGGCGAGGAGGGCGCACGGAAGCGCCTCGGCACCTTCCTGGCCGACGCGGCGAAGCAGTACGACCAAGATCGCGACCGGCCGGGTATCGAAGCGACCAGCCGATTGTCGCCCCACCTCCACTTCGGCGAAATCGGTCCTCGCCAGGTCGCGGCGGCGGCCGCCGCCCTGCCTCGCAGACCACGTGAGGCCTTCCTGCGCGAGCTTGGCTGGCGCGAGTTCAGCTATCACCTCCTGTTCCACAACCCGGAGATGGGGACCCGGAACCTCAGACCCAGCTTCGACCGTATGCCGTGGCGCGACACACCAGCCGATCTGAAGCGCTGGCAGCGCGGCCAGACCGGCTACCCAATCGTCGACGCCGGGATGCGCGAGCTCTGGACCACGGGCTGGATGCACAACCGGGTGCGGATGCTCGTCGCCTCCTTCCTGACCAAGCACCTGCTGATCCACTGGCGGCACGGCGCGGACTGGTTCTGGGACACCCTGGTCGACGCGGACTGGGCCAACAACAGTTGTGGCTGGCAGTGGACCGCGGGAAGCGGCGCCGACGCGGCGCCCTACTTCAGGATCTTCAACCCGGTCGCCCAGTCGCGGCGCTTCGACTCCGCGGGCGCGTACCTCAGGAAGTGGGTGCCCGAGTTGCGGCGCCTGCCCGACCATGCGGTGCACGCGCCCTGGCAGGCCACCGAGGCGACGCTCGCCGCGGCCGGCGTCCGGCTCGGCGAGACCTATCCGCTGCCCATGGTCGACCGCGCCGCGGCACGCGAGCGGGCGCTCGACGCTTGGCGGACCCACGTTCGGAGACAACAGTCGGCCGACGCCTCCGGAGGCTGAGGCGACAGAGTCGTCAGGTCTTCTTCCGCGGCGTCTGCAACAGAAAGGCGACCACCGAGCCGGTCAGAGTGACCGCGGCGATTGTCAGGAACGGAACGGCGTAGGTGCCCTGGGTGTCGAACGCCCAGCCTGTGACGGCCGGTATGGTGGCGCCGAACCCCGCGCCTACGGCGAAACGGACCCCGGTCGTCGTCGCGAAAGCGCGGCGTCCGAAGAAACGGGCAAAGGTGGCGGCCTGGCTGATGTAGGCCATGCCGAAGCCCAGACCCAGCAGCACCAGCGCAATGCGGGCCTCCCAGAGCGTGTCCACGAACAGCAACAGAGCCATTCCCGTTCCCTCCATTGCCAGAGCCAAGCCAAGCAGGCGAGGGGGCGAGAACCTGTCGCCCAAGGCGCCAGCGGCACGCCCGAAGAGACTCACGAAGGCCATGAGGCCGAGGAGGGCTGCGGCTTCGCCGCGCTCGAAACCGACATCCTGAAGATGCAGGCGACCGTGGTTGGCGAGTACGCCCCAAGGGACGGCGTAGCCGAGGCCGCAAAGCACCATGAACGCGAACTGCGGGGTCCGCACCGCCTCCTTCGCGACCCAATGCTCGACAGTCTCGGCCCCGGTCCGGGCAGCCGCCCGAAGCTGATCCAGCGAACGGGCGCCGTCCCGCAACTGGCCCATCGACTCCGGTGTGTTCCGAAGAACAAGGAAGGAGAGGGCCCCCAGCCCTGCGCAGAGCGCGGCGATCAACGCCCAGCCGTCGCGCCAGGTACCGCCACCATTAAGGAGGGCGGCATCGAAAGAAAGAACAAGCGGAGACACGACCGCCGCCGCGATGAGGAGGAACGCCAAGGCTCTCGCCCGCCATTGCAGGAACCAGTTCGTCGCCAGCGTTTGCGTCGGCAGCACAGTGGAGAACGTGTGGGTAAGGCCCGCGAAGACGCCGAAGTAGAGCAGCACGTCCCAGCGATCCTGGGCCCGGCTCGTCAAGTAGTAGGCCACGGACACCGTCAGGAAGCCCATGGTGAACACTGGACGGGGTCCAAAGCGGGTCAGGCAAACGCCAATCAATGGCGCCACGGCGCCGCCGCAGAAGGACCAGATGCCGAATGCCCAGCCGCTGTCGGCCCGGGTCATGTCGAGATCCTCCAGCATCTCCGGCAGGAAGAAGCCCCAACTGTAAAAGGGCGCCGCGCCCAGCCCATAGATGAGCCAGGCGAACGGCATCATCCGCCAGCCGTAGAAGCCCCAGTTGATCCGTGAGAACCGTCCGCCGCCGGTGTCGGGGCCCGATCCGCTTCCCGTGTCCCCGATCCCGGTCTTCACCTGCCCCGTCCTGAAGCCGGCCTAGGGCCCCGAGGCTCCGCCGGCCACCAGCGCTTCACAACCGGTGCCGTCGAGCAATCCGTCGACGGCCGACCGGTCTTCAGCCGACAACTCCCCGTACTGCTCCCGCAGCCACATCAGACACTTGCCCTGGTACGGAAAGGGCTTCTGCACCCAGGGCCGGCCGTCGATCTCGCACTCGACGCGCTCGGCGCCCGAGGCCAGCGCTCTCGCATTGGCGATCAGGAAGGGGGCGTAGACGCGGCCGACCTCGCCGAGGAGCGCGCGCAGGGTCGCCGACAGCTCGGGACCGATCCAGTCGTCGGCCGTCGGTTCCAGGCCCGAAAGGTCCTCGACCCGATCGACCCACGCATAGACGCGCGGCGCCACTTCGAGGGTCACCGCCATCGGCGTCGGATCGAACGCCGCGAGCTGCGTCAACTGGCCGAAGAACGCGAAGTCGGAAGCGCCCGGGCGGTTGCCCATCAGGAACTGGCGCTCCGTCAGGTGATCCCGAAACAGCTCCAGGATGCGCCGGTAGCTGGCCTCGATCACGGGGCCCGTCGTCTCGTTCGAGCCCACGACCCAGAGCCGCGAGATCTGGCGTTCGGAGACC
>WTGL01000223.1:3789-9185 GCA_011523565.1 Acidobacteriota bacterium
CGAACTCTGTTTCAAAGCGCCGGATCAGCGGCGTCGAATCGACGACCGCCTCGACCTCGCCGTCGGCGTTCGGCAGGTAGAACGTAGGCAGCAGCCGCACCTTGGCGGCCGGCAGATCCGCGCGGCCCTCGGCGCCCGAGATCAGGAAGCGGTACGGGATGCGCCGGTAGCGCAGCACCGCACGCATCTTTCGCGTGTAGGGCGACCCGGGGGCACCCATGAAGGTGAGGGACTGCGACGACGGTTCGGACATCGGGAGCGGCGACGGATCATACCCGGCCGCCCCGCAGCCGCCGGTCCCCGCCTGCGACGGGATCGGCCGGCTCTAGGACTGGAAGTTCCAGAGCGAGTACGCCACGAGCCACTTGCCATCCGGCTCGCGCCGCATCAACCGCACCCAGTTGCCCTCGGACTCCGTCGCCGGCGAGCCGTCCTTCGGCGTCACCGTCAGCAGGAACGTACCCTGAACGTACGCGAGTTCGCCGCTAGCCACGGTTTCCTTGACCTGCATCTGCACGTTGAGCTGCGCGGTCTCGAACGCCTGCTCCAAGTTCCGCCGGATCGACTCCCTACCGCTGATGGGCAACGCGTTCGGCGGCATGCGCACGGCGTCCGCCGCGTACGAGGCCACCACTCCGTCGGCGTCGCCGCTGTTCATGGCGACCATGTAGTCGGCGATGAGGGCGTTCAGGGCCCTCTCGTCGCCGATGCTCGGCTCGACGGCGTCCGGATCCTCGGCCGGTTCTTCCTGAGCCGGAGGACAGGCCACGAGGAAGAGGGCGGCAAGAAGGGCCACGACAAGGGCCGGCACCGGGCGTTCACGCGTGGAAGTAGCACTCTCCATCGTCAACCCTCCTCCGCCGGTGTCTCGGGGGCCTCGCCCGGCAGGTGGTCGCGGTTCGCGATTTCCCGCGCGATCAACCAGGAGCCGTCCTCTCCGCGGCGCATCAGGTCCATCCACTTGCCCACTTCCTGGTAGACGGCAGACGGATCCTCCTTCGACGCCAGAGTAATGGCGTAGGTACCTCGCACGAAGGCCAGATCGCCGCTGTATTCGCTCTCCTGGACGTTGAGCTGCATATCCCAGTCGGTGTCGGCGTAATCCGCGGCGGCAAACAGCCGGATGGCGTCGCGCCCCTCGATGCGCCGACCGTCAGAAGGGAACCGAATCGCGTCCTCGGTGTACAGCACGGCCAAGCCATCCGCGTCGCCCCTGTTCACCGCCTGCAGGTACTTGGCGGCGAGTTCGGTCAGTGCCGCCTCGTTCTCCGCCACGGGATCCACTTCGGGCGCGGGCGCCTCTTCCTCTGGGGGCGCCGCACAACCCGCGCCGAGCAACAGGACCGAGCAGAGCACGAAGGTGGCAGGTCCCATCCGGCGGATTTCTCGACAACCCATTCCGGATCTCCTTTCCGCGGCAAAGCCGCATAGCGTTGCTCGTCGTCTGTAACTCCTAGGGTAGCACCCGGATTCCGCTCTTCGCTCGATGACTTGCTCACGGACTGGGTCGCGGGTTCGGACCGCTACGCATAGTCTCCCCACAGTCATGACGCGCCCGCGCCCGTCTTTCGCCGCCGTCACCGCGGCCTCAGCCGCCGGGCTGACCGCTGCGGCGCTGGGATCGATCCCCTGGATCGCGGGAACGATCACCGTCGTCCAGCCTGACGCGGCACGGCTCGTCCTCGTCACCGCGGCACTCGCCGGCGTCGTCTCGATCGGAGCGGCGGCATTCACCCGCCAAGTTCATCCGGCCCTGCGCGGCACGATCCTGAGCCTCGGCCTGCTGGCTGCCGCATCGAGCCCGGCCTTCGTTGAACTACTGGCTCGCCAGCCGCCAGCGGAGCCTCGGCTGGTGGGTGGGCCGGTAAATGCAGAGCCGACGACTGGAACGGATCGGCTTCGCGTACTCCAACTGAACGCGTACCACGCCTACCCGGACAGCGAAGGGCGCCTCCTGCCATCCGTTGCCGCCTCGGACCGCCTGGTGCGTGCGGGTCGGCTTGCGGACGTGATCTCCCACCTGCGACCCGACATCGTCGTCCTCCAGGAAGCCTGGTGCACGGTCGCCGAAGGCTGTCTCGCCGACCGTCTGGCGGCCACCCTCGGTCTGCACGCGGTCTACGCCCGTGCCAACGGCTCTCAGCGCTGGCTCGGCTTCGAGGAAGGCGCGGCGATCCTCAGCCGCTTTCCCATCGCCGACCCGAAGACCTGGCCTCTACGTCCCGACCGGGACCGGTTCGAGCGCCGAATCGCCCTGGCTGCCCGGATCGAGCACCCGGCTCTTTCCTTCCACGTGGTGGGTGTCCACGCCGCAAACGGCGACCCGGAACTCGCCGGCGCTCAGACCGAACACCTGCTGGAGCGCGTCCTCGCATCCCCGGCCCGGCCCGCCGTGATCGCCGGCGACTTCAATCTCGACAGCAGCCACCCCGCCCTCAGCCGCTTCGACGCGGCGGGGTACCGCGACCTCCTCCCCGGCGGCATCGACCATGTGCTGCTGGACGCCGAAGGATCCGGGTGGTGGCCGCTGTGGAGCGAATGGCCGCCCACTTTGCTTGACACAGCGATCTCCGATCATCCCGGCATCCTGGTCGAGTTCCAGTTGCCGGCGCCTCCTGCCGATGACGATTGGCCCGGCGACTGGCAGGTCGTCACGGCCGATCAGGTCGGGCTCAACCCGGGCCGGCTGGAGCAGGCGGTCGAGGACATCGGCGAGCTCGAGGGCGTTCACGGCCTCCTGATCGCGCGCCACGGCCGCCTCGTTACCGAGCGGTACTTCCGCGGCTCCGCGGGCCACCGTCTGCACAATCTGAAGTCCGCCTCGAAGAGCGTGCTCTCGGCTCTTGCCGGCCTGGCGGTCAAGGGGGGTTTCCTCGAGCTCGATCAACCGATCGCCGACGTCCTGCCCGAAGCCGCCAATCTCGACGATCCACGCAAGCACGCGATCACCGTACGCCACCTGCTGACGATGACCTCGGGGCTCGAATCAACCAGCTTCGGCAACTACGGTTCCTGGGTCGCGTCGCGCAACTGGGTGCGGGCCGCCCTGGGGCGGCCGCTCCAGGCCGAGCCGGGAACCCGCTTCTCGTACAGCACCGGCGGCACCCACCTGCTGTCGGCCACACTCTCCCGCGCCGCCGGCCGGAGCAGCCACGACTTCGCACGCGAGCAGCTCTTCGCTCCGCTCGGAATCCGCCGCTCCGCCTGGGCCCGCGACCGTCAGGGCGTCCACATGGGCGGGAACAACCTGTCGCTGGCGCCGCGGGACATGCTGAAGTTCGGCCAGCTCTACCTGAACCGGGGCCGTTGGGGTGGCAAGCAACTGCTGCCGTGGCAGTGGATCGACCAGTCCACCCGTCCCGGCCTCGTCGGGCCACGGGGCCGCGGCCGAATCTACGGCGGCTACGGCTACCTGTGGTGGCTCCGCGGGACCCGGGAACGCGGCGCCTACATCGCCAGCGGCTTCGGTGGCCAGTACATCTACGTGGCGCCTGCCGAGGACCTGGTCGTCGTCGTCATCTCGACGGAGATCTCGAAGGGGCGCGGGTGGCGCGGCGAGCTGTTCGGGATCATCCGCGAGGGCGTCGCCGGCAGCGTGATCGACCCCTACGAGCGCAGGTCTCCGTTGTAGACTGAACAGCGTTCCAATGAACACGAAAAGGAGGATCCCGCCGCGTCTCGGCGCCGCGATCCTGGCTGCTGTATTGCTCGGCGCCGGACCGGCGGCTGCGGCGGAGTTCGCGCCTGAGGATCTCGAGTTCTTCGAGCAGAAGATCCGACCGGTCCTGGTCGAACACTGCTACACCTGCCACAACAGCGCCAAAATCGCGGAAAGCGGACTGCGTCTGGATCACCGCGAGGGGCTGCTCAAGGGCGGCATGCGAGGCCCCGCCATCGAGCCGGGCAAGCCGCGCAGCAGCCTCCTGCTGCGGGCGATGAGGCACCCGAGCCTCGACTTCCGGATGCCCCTGGGCGGCGCCAAACTGCCCGATGAGGTGATCGCCGACTTCGAGCGCTGGATCGAGATCGGGGCGCCCGATCCCAGGAACGAACCGCCCTCCGCCGACGCGCTCAAGGAAGCGACTGCATGGCGGACGATCCTCGAACAGCGGAAGAGCTGGTGGAGCCTGCAGCCGATAGCCGACCCGGAACCTCCTGTGGTCACCGACGCGAACTGGTCGCACGACTGGTCGGGGAGTGCGATCGACCGCTTCCTGGCCGCGGGGATCGCCGACGCCGGGCTCGAGCCCGCTCCCCTCGCTGAGCCGCGGACCGTGATGCGCCGGCTCTCCTACGTGCTGACCGGGTTGCCCCCGACGCCAGCGCAGGTCGACGACTTCGAGCGGCGTGCCGCGGTCGACCGGAACGCCGCGGTCGAGGACGAGATCGACCGGCTGCTCGCCGACCCGGCCTTTGGCGAACGCTGGGCCCGGCACTGGATGGACTGGGTCCGCTACGCCGAGTCGCACGGCAGCGAGGGGGACCCGCAGATTCCCTACGCCTGGCGCTATCGCGACTACCTGATCCGGGCGCTCAACGCCGACGTGCCGATCGACCAGTTGATCCGCGAGCATCTGGCGGGCGACCTCCTGAAGGAACCGCGGATGAACGCGGAACTCGGGATCAACGAGTCGGCCATTGGCATCGCCCAGTACCGCTTCGTCTTGCACGGCTTCGGCCCCACCGACGCCCTCGACGAACAGGTCCGCTTCACCGAGAACCAGATCGACGTCGTCTCCAAGGCGTTCCTCGGGATGACCGTCGCCTGCGCCCGTTGCCACGACCACAAGTTCGACGCGATCAGCCAGACCGACTTCTACGCCCTCTACGGCACGATGGTAAACGGCCGTCCGGGCGTTCAGACGATCGACAACGAGGCGCGGCAGAACGCCCACCGGGACGACCTGATCCGGCTGAAGGGCGAGTTGAGGCAGGTGCTCGGCGAGGCATGGCTCGAAGCCGCCGCCGGCGTGCCCGCCAGGCTGCAGCAGCCGGACGGCCCGTGGGCCGCGGCGCTAACGGGCGGCCAGTCGCCCTACGACCCGCTCTACGCCTGGGTCCGAACCGGCCGGCTCCGCAGCCGCGGGGCCTTCGCGAAGCAGTGGCAGAAACTGGCCGCCGCCTACAAACGGAGCAGCCAGCAACTCGAGGTCCGGCAACAGGCGCCCGCCGTCCGGCGCTGGGATCTAAGCCGAACCGAGGATGTCGAGCAGTGGTACCGGCACGGCAACGGCCTTCCCGACGCGAAACCGCAGGAAGCCGGAAGCTACGAGGTGACCCAGGGCGGCGGAACGATCGTCGCCGACATCCTTCCCGGCGGCGTCTACACGCACTCGCTCACGAACCGCCACAACGGCACCTTCTCGTCACCGCGGTTTCTCATCGAGGCCAATCAG
>WTGL01000223.1:9195-12013 GCA_011523565.1 Acidobacteriota bacterium
CCACGCCTACATCGAGCTGGTGACGGCGGCCGATCACCCGATGACCGGTGAGAGCTCCGGCGGGCGGTCGGACCGCTCCTGGTTCGGGATCACCGAAGCGGTCGTGCTCGAGGAGAAGGGCGAGCTTCCCCGCAACCAGCCGGCCGAGTTCACGGCGCCCCTATTCGAGATCGGAGGAGCGCCCGGCGACCGAGGTGAACTGGCGGCCCGCTACGGCGAAGCGGTTCAGGGCGCCGTCGCGGCCTGGCGCGACGGCTCGATGACCGACGCACAGGCCCGTTTCCTGGCGAGCTTCGTTCGCCGCGGCCTGCTGCCGAACGACATGGACGACGTGCCGGAAGCGCGGCCGATCGTCGACGCGATCCGGCGGCTCGAGGAGGCGATCCCGGTGCCGACCCGCTCCCCCGCGGTGCTCGCCGGGCCGCGCTTCGATCAGCCGCTGATGGAGCGGGGCAACCACCGGCAGCTCGGCGAACCGGTGCCGCAGCGGTTCCTCGAGGCGCTCGACCCCGAGCCCTACGCCGACTCGGTCCACCCTCGGCTGGCTCTGGCCCTGAGCATCCTCGACCCCGGCAACCCGCTCACGGCCCGCGTCATCGCCAACCGTCTCTGGGGCCACACCTTCGGCCGCGGCATCGTCGCCACGCCGGACAACTTCGGGCAGATGGGCGAACTCCCGTCGAACGCCGCCCTCCTCGATCACCTGGCGACGACGCTGCGCGACGACGGCTGGTCCTTGAAGACTCTCCTGCGGCGGCTCGTCTCGACCCGGGCCTTCCAGCTCGAGTCGACGCCGCGGCCCGCTGCCCGGGAACGGGATCCCCGGAACGACCTGCTCTCCCATGCCCATCTGCGCCGCCTGGAGGCCGAGGCGGTGCGCGACTCGATGAACGTGCCCGCACAGTCGCTGCTCATGATGAACAACACCCAGGTCATGCACCTGGCCGCCCGCTTCGCCGAGCGGATCGCCCAGGACCCCGACCTGCACAGCGACCGGGAACGCATCGTCGCCATGTTCCGCCTCGCCCTCGGTAGACCCCCGACCGAGCCGGAACTCGGCGCGGCCGAGCAGTTCCTCAACCAGGCCCAGGACCAGAAGCCCGCGCGGGAAGACGTGGAATCCTGGAACGCGGCGGCCATGGACCGCCGCGAGGAAAGCGCTGAAATTCGTGAGTTCACCGCCGACAAGACGCGTGGCGTGCTGCGCTTCTACCACCGGGCGTCGGCGCCCGCGGCGATGGCCGCGTGGGAGTTCGACGACCCGCCCAAGGCCCGCCGCGTCTACGATGCCATCGGCAGCGTCCCACTCAAGCTGGGCCGGGATGTTCGCGTGGACGATGGCGCCCTGTGGCTGGAGGCGTCGGATGTCGTGACGTCGAAGCCGATCCGGCGAACGCTGGACGAGTACACGCTCGAGGCCTGGGTCGCCAGCGGAGCGGATGCCGGGCCGGTTCACCTGGTCCTGACCCGGGACCGCAAGGGCGCCTCGACCGCGTACCGGAACGGTGCCGAGGCCGACCCGGAAGACGTCCGCCGCGAACTTCCGATGAGCCTGGAGAAGGGCCGCCTCCAGTTCGCGGGCGGCGGAAACGCACCCCTAGGAGTGCTTCAGGCCCGCCTCTACGACCGCGTCCTGGATCCTGCCGACGTCGCGGCCTCCGCGCTCGGCAACATCGAGGTGCCGTCCGAAGCGGAGCAGGCGCGGATCTACCGTGGCAGTTGGTCCCGCATCGCGCGCCTCGAGGCGGAAGCCGATCAGCTAGAGCAGAGCGCCGGAGGCGGCGACGCATGGCGTCGACTGGCGCACGCCATGTTCAACCTGAAGGAGTTCATGTACCTCAGATGAGCGATCACACCTGTTCCCTGATGAGCCGTCGGCGGATGCTGGCCCAGGTCTCGACCGGGTTCGGCGCGATCGCGCTGAACGGCATGCTCGGCTCGGCGCTCCTGCCCGGAGCGGCCCATGGCGCGCCGCGAGCCCGCGCCCGGCACGTCATCTTCCTCTACATGTCGGGAGGCGTCTCCCAGGTCGACTCGTTCGACCCGAAGCCGCTGCTCGACCGCGATCACGGCAAACCGATGCCGACGAAGATCGAGCGCACCCAGTTCAACCAGAACAACTACTTCTTCCACACCGGCTTCCCCCTGGTCGGTCACCCGTCCGCCGGCGCCTGGGTGAACTACGGGCTCGGCACCGAGAACGAGAACCTGCCCGGTTTCGTCGTCCTGCAGAGCGGCCAGGCCGGCATCCCGCACGGCGGCGTCGGCATCTACAGCAACGGCTACCTGCCGGCCGAGTTCCAGGGCTCCATCCTGCGCGGCGACTCCGAGGACGCCGTCCAGGACATTCAGGCGCTGGAGGCCCCGGCCGCGCAGCGCGAGCGGCTCGACTTCGTGGCAGAGATGGATCGGGCCTTCCTGGAGCGGCTCGGCGGCCATGCCGACGTCGAAGCGGCGGTACGCAACTACGAGACCGCATTCCGGATGCAGGCCGAGGTGCCCGAACTCTGCGACATCAGCGGCGAGACCCGAGCGACCCGTGAGCTCTACGGGCTGGACCACCCGAACCAGACGACGGCGG
The DNA here is from genome assembly GCA_011523565.1 of Acidobacteriota bacterium. Classification (GTDB taxonomy): domain Bacteria; phylum Acidobacteriota; class Thermoanaerobaculia; order Multivoradales; family Multivoraceae; genus Multivorans. The sequence goes on from WTGL01000223.1 coordinate 11,777, forward strand.
ACTACGGCCGCCAGTGCCTGCTGGCGCGGCGGCTGGTCGAGCGCGGCGTCCGTTTCGTCGAACTGAGTTGCCTGCCGGAACCGACCGACGCGGGGCAGTCGGCGAATCCATGGGACCAGCACACCGGCCTCGAGGTCGGCCACCGGAACATGGCGCTTCAGGTCGATCAGCCGATCGCCGGCCTGCTCAAGGATCTGAAGGCCCGCGGCCTGCTCGACGAGACGCTCGTCATCTGGG
>WTGL01000223.1:12023-12928 GCA_011523565.1 Acidobacteriota bacterium
CCTCCACCTCCTCGGCATCGACCACACCAACCTCACCTACCGCTACGGCGGCCGAGACTTCCGCCTCACCGACGTCCACGGGAATGTCGTCGACTCGATCCTCGCGTAGGGCGGCGGGCACCCGCCTGAGTCGGGGCCGCGGGGGGCGGACCCCTGCGGCCGCTCGCGCTCAGGGGAGGATGGGGGGACGGCGCTCGCTTCATTCCGCTCGCTTCGGTTGGTCGTCGGACGCAGCCAGGGCGTCGGAAGTCGCTCGCTCCAAGCCCGCGGGAGTCCGCCCCCCGCGGCCCCGACTCAGGCTGGACACCGTCGTCCTACGGAGGCTCACTTGCCCGGCTGCCGTGACTTCGGTTCGCTTCCTGGGTATTCCCGGAGGTGCCGGTGGGCGACCGGGTGCGCCGGCCTTCTGGCCGGCATCCGTCGGAGGCGGAATCCGGATTCTTACCGTCGCAGTCGCGGCCGTGCTCTGCGCGACGACCGCAGCTGCTCAGGAGTCAACTCCCAGCTACTACCGGAATGTCTGGCCGGTGATTCAGATGCGGTGTCAGGGGTGTCATCAGCCAGCGCAGTTGGGTGGTGAGTTGAACCTGACGAGTTTCGAAGGGCTGGCCGCGGGCGGCATGAGCGGGCCGGCGTTTGTCGCCGGCAAACCGGGCGAGAGCCGGATGTTGCAGATGCTTCGGGGGGAGATCGAGCCGGCGATGCCGATGCGGGCGGAACCGCTGGCGGAGGGGGAGATTGCCGCGATCAGCGATTGGATCGCGGCCGGGGCCGACGACGACACGCCGGAGGAGATGCGGCTCGGCGCGGCGTCGGGGCCGATCGTCTACCGGCAGCCGCCGGTGATCACGGCGGTCGCCTACTCCGCCGACGGGGAGTGGCTGGCCGTGTCGGGCAACCGGGAG
>WTGL01000223.1:12938-14173 GCA_011523565.1 Acidobacteriota bacterium
GGAGCGCATCCAGGGGCTCGCGTTCCTGAAGAACGGGCGGCTGATCGCCACCGGTGGGACGCCCGCCCGGTTCGGCGAGATCCAGATCTGGGATGTCGACGACCGGAAGCTCCGCGTCTCCAACATGCTCTGCCACGACACGCTGTTCGGTCTCGCCGTGTCGCCGGATGAACGCCGGCTGGCCATCGGCTGCGCCGATCACACGGTGCGCATCCACCAGGCGACCAGCGGCCGCGAGCTGCTGCGGATGAACCACCACGAGAACTGGGTGCTCGGGGTCGTCTTCGGCGGCGACGGCCGGCGCATCGTATCCGTCGGCCGCGACCGCGCTGCGAAGCTGATCGACGCTTCGAGCGGCGCCTTCATCGAGAACATCAACCTGCTCCGCGGGGAACTCGCGGCCATCGTCCGGAACCCGCGCATCGAGGCGGTCGTCATCGGCGGCGAGGACCGCGTACCTTACTACTACCGGATGGACCGAGCCCGGAAGATGCTGATCGCCGACGACTCGACCCTCGTCCGCGAGTTCGAACGCCAGGACGGAGAGATCTTCGCGCTCGCGGTGGACCCGCGCGGCGGCCGTCTCGCGGTCGGAGGCGCCGCGGCCGCGGTGCCGATCTACGACCTGGAGACCGGCGAGCGGGCCGCGACCGCCTCGGGCCACAGCGCCGGCATCTACACGATGGCGTTCGACCCGACCGGCGCCGAGCTGGCGACGGCGGGCTTCGACGGTCGCTTGAGGCTCTACCGCGCCGGCGACGGCGAACTGCTGGCTGTCGAACGCCCTGCTGTTCCGGGTGGACACCGTGTCCGAAGTCTCCGAGCGGAGCCTGCGCGACGGCATCCGCAACAACAGCGCCGCCACCGAACCGCCGCAAGTCGATGCTCTGCCGGTCGTTGTCAACGGCACGCTGGACGGGGCGGAGCGGGACCGCTATCGCTTCCGCGGAGAAGCCGGCGAACGGATCGTGCTGGAGGTCGAGGCCCGGCGGGTCGGTTCGGCGATCGATCCGGTACTCCGCCTGCTCGACAGCGCAGGCAACGAGATCGCCTTCAACCAGGAAGGGCCCGGCATCGACGTCGACGCCCGTCTCAACTGGCAGCCGCCCGAGGCCGGGGAGTACGTCGTCGAAGTCCACGACGCCCGCTTCAGCGACCAGAGGCGGAACTTCTACCGCCTGAAGCTGATCGCCGCCTCGGACTACGAGTACGCCGACGCCGTCTTCCCGCTGGGA
>WTGL01000305.1 GCA_011523565.1 Acidobacteriota bacterium
GACCGAGGACTTCATGACGGCGGACTGGAGCCAGTTGCCCCACGAGTTCCTGGGGCGCGTCGCGGGACGCATCGTGAACGAGGTCGCCGGTGTGAACCGTGTGGTCTACGACCTGACGAGCAAGCCGCCTGGCACGATCGAGTGGGAGTGAAGCCGACCGCCGGCTGAGGGCCGCTCGGGCGCGGCGCCCGCTTCAATCTTCCGCAATCGGCGCGATCCGGCGCGGGTCCTTGCGCAGAATCGTGGCGAGCCGTGCTTCCACGCGATCCTGCTGGCGCGAGACCGCCTCGGCGCCGCCCCGGGCGGCGGGGAGCCAGCCGCCCGCGATCATGCCGTGGCCGCCGCCACGGCCCCGTTGCCCGACCAGGCGTCGCATGACCCGGGAGGCCTCGGCGCGGGGGTTCGTGGTGCGGATCGAGCAGTAGATGCGGTCCTCGTAGAGGCCGCTGCACAGCGACCAGGTACGCCCTTCCATGCGCAGCAGGAGATCGGCGATCTCGGGCACGATGTCGGGCTGGGCGACGGCGCCAAGCCGGCTCATGACCAGGGTGTCCACGCCGCGAAGGTTGGCCAGGGCCTCGCGCAGCGTCTCGAAGTAGTTGAGCGGCAGTCTCGGGTTCTGGATCCGCCCCAGCAGGCGGGGGAGGGCACGGGCGTTGAAGTGATCGTGGATCAAGCGGTCCGCCTCGTCCGCCCGGCGGGAGAAGTCGAGGGTCTCGCTCCGTATCGCGTAGACGATCGCGGTCGCCTCGCGCCGAGTGGCCGGGATCCCGGCAGCCAGCAGGTACTCGGCGACGATCGTGGCGGCGGCGGCGTAGTTGTTCCGCAGGTCGTGGAAGGGCGACGCGGAAGTGCGCCGGCGTCGCGGGTGGTGGTCGATGACGACCTCGGGCGCCAGGTCGTCGGGCAACGGGCTGTTGCCGGTCGCCGGCTGGCAGTCGACGAGAGCCACGTAGCGGTAGCTCTCGGGCTTGAGCCGCCTCGCCTGGCTGAGCTGCATCCCCAGCGAGCGGACCATCTCCTGGTTCTCGGCCCGGCCGATGATGCCCCGATAGGCCGCGGTGACGTGGCGCCCGAACCCGGAACGGAGGACTTTCGCGAGAACGGTCGCCGCGGTCAGCGCGTCCGGATCCGGGTTGTCGTGAGTCAGGATGAGCCAGCGCCCCGCTGGATCGGTGCTTTCGATGTGGCTGTGGAAGGCGGCGAAGCGATTGCGGGCCAGCTCGCTGAGCATCGCATTCATGGTAACGGGCGTAGGATGCATCATCGTGATCTCGGAGCTGTTCCGCATCGGCCCGCTCTCGGTCTCGCCCTTCGGGGTGATGCTCGTCGCCGCGCTGTTCGTCGGCAACCTGCAGTTGCGCTGGGGGCTCCGGCGGGTGGGGGCAAGTGCCACGCGCGCGGCCGACGACGCGGCGGCGATTCTGCTTGCGGCCGCCCTTGGCGGCATCGTCGGCGGCAAGGCGTACTACGCGCTGCTCTATGGCGACTGGCACCTGCTCTACAGCCGCGCGGGTCTGGTCTGGTACGGCGGCTTCCTGGTGGGTGCGGCGGCGGTGCTGTTCGTCATTCGTCGTCGCCAGATGCCGGCCTGGCGGACGGCCGACGCCGCGGCGCCGGCGCTGGCCCTGGGCTACGGCATCGGCCGCATCGGCTGCCTTCTGGTCGGCGACGACTTCGGCGAGCCGACGGACCTTCCCTGGGGCATGACCTTTCCCGAGGGGCCGATCCCCACGACGGCAGGCGCCCTCGAGCGGGAGTTCGGCGTCGATCTTCCCGCCGGCGTGGCGCCGGACGCCCTGGTCGCGGTGCATCCCACCCAGATCTACGAGACTCTGGCCGCCCTGCTCATTTTCTGGTTCGGTCGGACGCTTCTGGCGCGCGGCGTGCCGCCGGGAGGCGTCGTGCTGCCGGTGATCGGGTTGCTGTCGGTGGAACGCTTCCTGGTCGAGTTCGTACGCGCGAAGGACGATCGCCTCGTCGGAACGCTGACCCTGGCGCAGTTGATCGCGGCGGCTCTCCTGCTTCTGGTCGCTCTCCTATGGCTACGCCGCCGCCGCGCGTCCTGACGATCGCCGGCTCCGACTCCGGGGGCTGCTCGGGAGTACCGGCGGATCTGAGGACCTTTGCGGCCTACGGTGTTCATGGGCTGTGCGCCTTGACCGCGGTCACGGCGCAGACGGCGGGCGAGGTGCGGGCCGTTGAACCGGTGGGGGCCGGACTGCTGCTGCGGCAACTGGAGACGGCTGCCGAGATCGGCCTGGAGGCGATCAAGATCGGCATGCTCGCCGATGCCGGTACGGTCGAGACCGTGGCGGATTGGTTGGAGACGCTGCCGCCGACGCCCGTGGTGTTCGATCCGGTGTTCCGTTCGACATCGGGCGCGGCGCTCCTCAGGGCGGACGCGCTGCCCCTGGTCAGGGAGCGGCTGCTACCGCGAACGCTGCTGGTGACACCGAACCTGTTCGAGGCGGAGCGGCTGAGCGGCATGGCGATCGGGAGTCTGGAAGATTCCCGGGCCGCGGCCCGGCGCATCGAACGGATGGGGCCGGGCGTCCTGATCACCGGCGGTCACGGCTATTCGGCGAAGGCGGGGCCGCCCTCATGCGGCAGCGGCAGCGACCTGACCGATCTCCTCTTCGACGGGAATCGCTTCGAGGCGTTCGTCCATCCCCGGATCCGGACCCCGTGGCGGCGCGGCACGGGCTGTACCCTGTCGGCGGCGATCGCGGCCGGTCTCGGCTGGCACATGCCGCTCGAGCGGGCCGTGCGGCGGGCGGTCGCCTTCGTCGAGAGGGCGCTTCGAGGGTCGTATCCCCTGGGGCGGAAGGGTCGCCACGGGACCCTCGACCCGATGGCGGGGCGTCGGGGCCGCGGCTGAGGTCGCGGCGTCCCTGCCGGGGTTCGGGCGGTTGTTCCCTATAATGGGCGGTCGATGGTTCGATCACTCCGTCAAGCGCCGGCTTCGCACGCTGCATGCCTGATCGCCGGGTTGCTGCTGATCGGTGCGGCCGCGGCCCTCGCCCAGGAGGGGCCCTCCGAGACACCTCGCGCCGTCTTCGAGGAGTCCGTTCACGTCAAGGTCGTCAACGTCCAGGTCTTCGTCCGGGACAAGGACGGGAATCCCGTGACCGGCCTGACGAGGGACGACTTCATCCTCAGGGAGGACAAGGACCCGGTCACGATCACGAACTTCTACGAGATCGAGGATCGCGTCAAGGTAAGCGACGTGCCGGGTCTGGTGCCGGAAGACCCCGAGATCCGTTTCGTGGATCGGCCGGGACTCGAGAGGCGGCGGAACGTCGTGCCCGAGGACGAACGGCTCAATCTCGTGATCTACATCGATCACATGAACATCCGGCCCCAGAACCGGAACCGCGTGTTCAGGTACGTGCGCGAGTTTCTGCGCAAGGACGTGACGCGGGACGACCGGGTCATGCTGCTCAGCTACAACCGCTCGGTGAAGGTCGAGCGGGACTTCACCAGCGATCCACAGATGATCGCGAACGCGCTCTACGACCTCGAGAAGCACACCGGCGGCAGGACGCAGTGGGACTCGGACCGGGCCGACATCATCCGCGACATCGGCGAGGAGGACCGCTTCTACGAGTACGTCCAGGGCCGCGTCCGGATCTACTCGCAGTCGATCTACAACGACATGCAGTTCACCCTCGACGGGCTGAAGGACACCGTCATCTCGCTGGCCGGGCTGCCCGGCCGCAAGGCGTTCATGTACGTCTCCGACGGTCTGCCGATGAGGGCCGGCGCCGACCTCTGGGAGGCGCTCGATCAGCGCGGCCGGGCGGTCGACTCCCTCAGCTACAACCAGAACTCCTACCTGGATTCGCTCCAGTACGACTCGAGCCGGCGCTTCAGCGACCTGGTCGACACGGCGAACGCGAACGAAGTCTCCTTCTACACGATCGTCGCCGCCGGGCCGATGGGTATCAACTCGCGGGACGCCTCGATGCAGGGCATGGCGTTCACTTCGAACATCGACTCGGTGGCCCGCGACAACGTGCACTCGTCCGTCATGTACATGGCCGATGAGACCGGCGGCCAGTACATCGTGAACACGAACAACTTCCGAGACGGTCTGAACCGGATCGCCCTCGACTTCACGAGCTACTACTCGCTCGGCTTCCAGCCCGGTCACGCGGGGACCGGCCGGAAGTACAGGTTGCACGTCGAGTTGACGCCGGAAGCGAAACGCCGGCTCGGCTTGAAGCGGGACCGGTACGTGAGGCATCGCCTGAGCTACCGCGACAAGTCGATCGACACGGAGATGACCGAGGGGACGCTGGCGGCGCTCAAGCTCGGTTACGAGAAGAACGATCTGGACATCTCCCTGGTCAAGAGGGAGGAGATTCGCCGCGAGGAGCGGGGGCTCTACACGGTCCACGTCGACGTGCGGGTGCCGATCGGAGAAATGGCGCTGGTGCCGGTGGGGACGGTTGGGGATCATCTCCTGCGGGCGCGGGTCTGGGTGCAGGCTCTGGCGTCGAACGGCGACATCTCGCCTCCCCAGGTCGAGCCGTTCGAGCTCACCATCCCGCTCGAGGATCTGGAGCGCGCGAAGGAGAGCTACTACACCTACACGCTGCCGTTGATCATGAAGGAGGGCGATCAGCGCCTGACGATCGCGGTACGGGATGAAGTGGCCGGCCAGACTTCCTTCATCACCCGAACCCTGCGGGTCGGCACCTGACCAGCGTCTGACCGGAGTGTTGCAGGTAGGTTCGTCGAGCCGCCTGGAGGCCGAGCCCCTGGAGGTCGAGCCCCTGAAGCTCGAGACACTGTGAAGACCACGAAGATCGTCGAGTCGTTGAGCGCGCTGAGCGGGCTGGGGGGTGCTTTGGCGCGCTCCGCCGCGGCGCTGCTCGAAGCCGAAGTCGACCAGTTGCGCTTCGATCTGGCGCAGAACTGGCGTCGTTTTCTGGTGGTCGTTCTGCTGGCGTCGCTGGTGTTCGGCATCGTCTTCTGGGCGCTCGGCGCGCTTCTGTTCGCGGCCGGCGCCGGCCTGGCGAACGTGCTGCCGCTCTGGGCTGCCGCGCTGACGGTCGCGCTGGGCCTGCTGGCGCTGGCGCTGATCCTGTTCTGGATCGTCCGTGTTCGGGCGCGTCGCCTGGAGTCGCCCGTCGGTACGGTGAAGCGCCGCGTCGGCAGTCACCTCGCGTTCTGGCAGAGCGTTCTGGACGAGGCCGCCGCGCGGGGCGAGGCGGATTCGGAGCGTGTTCCTGACGAACCGCCGGGAGGCGGATCGTGAGCCGCAGGTCGGAGGCCCGCAGGCGGGCAGCACTGCTGGCGCGTCGGCGCGACGACACAAGGGAGGCCCTGGAGCAGGTTCGCGGCGCCCTGGGTGACATGGGCGGGACCGACATGAGCGGAGCCCGCGCGGGGAAGGCCTGGGTGCTGCCCATCGCCGCCGGGGTGGTGGGGATCGCGCTCGCGTGGTCGCTGAGGCGGTTCAGGAACAGGTGAGGACCCGGCGGCTGCTGCTCTTCGCGAAGGAGCCTGCGCCGGGCGACGTGAAGACCCGGTTGGTCGCTGCTGGTGGTCTTACCGCCGGTCAGGCGGCTTCTCTCCACGCCGCCCTGGTTTCGGACCTGAGCACGCGGCTCGCAACGGGTCGCTGGGAGCTGGTTCTCATGTGGTCGCTCTCGCGGAGCGACGAACCGCCGGATGACCTGGCGCCCCCGGGCGTTCCCTGGCGGCGCCAGCGCGGCCACGACCTGGGCGAGCGGCTCTACCGAGGTCTCAAGTGGGCGGTGTCCGGCGCCGGATGCGCGGCGGCGGTCGGCAGTGATCACCCGGATCTCGACGCTTCGCGTGTCGAGACGGCGTTCGATCTCCTTGCCCGCGGGCACGACGCGGTCCTCGGCCCGGCTCGGGACGGGGGCTACTACCTGATCGCCCTGCGGCGGGAGGCCGTGCATCGCCGGTTGTTCGATGGCCTGGCATGGAGCACGCCGTCGGTGTTCTCCGACACTCTGTCGCGCTGCGGCGAATTGGGTCTGGATGTGGCGCTCCTGCCGGAAGCGGATGATCTCGACACGGTGGACGATCTGGCCCGATTCCGTGACGCTCTGAAGCGCCGGCCCGAGTTGCGGTCTCTGTGTCCGCGAACGGCCGACGTGGTCGCGTCCTGGTCCCGGTCGCCGCGAGCGGCGGGGAGCCGCCGGTGAGAGTCGTCACCAACGACGAGATGCGGTCCGTGGAAGCCGCGGCGATCGACGATCTGGGGGTGCCGGCGCTCGTCCTGATGGAGAACGCGGCCCGCGCCACGGCCGACGCCATCGCGGAGTGCTATCCGGACGCGCGCCGTGTCGCCATCGCCTGCGGCCGGGGCAACAACGGTGGCGACGGCCTCGCCCTGCTGCGTGATCTGACGACCCGGGGATACGAGGCGACCGCCTTCATCGCCGGCTCGCTCGACCGGCTCAGCCTCGAGGCGACGCAGCAGTTCGTGTCCTGCGAGCAGCTCGGGCTATCGCCGGCTGCGGTTCCCGAACCCGCCGGGTGCGACGCGGTGGACGCCGAGTTCGACCTCTGGGTCGACGCGCTGCTCGGCACGGGGTTGAACCGTCCGGTCGAAGGACCGGTGGCCCGCTGGGTCGATTGGCTGCGCGACCGGCGAGGCGACGTTCCGCTGGTTTCGGTCGATCTGCCGACCGGGCTCGACGCTTCGACGCCGTTGCCGCCGGGGCCTCATGTGATCGCCGATCTGACCGTGGCTCTCGGCTTTCCCAAGGTTGCGAACGTGCTGGCGCCCGCGTCGGACGCCGGCGGCCGTCTTCTGATCGGCGATCTCGGCGTGCCGCTTCCCGAACCGCCGCCCGGGCCGGACGCCCTCTACCAGTCGCGGCGCCAGGATCTGGTGGGCCGTCTCGGAACCCGCCCGAAGGAAGCGCACAAGGGATCGTTCGGTCATGTCGTCGTCGCCGGGGGATCGAGCGGCTACAGCGGAGCCGTGGTCCTGGCGGCGCGGGCCGCGGTCCGGGGCGGCGCGGGCCTGGTGACGGCGGCCGTGCCCGAACACCTGGTGGATGTGGTCGACGCCGGTTCGATCGAGTCGATGACCCTGGGCCTGCCCCCGGAAGGCGGGGGCTGGTCGCGCAACGCCGTCGAGCCGCTGCTGGAGACCATCGTCGATCGGGCCTCGCCCGGGGCCCTGGCGCTGGGTCCGGGCCTCGGCCTGAGCGACGATGCCCGGGTGCTCGCCCGCCAGGTGCTGGCCCGGAGCGCGGCACCCGTCGTGCTCGATGCGGACGGCATCTCCGCGTTCGCGGGCGACGCGCGGGCGTTGCGGGCGCGCGACGCCGACCTGGTGATCACACCCCACCCAGGCGAACTGTCGCGTCTGCTGGGCGTCGCGACCGACTCCGTCGTCAATGATCGCTGGGGGCACGCTCGGCGAGCCGCCCGGGAGACCGGCGCGGTGGTCGTCCTCAAGGGCCGTCAGACGCTGATCTCGGACCCCGCCCTCGGCACCTGGGTGAACCCGACGGGCAATCCGGGGATGGCCTCGGGAGGAAGCGGCGACGTGCTGACCGGCGTGATCGCGGCGCTCCTGGCTCAGGGACTGGAACCACCGTCCGCGGCGAGGATGGGCGTCTACGTCCATGGCCTGGCGGGTGATCTGGCGGCCACGACCTGGGGTGAGACGTCGATGGCCGCCTCCGACCTGGTCGACGAACTGGGGCCGGCGTTCAAGTCGCTGTCCGGCACCGTGTAGATGCGCGGCCCGATCGTCCTCCAGACCTCCGACGGATGTCGCGTGCTCGAGTCATGATCGTCCGTACCGGGAGCGCCGGAGAAACCCGGAGACTCGGGATCGAGCTCGCCGAACGGCTGCGGCCGGACGGCACGGCACTCCTCTTCGGCGACCTGGGTTCCGGCAAGACGGTTCTGACCCAGGGCATTGCCGAGGGTCTGGGCCTCGATTCGAGTTTGGTCCAGTCGCCGACCTTCACCCTGATTCACGAGTACGACCGCGGCCCGGTGCGGCTGGTACATGTCGATCTCTACCGACTGCAGCCCGAGGAGGTCGAGGGGATCGGGTTGGACGAGGTCCTGGCAGGGGACGGCGTCAAGGTTGTCGAGTGGGCCGACCGCCTTCCGTACCGCGTACCGGCGACGGAAGTGCGGTTGGAGGTGGGTCGGAAACGGGGGGAGCGAAGGATCGAGGTCGGCTGGGACCGTTGTAGAGTGCCGCACCGGAACGAAGGCGGCTGATTCGGTCGCGCACCACCTATGAGGAAGTGAGAAGAGAGTTCGATGGAAGTTGAGCGCGTTGGCGTCGTCGGCTGCGGTCTCATGGGCCGCGGCATCGCGGAGATCTGTTCGCGTGCCGGGATCCCGGTTACGGTCAGGGAGATCAACCAGGAAGTGCTGGACACCGGGCTCGGCGCGGTGCGCGCGTCCCTGGCCAAGAGTCTCGAGAGGCGGCGCATCGACGTCGAGGAGCACGACCGGGCGATCTCGAACCTGAGCGGCACGGTGGACCTCGGGGATCTCGGAGATTCCGACCTGGTCGTCGAGGCGATCGTCGAGGACCTGGAGACGAAGCGGGAGCTGTTCGTCACTCTCGACGGCATCGTCCGCGATGACACGATCTTCGCGAGCAACACGTCGTCGTTGACCCTGACCCAACTCGCCGCTTCAACGGCGAGGCCGGACCGGTTCGTGGGGCTCCATTTCTTCAACCCGGTGCCGGTGATGCGGCTGGTCGAGGTCGTCCGCACCCTGATGACCTCTGACGAGGCGTACGACGCCTGCTGGAAGTTGACCGAGCGAATCGGCAAGACACCGGTCGCGTGCAAGGACAACTCCGGCTTCATCGTCAACCGGCTGCTGGTGCCGTACCTGCTGGATGCGGTCCGCGCTTACGAGAACGGCATCGGCAGCATGGAAGACATCGACACGGCGATGAAGCTCGGCTGCGGCTATCCCATGGGGCCGTTCACGTTGTCCGACTTCATCGGGCTGGACACGATGTACTCCGTGGCCAACATCATGTTCGACGAGTACCGGGAGACGCGGTTCGCGCCACCGACGCTGCTGAAGCAGTTGGTCCAGGCGGGTCATCTGGGACGCAAGACCGGCAAGGGGTTCTTTGACTACCGCTGAACCAGCGGAAGCCAGAGCGCAACTGGTCCTGCCCGAAGGGTCGGTGCAGGCAATCTGCGGCGCCCACGACGAGAACCTGCGGCGAGTCGAGAAGGCGCTCCAGGTCACGCTCGGTGTTCGGGGGTCGGCGGTGCACATCCGGGGTAAGGCGAAGGCCGTGGGCAAGGCGGAACGCCTGCTCACCGATCTCGGCACGCTGGCCGCGAGCGGCCGGCGTCTGAGCGGTGGTGACCTGGCGACCGCTCTGCGCGTTGTGGCCGAGGAACCGGCGACGTCGCTGGTCGACTTCTTCAGGACGGGGGCCTTGATCCAGGCTTCCCGGCGCCTGGTTGCTCCGCGGAGCCTGAACCAGAAGCGCTATCTGCGCGCTATGCTGGATCACGATCTGGTCATCTCGACCGGGCCGGCGGGCACGGGCAAGACCTACCTGGCGGTGGCGGTGGCGGCTTCCGCGCTCAAGCAGGAGAAGGTGCGGCGCATCGTGCTGGCCCGGCCGGCGGTCGAAGCGGGCGAGAAGCTCGGGTTCCTGCCCGGCGACCTGGCGGAGAAGGTGAACCCCTACCTGCGACCGCTCTACGATGCCCTCTACGACATCATCGGCTTCGACAAGGTGGCGCGGATGATGGAACGCGAAGTGATCGAAGTGGCCCCGCTCGCCTTCATGCGGGGTCGCTCGCTCAACGACAGCTTCATCATCCTCGACGAAGCGCAGAACACGACACCGGAGCAGATGAAGATGTTCCTGACCCGTATCGGCTTCAACTCGAAGGCGGTGGTCAACGGCGACATCACGCAGGTCGATCTGCCACCGGGCCAGCGTTCGGGGCTCAAGCACGCTCTCGAGGTGCTTCGGGACGAGGATGGCATGGCGTTCGTGCGCTTCGGACGGTCGGACGTGGTCCGCCACGAACTCGTGCAGCGGATCGTCGGCGCGTATGACCGTTGGGAGGCGCGTTACGGCTCCGACTCGGACGGGCAGGACGAGCGGTGAGCGCGTCGGCGAAGACGCCGCGCCGGCGCCGGACCGCGCGCCGGCGGGAGGCGCGGAAGCGTCTGCGGCGCAGCATGATGCGGCGCCACGGCGAACGGCTGACCGTCGCCGGCCTGTGGCACTACGTGCTCGAGCTCGACATCGTGTGGGTCGTGTTCATGGTCCTTGCCGGCGCCTGGATCATGGCCCCGGCCGGCGTGTTCTTCGGCCCGGACCTCACCGAAGGAGACATCGCGAACCGGGACTATCACGCGACACGCGATGTCCTGATCCTCGATGAGGCGACCTCGGAGGAGTTGAAGGGGCGGGCCCGTTCCGAGGTCCTGCCGCTGTACGACCGGGACTACGCCAAGGCGGAGGAGTTCGAGGATCGGATCAGGCGGCTGTTCGAGATCGAGCGGGGGTTCGACGAAGTGGCCGAGTTACTGCCGGAGGAAGACGTCGCCGCCGAACGGTTGCTGCGGTTGCGCGAGGGTAGCGATCTGGAGGTCGACGAGGGCCACGCGGACCTCCTCGCCGTCCAGGTCGACGCTCAGGACGAGGGCGCGGAGCTGGAGGAACGGCTCGTTGGCCTGGTCGGGCTTCTGCTTCGCGACGGGATCGTGGAGAACAAGGAGACGCTGCTCCAGAACCGGCTCGAGGGCGTGACGGAGCGCAACCTGCAGACCGGGGAGGAGTCGGTCCAGTTCGACCTCTTCGGCTACCGCGGCTATCCGTTCGAGGTGAAGAGCTACCTGGAAGAGGAGGTCGGGCGCTGGCGCGGCTGGTCCCGGGGCGATCGGGAACGGATCGTCGACTTCCTGATGGTCAACCTGACGCCGAACGTCTACCTCAACCTGCGCGAGACCGAGGAACTCCGGAACGCGGCCGCGGAGGCGGTGGGACAGGTCGTCAACCAGATCCGGGCGGGCCAGGTCATCGTGCGCAAGGGCGAACTCGTCGACCTGGAGGACATCAACCTGTTGCGCGAGATGACGGGCAGCGAGGGTGCCCTGACCCTCCTTCGATCGCCCCTGGCGTCCGTCCTGCTGCTGGGGTTGGCGGTGGCGTTCCTGTGGATCGCGTTCCGGCGCAAGCGCCTGGTTACGGTGGAGGCCCGCGCCTTCGGAAGTGTCGTTCTGCTGTTGGTCCTGGGTCTCTTGGCGACCCGACTCGGTTTCGTGGTCGCGGACGCGCTCGCCGCTTCGTTCGAGATCGAGGCGCTCAGTTCCGCGCGGAGCTACGGCTTCGCGATTCCGTTCGCTGCCCTGGCGCTGTTGGTGTCCGTGCTCTTCGGCCGCGGCGCCGGATTGCTCGTCGGCCTCGTCTTTTCGGTGCTCGTGGGGCGCCTGGGTTGGACGGAGGCGGCCGCCTCGCAGCTCGGGCTGGCGGGCGGCACGATGCTCTACTCGCTGACCGGCAGCCTGGCTGCCGTCTTCGCGCTCGATCAACTGAAGCAGCGGTCGGCGGTGATCAAGGCGGGACTGCTGGTCGGCCTCGTCAACATGGCTTCGGTGACCGTTGTCACCTTGCTGGACGTGAACGGCGCCACGCTCACGGGCTGGGGCTTCGAACTGCTCTGCGGACTTCTCGGCGGCCTGCTCGTGGCGGCCGCGGTCGGCTTTGCGATCCCCGTGTTCGAGGCGGGGTTGTTCCTGACCACGGACATGAAGCTGATGGAGCTCTCCGACACGAATCTCCCGCTCCTGCAGCGCCTTGCCTTCGAAGCGCCCGGTACCTTCCAGCACTCGCTGATGGTTGCCAACCTGGCGAAGGCCGGCTGCGAGGCGGTCGGCGGCAACCCGACGCTGGCCTATGTCGGAGGCCTCTACCACGACATCGGCAAGGTGCTGCGCCCGCAGTACTTCGTGGAGAACCAGCGCGACGACGACAACCCGCACGACAACCTCGCACCCTCGATGTCGGCGCTGATCCTCGTCGATCACGTGAAGGAGGGCGCGCGAATGGCGCGCGAGCAGGGCCTGCCGCAACCGATCGTCGACGCCATCGAACAGCACCACGGCACGCGCACCCTCGCCTACTTCCTCGCCCGCGCCAGGAACAGGGTCGAGACCGGCGAGACGATCAACGAGCACCAGTACCGGTACACCGGCCCGATGCCCCAGAACAAGACGATGGGCGTGCTCATGGTCGCCGATACGGTGGAGGCGGCGAGCCGCACGCTCGAGGACTACTCCGAGGAGTCGATCAGGGCACTGGTTACACGACTTCTCGACGACATCGTCGAGGACGGCCAGTTGGATCAGACCGATCTGACCCTGTCCGACCTGCGGCGGATGAGTCACACGCTGCAGAATGTCCTGAAGACGGTGCACCATCACCGGGTGGACTATCCGGGATTCGAATGGGGCGGCGAGGGCCGGGGTTCTCTGCGCGTTCTTCCCGGCGGCGCGGGCGGCGGCCGGGGCGCCGAGTAGGGTGGCGAACATAGCGGTGCAGGTGGCGGCCTCGGTAGAGGCCAGGTGCCGGAGCCTGCTCCCCGGTCTCCGCGGCGTTGCGCGCGAGATTGTCGGGGAACTGGCGCCACAAGCGGCCACGCTGACCCTGCGCCTGGTCGACGACGACGAAATCCGGGAGTTGAACCGCCGCTACCGGTCGCTCGATGAGGCGACCGACGTGCTCTCGTTCCCCGGCGAGGCGACTCCCGAGGGACGTCACCTGGGCGATGTGGTGATCTCTGTGGAGACGGCGGAGAGGCGCGGCGGCACGCCCGTCGAGCGGGAGATCCAGGTGCTCGCACTGCACGGAGTCCTTCATTGTCTCGGCTATGACCACGAGACGGACGACGGCGAGATGGACGACCTGGAGGAGCGGCTGCGCGCGCGCTTCCTGGGGCCGTACAAGGCCGGAACGGTGGCGTTCGTGGGGCGGCCGAACGCGGGGAAGTCGACGCTGATGAACCGGATGCTGGGCGAGAAGCTGGCGATCGTTTCGGACAAGCCGCAGACCACCCGCCACCGGCTGATCGGCATCCTGACCACGGAGCGCGGCCAGATGGTGTTCCATGACACGCCCGGTCTGCACCGGCCCTTGCACCGGCTCAACCGGCGCATGGTCCACGCCGCTTCCGCCGCGCTAAAGGAGGCCGACGTCGTGTGCCTGATCCGCGATGCGGCGGTTCCGTTCGGCCGGGGCGACGCCTATGCCCTCGATCTGGTCGGCGCCGCGGCGGCGGCCGAACGGGAGCGCCCCATGCTGTGTCTGCTGAACAAGATCGATCAGGTCTCGAAACCGCGGCTCCTGCCCGAGATCGAGCGCTATGCCGGACGCGGCGTGTTCGAGGAGATCGTGCCGATCTCGGCCCTTACCGGCGACGGCGTGGACGAGGTCCTGGAGATCCTGTGGCGGCACCTGCCGGCGGGAGAGCCGGTGCACGATCCGGAACTACTGACCGTGCACACGCAGCGCTTCCTGGTGGCGGAGCTGATCCGGGAGAAGGTGCTCGAGCAGACGCGGGACGAACTGCCCTTCACGACCGCCGTTGTCATCGAAGCCTGGGAGGAGGACGATGAGCGGACGGATCTGCTCGCGAACATCCTGGTCGACCGGAACAGCCACAAGGGCATCGTGATCGGCCGCGGGGGCAAGAGGATCAAGTCGATCGGGACGGCTGCCCGACGGGATCTGGAGGACTTTCTGGAGCGACGGGTGTACCTGGAGCTTCAGGTCAGGACCCATCCGGGATGGCGGGAGGACAGCGCCGTGCTCGGCCGTCTGGAGACGGGCTAGAGCCGCGGCCTCGGCGCCGCGGGTTGCCAGTTGGTGGACTCGCTGATAAACAGGCCGCCACTGACGCTTTCAGGCACTTGCAGAACCGTCGGGTCGGCTCGGCCGTCTCGGTCTGGCCCGGCTTCACCGCGGTAGGGACAACAAAGGAGAACTTCATGGCAGAGGCTAGCCCCAAGTCGATCGTCGACCGGATCCGGGAGGAGGGATTCCAGATCGTCGATTTTCGTTTCACGGACTTTCCCGGCTTGTGGCAGCACTTCTCGGTGCCGGCGCGCGAGGTCGACGAGGGCACC
>WTGL01000028.1 GCA_011523565.1 Acidobacteriota bacterium
CGCCGCCGCGACTGCCGCCTACGAGGCCGATCCCTCCGGCTGGCGGCGGCCCGAATTCGATCGAACCCTGGCGCCCCTGGCCGCCGTCGCCTCGGGAGAGGAACGGATCCTCCTGCCGGGCTCGAGCGCGGTCGAGATCAACCGGGCGCTCCGGCTCGGTGATGAACTCGGTCTCGACTTCGCGTTGTACGGCGGTCAGGAGGGCTATCGCCTGGCCGACGAACTCGCGGATGCCGGCGTGGCGGTGCTCGCCTTTGTCGACTGGCCGGAGCCTCTGCCGGAGCGTGACCGGGATCCGGACGCGGACCGGCCGCTCCGCGAGATCCTCCACGAGCGCCTGGCGCCGACCACGCCGGTCGAACTGGCCGAAGCCGGCGTGCAGTTCGCGCTCAGTTCCGGCGGTGTGAACGGCGCGGACGACTTCCTGGCCGGCGTGCGCCGGGCGATCGAGGGTGGCCTCGAACCCGCGCGGGCGCTTCAGGCGCTCACCCGGGACGCGGCGGCGGTCCACGGTCTGGACGACCGCATCGGCACGGTAGCCGCGGGAATGGCGGCGGACCTCGTGTTGGCCGACGGCTACCCGTGGCAGGAGTCGACACGGGTCGAGGCGGTGTTCGTCGACGGCGTCCGGTACGCGGTGTCCGACGGTGAAGAGGCCGAAGACGACGGCGAAGACGGCGAGAGCGCCGAGACAGGCGGCGCAGGCGCCCAGGAAACGGAATCGGCCGGGGAACCGGACGAGGCGCGGCCGCGTGGACGGCGCGGCCCCGGCGGCCGCGGCGGAGGACCGAGCGAAGCGCCCGCGCCGATGCGGCTGGTCGAGGTCGCGGAGAAGTACGCGGAAGTCGCCGGCGACGGAATGGTCCCGATGACCGGTCCCTACCGCGAGGACGACGTGCTGGCGATCACGGGCGCCACCATCCTGACGATGGCCGGCGAGACGATCGAGAACGGCACGGTGGTCGTGCGGGACGGCCGGATCGCCAGGGTCGGCAGCGGCGTCAGGCCGCCCCGGGGCGCGCACGTGATCGACGCCGATGGCGGCTACGTCATCCCGGGCATCGTCGATGCCCACTCGCACATCGCGACCGCGGGGGGCGTCAACGAGGGCAGCCTCGCGGTGACCGCGATGGTGCGGATCGAGGACGTGGTGGATCCGACCGACATCGCGATCTACCGGGCGCTCGCAGGCGGCGTCACGACGATCAACGTCCTCCACGGCAGCGCGAATCCGATCGGCGGCCAGAACCAGGTCCTGAAGCTCCGCTGGGGCCAGGATGCGGACGCTTTGCGTTTCGAGGGCGCGCCTCCGGGCATCAAGTTCGCGCTCGGCGAGAACCCGAAGCGGTCACGGTCCTTCGGCCAGGGGCCGCGGCGCTACCCGGCGACCCGGATGGGCGTCCTCGACGTGATCCGGGAGGCGTTCACCGAGGCCGCCGAGTACCGGGACGCGTGGGCGCGTCATCGCGCGGCGGAAGCTGCCGGCGAACGCAGCCGGCCGCCGGCGCGCGACCTCGAACTCGAGGCGCTGGTCGAGATCCTCGAGGGTGAACGCCTGGTCCATGCCCACAGCTACCGGGCCGACGAGATCCTCCAGTTGCTGCGTCTGGCGGAGGAACTCGGATTCCGGATCGCCACGCTGCAGCACGTGCTGGAGGGGTACCGCGTGGCGGACGAGATCGCGGCCCACGGCGCGGGCGCGTCGACCTTCTCCGACTGGTGGGCCTACAAGGTCGAGGCCTACGAGGCGATCCCCCACAACTCGGCCCTGATGACGGATCGCGGCGTCCTGGTCTCGGTCAACTCGGACGACGCTGAGGAGATGCGCCACCTGAACCACGAGGCGGCCAAGGCGGTCAAGTGGGGCGGCCTTTCCGACGACGCGGCGCTGGCCCTGGTCACGATCAAACCCGCCCGCCAGTTTGGCATCGACGATCGCGTGGGCTCGATCGAGGTCGGCAAGGACGCCGATCTCGTGATCTACGACCGGCATCCACTGAGTTCGTACGCCGTCGTGCAGACCACCCTGGTGGACGGCAAGGTCTACTTCGACCGCGAACTGGACCGGCTCCGGCGGGAGCAGCTGGCCGCGCTGGAGGAGTCGTTGACGGAGCCTGCGGGTGAGGACGGTGGAGAAGAGCCATGATCCGCGCTAGCGGAAGGATCGTGGCGATGGGGATGCTGGCGTTGGCCCTGGCGGCCTTCGCCCAGCCGGCGGCGGCCCAGACGCTGGCGATCGAGGGCGGTACGGTGCATCCCGTTTCGGGCGCTTCCTACACCGGCACCGTTGTCATACGGGACGGCCTGATCGCGGCCGCCGGTCCGAGCATCGCGACGCCGCCGGGGGCGCAGGTGATCGACGCCAGGGGCCTTCACGTCTATCCCGGCCTCTTCAATGCCTGGGGTGCCCTGGGCTTGACCGAGATCGGTTCGATCTCGGCTACGCAGGACCAGGCGGAACTGGGCGATACGCCGCATCTGCTGGCGATCGAGGCGGTTCACCCTGCGAGCGAGATCATCCCGGTGACCAGGGAGACCGGCATCACCCACGCGTTGACGGCTCCCAGCGGCGGACCCTGGGCCGGCCAGGCGTCGGTGATCCTTCTCGACGGCTGGACGGTGGAGGAGATGGAAGTCGAGAAGAGTGTCGGCGTGGTGCTCGAATGGCCGAGCCTCGCGACCCGGGAGTTCGACTTCTCGACCTTCAGCGTCCGGGAGAAGAAGTTCTCCGAGGCGAAGCGGGACTACGACCGGACGGTTGACGAACTCGGCGACTGGATCGAGGCGGCGCGACAGTACGACCACGCGCGCTCGAACGCCGGTTCA
This sequence comes from Acidobacteriota bacterium, assembly GCA_011523565.1. GTDB lineage: Bacteria > Acidobacteriota > Thermoanaerobaculia > Multivoradales > Multivoraceae > Multivorans. Next base: position 2,827 of record WTGL01000028.1, read on the forward strand.
GGGACCGCCGTGGAGCAGGATCACGCCCTTGAGGCAGTCGCGCGGGTGGCGCGGGGCGAACTGCCGCTCCTGGTCGTCGCCGATCGGGCCCGGGCCATTCGTGACGCCGTGGCGTTCGCGGAAGAACACGGTTTGCGGCTTGTCGTGGCCTCGGGACGCGACGCGGCGAAGGAGGCGGACCTGCTTGCCGAGAAGAAGGTGCCGGTCATTCTCAACTCGGTTCAGGCGCTGCCGGTCGAGGAGGACGACCCGTACGACGGACCCTTCGCCGCGCCGGGCGAGCTCCATCGCGCCGGCGTTCCGATCGCGTTCGGCACCTTCGACGCATCGAACGCGCGGGCCCTGCCGTACGAGGCGGCCACCGCGGTCGCCTACGGTCTCGAAGCCGAGGCGGCGCTGCGGGCCCTGACGCTGGGCGCGGCCGAGATCCTCGGCCTGGACGACCGCCTGGGCTCCATCGACGCGGGCAAGTGGGCGAACCTGATCGTCACCGACGGCGATCCGCTGGAGGTTCGGACGACCGTGCGCCACGTGATCGTTCGCGGCCGCGACAGCGACCTCTCGAACCGGCACAGCCGGTCGTACGAGTTGTACCGCGGCCGGCCGGATCCCCGGTAGGCGCCCGGATCCGGAACTGAACTACGGTTCCGGGCTGGGCTCCGACTGGGCTTCCTGCGCCTGGAGCATCTCGATCACCCGCGGCGTGAGGTCGACCCGGGCACTGGCGTGGAGCACGCCGCCGATGCTGGCGTTCAGGATCAGGTCGTAGCCTCCTTCGGCGATCAGTTGCTGAATGATCGGGCGCAGCCGCTCGTTGATCTGTTGCAGCGTCTGCTCCTCCCTGCTCGACGCCCGACGCTGTGCGTCGTCAGCCAGGCGTTGCGACTCGCGCTGCAGATCCTCGATCTGGTGCTGGATGGTGCGCAGTTCGTCCGGTCCCTTGCCGGGAGCGCTCTGGCGCAGCGTCTCGACCTCCCTGGCGTTGGCTTCCAGGGCGGTTCGGGTTCGGGTCTCGACCTGCAGCAGGAACTCCCGAAGCTCCTTGCCCTCGATGGATTCGGCGACCACTAACTCGACGTTGACGATCGCTACGCGTGCCGCGTCCTGGGCGAGAGCGGACGGGGCGGCCGCGATCAGCAGCAGGACAGGTAAGAAAAAAACGAGGAGACGACGGGTCATTGGGACTCTCCACCGGGCGTGTAGATCGGCATCGGAAAGGGCGTGATCTTCCGGCTCTCCCGCCGTTCGACGTCGTGGATGCGGGCCGTGCCCTGCTTCGTGACCTGATCGATGCGCAGCACCGAGTGCATCGGCAGGTAGGTGCGCCGGACGCCGCTGAACTCGCGCTGCAGGCGTTCTTCCGAGGGATCGACGACGACCTGGGTCTTCTCGCCGAACACGAGTTCGCCGATCTCGACGAAACCGAGCAGGCCGCCCTGTGAGACCGAGCGCGCGTACACCTCGTAGACTTCGCCCTGGCTCAGGAACGTCACCCGGTAGATCAGGTCGTCGGACACGGGTTCACTTGGATTGCTGGAGTTTGGCGAAGGCTGCGGCCATCACGTTCAGGCCGGCGGGTTTCTTCTGGCGCTTGCGGTAGTTCTTGTAGTCGGTCTTGGTGCCGACGAGCTGCGAACCGACCGGCGCCAGCCCCAGACGGCGACGCTTGCGGTTGATGCTCTCGATGATGACCTTGATCTGCCGCCCGGGCGGGTAGGCACGCCGCGCCTGGCCGCCCTCTGGGAGAGTGACCGCCGACATCGGCAGCAGACCGGTCAGGCCGGGTTCGAGTTCGATGAAGACGCCGAAGCGCGACACCTGTTCGACCCTTCCCTCGACCTCGGCACCCTCCACGTACTGCTCGCCGAGGTTCTTCCAGGGGTCGTCCGCCGGCACCTCGCGCAGGGACAGCGCGATTCGACGCTTCCTGGGAGTCGCCTCGACCACCCAGCCCTCGACCTCTTCCCCGGTCGCGAATGCAGGATGGCTCATCTGCTTGCCGATCGGGAGTTGGGACGTATGCACGAGGCCGTCGAGGCCGGGGGCCAATTCGACGAACAGGCCGAACTCGCTGTGTCGCACCACCTTGCCCTTGAACTTCTCGCCGGCAGTGAAGTTCTTCGCCGTCTCCTTCCAGGGATCCGCCTCGAGCGCCTTCATGGACAGCGAGATGCGCGCGCTGCGCTTGCCGTTCTTCTTCTCGACCTTCGTAACGACCGCTTCCACGCGCTGCCCGACCTTCAGCAGGTCGCCGGGCTCCCCGGACCGGGTCCGGGAGATCTGGGTGCGGTGAACCAGGCCGCCGAGTCCGCCTCCGAGATCGACGAAGGCGCCGAAGTCGGTCACCGAGGTCACCTTGCCGCTGACCGGCTCACGAGATTCCTGCTTGGCGCGAATCTCGTCGAGCGCGCGTTTCCGCTCGTTGCGGATGGCCGGCCGGCGGGTCAGCACGATCCGGCGACCTGCCTCCTTGATCTCGAGAACGTGGAAGACGTACGTGTTGTTCACGTACTGGGCCGGCGGCTTGGGCCGGTTGCCGAGTTCCATCAGTGACCGCGGACAGAACGTCGTGGCGCCTTCCGAGACGACGTGGAAGCCGCCCTTGTTCCAGCCGATCACCTTGCCTTCGACCGGGTTCTTCGCCTCGAGTGCGGCGGCAAAGGGAATGGCCGCGGCGGCAAGTTCGACTTGCGGCTCAGGCTCTTCGACCTGCGGCTCAGGCTCCTCGACTTGCGGTGCCTGGTCCTCGACCTGCGCCGCCAGTTCCTCGACTCGCGGCGCCGTCTCCTCGACCTGCGGCTCAGGCTCTTCGACCTGCGGCGCCAGTTCAGGGGGCGTCTCGGCCTCCGCCTGTGCCTGAGCGAGCGGTGGATCGTTCGTCTCAGTCATGGTCTTGGAGGAGGAGAGAAGGCCGCGGCTTCGGGGCGCGGGTACGGCGGACAGGGCCGGCCGTCGATTGTAGCAGCCCGCACCGGAACGGACCCCGTGAGCCACGAGAAAGGGCTCCGCCGAAGCGGAGCCCTTGTCGTGATCGAGACCTGGAGGCAGTCGGATCAGGCGATCTCGATCTTCCTCGCCTTGGCCTCTTCGGCCTTCGGGATGACGACGTTCAGTACGCCGTTCTCGAAATCGGCGGTGACGGCCGCGGCGTCGACATCGGCGGGCAGGTGGAAGCGCCGGGCGAAGCGACCGTGGACGCGCTCGATGCGGTCCGCGCTCTTCGTGTCGCGCTGGATGTGACGCTCACCGGACAGGGTGAGGACGTGATCCTCGACCGTCAGTTCGATGTCCTTCCGGGACAGGCCGGGGAGATCGACGGTCAGGGTGTAGGCGTCTTCGGTCTGCGTGAGGTCCGCGGCGGGCGACCAGGTCGCGGCGGCGGCCTCGGCGCCGTCGTGGCCCGTGAAGCGGGTCAGGACGGGCGAGAAGAAGTCGTCGAGCATCGCCTTGTCGAAGAGAGGCTCGAAGGCCCCGATCAGGGGGCGGCGAAAGGGAGTGCGGTGAATCAGGCTGCGAGTCATGGGTTCTTATCCTCCGTTGGTTGATCTCTGAAGTTCGTCGGTTGGCTTTCCGGCTCCGACGACTACAGAGTATGAGCAAAGAACGCGCAGATGTCAAGTACCTGATGCTAAAGCCATCAAATCATCGTTTCCGGTCCGCTAGTGGCCGGACGGCGACTAGTGAATCGGTTCCCGATCCACTGGTTCCGGCAGGCTGACGTCGGTGATGGCGCCCAGAGTGGGGCCGATCTCGGCGTGGAGCACGAGGTCGGCGATGCCATCCAGATCGGTAGCTTCGCGATTCAGGATGACAAGCCGGGCGCCCACCTGCTTGGCCAGCGCCGGGAAGCCTGCGGCCGGGTAGACGACCAGGGAGCTGCCGATCGCCAGGAAGAGGTCGGCGGCCAGGGTCGCCTCGTGGGCGCGGCGCATGGCGACCTCGGGCATCGCCTGACCGAACGAGATCGTGGCCGTCTTGATGATGCCGTCGCAGGGGGCGCCCGACGGCATCTGCCGGGTGCAGACCGGCAGTTCCTCCCGCACGCGGAAGGCGGCCACGATGGGTTCGAGTTCGTAACGCTGCCGGCAGTCGAGGCAGGCCGCGTAGGTCGCGTTGCCGTGCAGCTCGATCACTTCCTCGTCGGGAATGCCGGATTCCTGGTGCAGGCCGTCCACGTTCTGGGTGATCACGGCGTGGAGCTTGCCCAGGCGGCGGAGTTCGGCGAGGGCCAGGTGGCCGCGGTTCGGCCTCGCCCGGGACATCGTGCGGTCGCTGCCGATCTTGCGCCGCCACGACTCGCGACGCGCTTCCTCCGAGGCGACGAACTCCCCGAAATCGATCGGCTTGTACTTCGTCCAGATACCCCCAGGGCTACGGAAGTCGGGGATGCCCGATTCGGTGCTGATGCCCGCGCCCGTGAACGCGACGATCCGGGTCGCTTCGTGGACCATGCGTTCAAGCTCCTGCACCTGATTCATGGCAATTCTCCGGTCGCCTCGTGGATCAGGCGTCCAAGTTCTTCAGTCTGGCTCATCGCGATCTCCCGTGGTTTGCTCCCGTGCAGCCAGTGTACGGGCTGTTCTCTACCGACCGGTCGGTCTGTTACACTTCCGATCGCCCGTTACAGCAACTTTGGATCGAACCCGCATAGCCGCAGGATAGGGAGTCAGTATGTCCTTTCACAGCTTCACAGGCACGGACACCTACCTCGCCGCCCCCGAACTCCGGGACTCGGTGAACGTCTCGGCGGCGCTCGAGAAGCCGCTCCTGGTCCGCGGCGAGCCTGGCACCGGCAAGACCGTGCTCGCCGAGGCGATCGCCGAGAACCTGGTCATGGAGCTCCTGACCTGGAACATCAAGTCGACGAGCAAGGCCCAGGAGGGTCTTTACGTCTACGACACGGTGCAGCGGCTCAACGACGCCCGCTTCGGCGACAAGGACATCACGGACATCTCCCAGTACATCAAGTACGGCCCCCTCGGGCAGTCCTTCCTCGCCCAGCAGCGGGTCGTGCTGCTGATCGACGAGATCGACAAGGCGGACATGGAGTTTCCCAACGACCTGCTGCACGAGCTGGACCGGATGAGCTTCTTCGTGAACGAGACCGGCAGGCACCATGTCGCGAAGTTCCGGCCGATCGTGGTGATCACCTCGAACAACGAGAAGGAGCTGCCGGACGCGTTCCTGCGCCGGTGCGTGTTCCACTACATCGCGTTCCCGGACAAGGCCGAGATGGAGAGCATCATCCGGGTCCACCACCCGGACGTCGAGGCCGAGCTGCTCCAGCAGGTCCTGCTGCGGTTCTACTGGTTGCGTGACCTGCCGGAGATTCGCAAGAAGCCGTCCACCAGCGAGTTGATCGACTGGATCGCGGCGCTGCGACGGGGCGGCGTGAGCACGGAGTCGATCGAGAGTGAGCTACCCTTCCTGGGTGTGCTGATGAAGCGGGAGAACGACCTGGAGGCCGTGATGGCGGCTCACCGTCGCGGCCGGGTCAACTAGCTTTCTCTTAGGCGCCGACCGGGCCGGACTCGATGTTCGTCGATTTCTTCTACCACTTGAGGGGCTACGGCCTGAAGGTGACGATCACGGAGTGGCTGTCGCTGATGAAGGCCCTGGGGATCGGCTACAGCCGCGCGGACCTGCACGTCTTCTACAACCTGGCCCGGTGCCTGATGGTCAAGACGGAGGCGGACTTCGACAACTACGACCGCGCCTTCGCTTCGTTCTTCATGGGGGTCGAGAACCACTTCGACATCAGCGACGAACTGCTGGAGTGGCTGTCCAAGCCGGAGTTGCCGCGGGAGCTGACCGAAGAAGAGCGGGCGAAGCTCGAGGCGCTCGACCTGGACGAACTCCGGGAGCGGTTCAAAGAGTTGCTCGACGAGCAGAAAAAGCGCCACGACGGCGGCAATCGCTGGATCGGGACCGGCGGCATGTCCCCGTTCGGCCACGGCGGGGAGCACCCCACGGGGATACGGATCGGTGGCTCGGGCGGCGGCCGGTCCGCCGTGCAGGTGGCGACCGACCGCCGCTTCCGCAATCTGCGCTCGGACCGCATCCTCGACACCCGGCAGATCGGGTTGGCGCTTCGCCGGCTCCGCAAGCTGGACAAGGACGAGGGCCCCGAGGAACTGGACATCGACGAGACGATCGACAGCAGTGCCCGCAACGCCGGCGAGATCGATCTCGTGTTCCGTCCGCCGAAGCGCAACCGGATCAAGCTGCTGCTGCTGATCGACGTCGGCGGGTCGATGGATCCCCACACGCTGCTCTGCGAGCGCCTGTTCTCAGCGGCGCACAAGGCGAATCACTTCAAGAAGTTCGAGTTCAAATTCTTCCACAACTGCGTGTACGAGAACCTGTACACGGACATCAGCCGGTGGAAGGGCGAGCCGACTTCGGAGATCCTGAAGCGGCTGGACCACACCTGGTCCGTCTGCCTGGTCGGCGATGCCTGGATGAGCCCTTACGAGTTGACCCACACCGGGGGCGCGATCGATTACTACCACAGCAACCAGGTCACCGGCCTGGACTGGCTCCGCAAGTTCCGTGACCGCTGTCCCAACTCGATCTGGCTCAATCCGGAACCGCGGCGAATCTGGAATGCGCCGACGATCCACCTGATCCGGCAGGTGTTTCCGATGTTCGAGTTGACGATCGACGGCCTCACCGAGGGGATCGACGTCCTGCGGGGAATCCGGCCGAACCGCGCTCTGGCGGCCTGAATCGGAACGAGGCGGGCGCCGCAGGTTCGAGCCGCCGGGGAATGGCCTGGCGGCCGTCACGGTTAGACTGTCCAGATGGACGAGAAACCGCCAGGAGGGGCGCCGCCGGACGACCTCGACTCGACGGGAAACGAGCCGGATCGCAGCGATCCGGTCTTCGACCTGCCCACGCGGTTGGGCGGGGAGTCGGCTCCTGACGAACCGGAGGGGGCGGACCCGTACTTTGGGGACTCGCCCGAGGAGCCGCCGGAGCGCTCCGGGACGATAGCCGTTCTCGTCATCGCCGGCGTGATCCTGCTCGGCGGCGGCGCGGTGCTCTGGTGGTGGTTCAGCAGCCGCGCACAAGATCGGGTCGATCCGGAGGCCGCGGCTGAGGTCGTCGAGGAACCGGCAGCCGCCGAACCGGCCCCGGCGCCCGCGGCCGCCGAGGCGCCCGCGCCGGAAGCGCCGGCGCCTCCGGCCCTGTCCGAGAGCGACTCCCTGGTGCGGGACATCGTCGGCGGCCTGTCGCAGCACGCCGAGTGGCTTGCATGGCTGGTTCCAGAGGAACTGGCACTGAACTTCGTGCGCGCGGTCGGCGCCGTGGCGTACGACGAACCGCCCCAGTCGAGCCTGGAACCGCTGCGCCCGGAAGAGGGCTTCAGCGTCGTGCGGCGCGGCCAGCGCTTCTATCCGGCCGAGACGAGTTATCGCCGCTACGACCTGGCGGTCGAGGTCTTCGAATCGATCGACGTTGCCGGCGCCGCCGGCGTCTACGAGCGCCTGGAACCGCTGTTGGACCAGGCGCACGACGAACTCGGCTACCCGAACGAGTTCGGCGACACGCTGGAACTCGCGGTGACCAAGCTGTTGGCGACCCCGATTCCCGACGCGCCGCCTGAACTCCGGCTGCGGGTGATCAGCTTCGAGTACGTCGACCCCGGGCTCGAGGGTTTGAACCCGGCCCAGAAGCTCCTGCTGCGTCTTGGGCCCGACAACGGCGAGCGGGTGCGGGCGAAGGTCAGGGAACTCTACGGCGCGCTGCCGTAGCTTGCGTTACGGGAGGTCCGACCGGGCGAGGGCGCGGCGTTGGGCTTCGGCGTAGCGGGGCAGCATCCGGTCGTAGACGGCCACGGCCTCCGGGCGGGGTGAGGCGGAAGGACCGGGTTCGCCGGCCGGCGGCAAGGGGTATGGTCTGCGGCCGGTCGCACGAAGGGCGGCGCCCAGAGCGGCGCCGTCGCTCACCTCGTGTCCCTCGACGCGGCAGCCCAGCACGTCGGCGGCGATCTGGAGGAGTTCCCGGTTTTGCGAGCCGCCGCCGGTTGCCAGGATCCGGTTGGGCCGGGTTGCCATCCACTCCGAGTTGAACCGCATCGACAGGAACTGCCCCTCCACGACGGCGCGGCAGTTCCGGGCGGCCTGGTCCGGAGCGTCCTCGAGGCCGCCAAGACGCACGACTCGGGGCGACGGGACGCGCGGGACGATCTCCGGTTCGAACCAGGGCAGCATCATCATCCCGTCGTTGCCGGGCGGCGTTTCGCGCAGCGCGTCTTCGAAACCCGTCCAGTCGAGGCCGTAGCGGTCCCGGATCGCCTCGCGCGCGAGAGAGCCGTTGCGGAAGCAGATCAGGCTCATCGGATGTCCGCTCGGCGCGATGAACACGTGGCCGTTTGCTTCCGGGTCGACCGCTACGTCCCGCAGCAATCCGAAGAGGGTGTCGCTGGTGCCCAGGCTCAACACCGCCTCGCCCGGTTCGCGGACGCCGACGCCGACCAGGGAGCAGGGGTTGTCGCCGGAGCCGATGATGACTTGGGCGTCCGGGGGGAACCCGTATCGGGACACGAAGTAGGGAGCGATCGCTCCAACGACGGTCCAGGGCGGTTCCGACGGGAGGAGCCGGCGCTCAAGTCCAACTGCCGTGGCCGCGATCGCCTTGGGCGACCACGCCCGCCGCCGGATGTCGAGCAGGTTCATCCCGGAGCCGTCGCCGTGGTCGATCGGAGCCAGCCGGCCGGCGAGCACCGAGGTGACGAACGAACTGACCAGGCAGACGTGGGCCGTATCGGCCCATGCCTCGGACTTGTTTCGTGCGAAGCGCCGGATCTGGGGCCCGGTGAAGCGCTCGAACGTGTCGCTGCCGGTAAGTTCCGCGGTCGCGCTCGCACCGCCCAGGGCGCACCGGATCTCTTCGCATTCCCGGGCTGTGGAGGAATCAGTCCAGATCGGCGCCTCTGCTCGGGAGAGAAGAGGATCGACCTGCTCCGCGAGGCTCCCGTCCGGGGTCAGGAACCGAAGTGCGCGCTCGCTGCCGGCCCGAAGATAGACCGAGCCGTGTTGCTGGCCCGAGACTGACACGCCGCGAACCTCCCCGCACACATCGCTACCCAGTCGTTCGAGCGCCAGCTCCAGAGCCTCGAGCCACATGGACGGCGGTACCCGCCCGATCGCCGGATCCTCGTTGGGAAGCTGGCCGTTGACGGTGCCATACGCCGGAAGCTCCGAGTCGTAGTGAACGCCAGCCCGGGCGGCGACGTGGACAGCCCGATCCTCTTGTTCGCCTTCCGGCTGCGGCGCTTCAACGAGGATTGCGGTCAGGCTCTGGGTGCCGACGTCTATACCCAGGTACAGCGAAACACCAGCAGCAGGGCGCGTCATCTCGAAGGCCGGTGCGATGCAGGGCAGGAAATGGCTTCGCGTCGCTGTGGACCTGATGCGTCTAGCCTGACGGGGGAGCGGAGGGGCCTGTCCCCCAGCGGACTCGGAGCGAGCGACGGCCGGGTCCCCACGGCAGACGACGACTGACCGGAGCGAGCGCAGTGGAGCGAGCGCCTACCTTCCATTTTCCGACTGAGCGTGAGCGGCCGCAGGGGGACAGGCCCCTCCGCTCGCTCGTCAGGCGGGTGTGCTCCCTTTCCCGCAGTCGTCACTCGATGCGGGTGCTGTACAGGTAGTCGTTCAGGATGCTCTCCAACTCCTCCTGCCGGCCGCTGATCCTGGGCGGTTCGCCAAGGCTGCCGGCCCAGTCTTCGAGTTCCTCGAGGGTGGTCTCGCCGGCCAGGAGCTTGCGGCCCATGCCGCGGCGGTAGCCGGCGTAGCGCTGCCGGATGCGCTTGCCGGCCAGGCCCAGGACGCCGTCCTGCCGGATGCGCTCGACGATCAGCAGGGCTTTCGCGAACACGTCCATCGATGCGATGTGGGCGTAGAACAGGTCGACCGTGTCGAAGGAGCCGCGCCGGACCTTGGCGTCGAAGTTGAGGCCGCCCCAGCGCAGACCGCCCTGGCTGCGGATGATCAGCAGGGCCAGGACGCATTCGCGGAGGCTCATCGCGAAGTTGTCCGTGTCCCAGCCGACGCCTTCGAGACCGCGGTTGATGTCGACGCTGCCGAGCATGCCGGCGGCGGCCGCGGTCGCCAGCTCGTGCTCGAAGGAGTGGGTGGCGAGCGTCGCGTGATTCGCCTCGACGTTCAGCATGAAGTCAGAGGTGAAGTCGAACTCCCGGAGGAAGTTCAGGCAGTGACCGCAGTCGAAGTCGTACTGGTGAATGGAGGGTTCCTTCGCCTTCGGTTCGAGGAAGAACTTGCCCTTGAATCCTTGCCGCCGGGCGTAGTCGACGGCGAGCCGAAGGAAGGCGGCCATCTGCTCACGTTCACGGCCCATGTCTGTGTTGATCAGCGAGGTGTAGCCCTCGCGGCCGCCCCAGAACACGTAGCCGGTGCCACCGAGTTCGATCGTCGCGTCGATCGCGCGCCGAACCTGGGCCGCCGCCTGGGCGAAGACCCGGGGATCGGGGTTGGTCGCTGCGCCGTGGGTGTACCGCGGGTGGCCGAAGAGGTTCGCGGTGCCCCAGAGCAGCTTGACGCCGGTTTCGCGTTGCCGGAGCTTCGCCAGTTGGACGATCTCCTCCAGGTTCTCGTTGCTCTCGGCGACGGAGTCGCCTTCGGGCGCGATGTCGCGGTCGTGGAAGCAGTAGTAGGGGACGCCGAGTTTGGTGAAGAACTCGAACGCGGCGTCGAGCGTCCGCCGCGCGCCTTCCATGGGCGTCGGCGCGTCGTTCCAGGGCCGGTCGTAGACCGGATCCGGGCCGAACGGGTCCTGACCGCCGCCCTTGAAGGTGTGCCAGTAGGCGACCGCGAACTTCAGATGCCGCTCCATCGTGGACCGGCCAATCTTGCGTGTCCGGTCGTAGTACTTGAAGGCGAGCGGATCGCGGCTGTCCGGTCCCTCGCAGGGGATGGGCTTGGCGACTTCGGGGAAGAAGGTCATCGGACAGCCTCCGGCCGGGTTCGTCAGTTGTCCTCGAACGCGGCGTCGAAGGCGATCTCCGAGGGCGCGAAGTCGAGCGCCTTGACGAACTCGGCGGCCTCGGCGGCGCCATGCTCGCGGTCCATGCCGGAGTCCT
>WTGL01000072.1:0-776 GCA_011523565.1 Acidobacteriota bacterium
CCTGGGGCGCACCCGGCCGGAACTCGACCGCGCGGATCCAGCGGCGCTCCGGGACGTCGAGGGTCACGAACTGGTTCAGGAACAGGTCGGGACCATCGGCCGGCACGGTGACCTCCGGCAGCTCGATCACGTAGTCCGGTTCGCCGAGCTGCCAGCCTTCCGTGAACTCCGGCGGCTCCGGCATGAACTCCGGATCCCCGGGCGGCGCGCCCCCTTCGACCCAGGCGACGATCGTGCCGATCTCCTCCTCGGAGAGCGTCGGGTCGTTGGCCCATGCGCCCACGGCAGGCGCCGCGAACCAGGGCGGCATCGCGCGGCCCACCACCGCACGCTGAATCGACCGCGCCCAGGGCCGCGCCTCCCGGTACGTGGCCAGCGACATCGGCGCGATCTCGCCGGGTCGATGACAACCCACGCAGTGCCGGTTGAGGATCGGTGCCACGTCACGACTGAACGTGACGTCGCCCGCGGCCGCCGGCGCGGCCGCGAGCAAGAGTACGAGTAAGGGGAATCTCACGACGGAGAGTGTCCGCATCGGCACTCCTCCCGGGAAAGTTAAGAACCACTCGCAGCCTAGAGAAGGAAGGTGAACTTTCCGTTCATTTCGTGAACCCATGCGTTAACCTTCGTGAACCATGGCCGCACCGAATGCGCACGAACGCGAGATCGCAGCGCTCCGCGACCGGACGTCGAGGCTCAGCGCCGCCGTGCTGCGCGTCACCGCGAGCCTCGACGAAGCCACCGTCCTTCAGGAAATCGTCGACAGCGCCTGCGAG
>WTGL01000072.1:786-1232 GCA_011523565.1 Acidobacteriota bacterium
GGCGCTCCCACCACCTTCAACCGGGAGGCGAGGCGGCTGGTGGAGAACCTGGCCGCACCCGGGAGGCCCCCGGAGGAGCTGATCGAGATCCTCGTCTGCCGGTTCGCCGACGGCCGCGAAGTCCCGATGTCGCGCCTGATCCACGACGCGCCAGCGCTGCGCGCCGAGGAGGTCGTGCTCTCGGTCGCCGACGGCCGCGGCGCCAGGGCGCTGGTCAACGCCACGACCATCCGGTCCGCGGAAGGCGAGCCCGAGTCGATGGTCGTCACCATGCAGGATCTCGCCCACCTGGACGAACTCGAGCGGCTGCGGACCGAGTTCCTGAGCATGGTGAGCCACGAACTCCGCGCCCCCCTGACCTCGATCAAGGGTTCCGCCGCCACGGTGCTGGGAGCGTCCGAGGAGCTGGACCGGTCGGAGATGCTGCAGTTCTTCCGGATCGTCGA
>WTGL01000072.1:1299-1903 GCA_011523565.1 Acidobacteriota bacterium
CCTGGACGGACACCACATCGCCGTCACCGTCGCGGACGAGGGGAGCGGCGTTCCACCGCACCTGCTGCCGCACCTGTTCAGCAAGCACGCCGGCGTGGTCGGCGGGGAGGGGAATCTCGGCGCGGGCCTGGGCCTGGCGATCTGCAAGGGACTCGTGGAGGCCCACGGCGGCCGCATCTCCGCCCGGAGCGACGGTCAGGGCCAGGGTACGCGGATCACGTTCACGATCCCGGCGGTGGAAGAGCCGGGCGACGGCGAGACGTCCGAAGCTCTCGCCGCGGCCACCTCCGAAGGGGCGCGGCGCGGCGGCGGCCGTCCGCGCGTGCTGGTGCTGGACGACGACCCTCAGGCGCTCCGTTTCGCCCGGGACGCGCTCGCCTCCCGGGGCTACGCGCCGATCGTCACCGGCGACGCGCGCGAACTCCCCCGTCTCCTCAGGACGGAGCGGCCGGACCTCGTCCTGCTCGACCTCGTGCTGCCCGGAACGGACGGCATCGAACTGCTGCAGCGCCTGCCGGAGCTGGCGGACGTGCCCGTCATCTTCATCTCCGCCTACGGCCGGGACGAGACGGTCGCGAGAGCCCTGGAGGCCGGCGCCGAGGAC